>CANHJG010000045.1 GCA_947461205.1 Opitutia bacterium
CAACTACTACGAAGAGCCAATTCTGATCAGTAACGACGTCTTTCGCCGCCTCAATCTCGGCGGCGCCACCTACACCGCGGCCGGCAAGATCGCCCCGACCTTCAACTCGCCCGTCCCGAACAGCAACTTCGTCCTCGAGAACGTCCAATCCCGTTGGCGCCTGCAGTTCGGCGCCAAGCTGAAATTCTAACCGGAAGCCGGGCGACCCGCCCGGAGCTTCCCCTCGGTGCCCACCGCCACGCCCACCCGGGCGTGGCGTTTTTTTCCCACCCTGGTCCTCGCAGGGAGCTCCGCCACGCGACCATCCAGCGGCCGGGCCCCTTCCCCCGGAAAAAACCCTTGTTCCCCCGTCACCGCCCCTCTTTCCTGCGTCCCTCTATGATTTACCTGCTCGGAGGTTCCGGTTACGTCGGCCAAGCTTATCAGGCGCTGCTCACCCGCAAGGGCATCCCTTTTCGCAATCTGCGCCGCGCCGACGTCGATTATACCAACCCGGCCGTCCTCCGCGCCGCCCTCCTCCGCGACCGCCCCGAGTTCCTCCTCAACGCCGCCGGTTACACGGGCAAACCCAACGTCGACGCCTGCGAACTCCACAAGACCGAGTGCCTCTTCGGCAACGGCGTCCTCCCCGGCCTCATCGCCCAGGCCTGCACCGACGCCGGCATCCCGTGGGGCCACGTCTCCTCCGGCTGTATCTACACCGGCTCCCGCTCCGACGGCACCGGCTTCAGCGAAACCGACACCCCGAACTTCACCTTCCGCACCAACAACTGCTCCTTCTATAGCGGCACCAAGGCCCTCGGCGAAGAGGTCCTCGCCGGCACCCCCAACGTCTTCACCTGGCGGCTGCGCATCCCGTTCAACGAGGTCGAAAACCCCCGCAATTACCTCACGAAGTTGATGCGTTACCAAACCCTCCTCGCCGCCGAAAACTCCATTTCCCAGCTCGAGGAATTCGTCGCCGCTACCTTCGCCTGCTGGGAAAAACGCGTCCCTTTCGGCACCTACAACGTCACCAACCCCGGCCACATCACGACCCACGAAGTCGTCGAACACATCTTAAAGAGCGGCGTCTGCCCGAAAAACTACGTCTTCTTCAAAGACGAAACCGATTTCATGCACACCGCCGCCAAGACCCCGCGCTCCAACTGCGTGATGACCTCCGCCAAGCTCGCCTCCGTCGGCATCGTCATGACCGAGGTCCACGAAGCCGTCGCCCGCGACCTAAAAAACTGGAAAAAGGCGGCCTGAGCCGTAGCGTCCTGCCATGTCCACCGCCGAGCTAAAAGAAACGGCCAACCGCCTCTCCGTCGAAGAGCGCGCCTGGATGCGCCGCTACTTGGCGTTGCTCGATCGCATCAGTGATCCGAAATTCATCGCAGAGATCACCCAACGAAACCGCGCGATGGCCGCCGGCGACATTCTCCCGCGCGACGAAGTCCTCGCAATCCACGAGAAATTAATTTCCGAAGGGCGTTGATGGCTCCCTATGCATGGACGCTTAACCGGCCCACCGGGAGCATTCTCAACTATCTGCCCGTTGAGCGCCGCGTCGCCTTGTTTCGGGAGTTGGACGATCTCGGAGCCCACCCTTTTCGCGATGGTCATCTCCGCTACCTCGATTCCGATGGACGGGAAATTCGCGTCTGGGTCGTTGGCGATCTGACAATCCATTACTGGCTCGATCACGCCGTGCGCGAAGTTCGCGTCACCCAAATCGACCCGACCGATTCATTCGAATTATGAACCTCCTCGTCACCGGCGGCGCCGGCTTCATCGGCAGCAACTTCATCCGCCAGCGCCTCACCGAGGCCGGCTCCCCGCTGACGCGCCTCGTCAACCTCGACGCCCTCACCTACGCCGGCAACCCCGCCAACCTCGCCGATCTCGCCGCCGACCCGCGCTACGTTTTCGCCCACGGCGACATCGGCGACACCGCCCTCGTCACCCGCCTCCTCGCCGAACACGCGATCGACGCCATCGTCAACTTCGCCGCCGAATCCCACGTCGACCGCTCCATCGATTCCCCCGAGCCGTTCATCCAAACCAACGTCGTCGGCACCCTCCGCCTCCTCAACTGCGCCCGCCTCTACTGGACGAAACTCCCCGCGCCCCGCAAATCCGCCTTCCGCTTCCTCCACGTCTCCACCGACGAAGTCTACGGCACCCTCTCCCTCACCGACCCCGCCTTCACCGAGGCCACGCCCTTCGCCCCCAACTCCCCCTACGCCGCCTCCAAGGCCTCCAGCGACCACCTCGTCCGCTCGTTCCAGCACACCTACCATTTCCCGACCCTCACGACGAACTGCTCGAACAACTACGGCCCATATCACTTCCCGGAAAAACTCATCCCGCTCGTCATCCTCAACGCCCTTGAGGGAAAAAACCTCCCCGTCTATGGCGACGGCATGCAGATCCGCGACTGGCTCTACGTCGAGGACCACGCGGCCGCCATCTGGCTCGTCCTCCAAAAAGGCCGCGTCGGCGAGACCTACAACATCGGCGGGCTGAACGAAAAACCGAACATCGAAATCGTTAACACCATCTGCGCCCTCCTCGACCAAAAGGCCCCCCGCGCCGACGGCAAACCCTACGCCGCGCAGATCACCTACGTTGCCGACCGCCCCGGTCACGACCGCCGCTACGCCATCGACTGCACGAAGCTCCAGGCCGAACTCGGCTGGGCCCCGCAGGAAAACTTCACCACCGGCATCGCGAAAACCGTCGACTGGTATCTCACCCACCGCAGCTGGGCCGCCGACATCACCGCCAAGAAATACGCCCGCGAACGCCTCGGCCATGCCGGCTGAACGCCGGCAGTTTAAGCAATAAGTTTAAGTCGAAGCATCATGGAGTCTGCCGACGAGTCCTTCGAGAAGCTTGAGGTTTGGCGCCGTTCGCACGGGTTGAGCATTGAGGTCTATCGCCTCCTCGCCGACTGCCGCGACTGGGGCTTCAAGGATCAGATCACCCGCTCGGCGAACAGCATTTCCGACAACATCGCTGAGGGCGCAGAGCGCACCAGCAAAGCTGAGTTCAAGCAGTTCCTCGGCTACGCCAAAGGCTCCGCTGGAGAAACCCGCTCGCAGATGCTCCGGGCGATCGCGCTATCTTACGTTGCCTCGGACACTGGGCGCGTCCTCGTGGCCGAACTCCGCGAAATCTCCCGCATGATCCACGGCCTCATCAAATCCCTCGACCGCTAAAGACTCCCTCCGATGCCTTCTCTTCCACTTCAACTTCCCACTTCAACTGGCGCGTCCTCTCGTCGCGGAATCATTCTCGCCGGAGGTTCGGGCACGCGCCTCTGGCCCCTCACCATCGCTGTCTCCAAACAGCTGATGCCCGTCTACGACAAGCCGATGATCTACTATCCGCTGTCGGTCCTCATGCTCGCCGGCATCCGCGAGATCCTCGTCATCTCCACCCCCACCGACCTCCCCCTTTTCCGAAAACTCCTCGGCGACGGCACCAACCTCGGCCTCACACTCTCCTACGCCGAGCAGCCCAGTCCCGACGGCCTCGCCCAGGCCTTCCACATCGCCGGTGACACCGGCTTCCTGACCGGCGCCGAACCCTCCGCGCTCGTCCTCGGCGACAACCTCTTTTACGGACACGACTTCACCCGCTGCCTCGAGGCCGCCGGCGCCCGCACCCAGGGTGCCACCATCTTCGGCTACCACGTCTCCGACCCCACGAGCTACGGCGTCGTCGAGTTCGCCCCTGACGGACGTGTCCTTTCCCTCGAGGAAAAACCCGCGCAACCGAAATCCAACTACGCCATCCCCGGCATCTATTTCTACGACGCCGACGTCGTCAAAATCTCCCGCACGCTGCAGCCCTCCAAACGCGGCGAACTCGAGATCACCGACCTCAACCGCCTCTACCTCGATGCCGGCAAACTCCGCGTCGAACTCCTCGGCCGCGGCACCGCTTGGCTCGACACCGGCACCCACGACTCCCTCCTCGAAGCCGCCCAGTTCGTCTCCGTCATCGAAAACCGCCAAGGCCTGAAGATCGCCTGCCTCGAGGAAATCGCCTTCCGCAAGGGCTGGATCGACCGCGCGGGCCTCGACGCCAACATCACCCGCCTCGGCAAATCCTCCTACGGCGCCTACCTCCGCCGCCTCGCCGCCGAAGCCTAAGCCAGCCGCCGATCGGCCGGTGGTTCGGGATCCTCGCTTTACCCCGCCCGCCCCACCGCCCACGCTCCCCCCCGCGTGCAGGTCAGCTTCATCATTCCCCTCTTCAACAACCTCGCGCTCACCCGCGCCTGCGTGGCGAGCCTGCAGGCCACGCTCCCCGCCGGCCTCCCCCACGAAATCGTCCTCGTCGACGACGGCAGCACCGACGACACCCGTTCCTGGCTCGCGACCCTGACCCCGCCCTTTCGCGTCGTCCTGAACGATCGCAACCTCGGTTACGCCGCCGCCAATAACCGCGCCGTCGCGATCGCCCGCGGCGACTTCCTCGCCCTCCTCAACAACGATCTCGTCCTCCTCCCCCGCTGGCTCGATCCCATGCTCGGCGCCCATCGCTCGCTCGCCGACCGCGCCGGCCTCATCGGCAACATCCAGCTCGATGCCCGCACCGGCGTCATCGACCACACCGGCATCATCATCAATCAACAGGGCAAACCCGTCCACGACCGCGCCCTGCCCTCGGCCTTTTCCCGCTTCCGCTCCACCGTCCGCCCCGTTCCCGCCGTCACCGGCGCCTGCGTGCTCGTCGAACGCGCCCTCTGGCAGCACCTCGGCGGCTTCGACGAGGGCTACGTCAACGGCGGCGAAGACGTCGACCTCTGCTTTCGCGCCCGCGCCCTCGGCCGCCTCAACGCCGTCGCCCTCACCAGCATCGTCCGCCACCACGTCAGCGCCTCCGTCGGCCGCAAACTCCGCGACGAAGAAAACTCCTACCGCCTCGCCCGCCGCTGGCGCCACGAGTTGGCGACCGACGCCGGCGCGATCCATACATGGTGCCGCGACCATTACGAAAAAATCCTTCCCGAACCCCGCTACCAGGACCGCGACCTCGCCCTCCGCACCTTTCTCTTCTTGCACGGCTTCACCCGCACCCCGCCGCCCGAGGCCCTCGGCGCCCTCGCCGCCGCCCTCGCCCGCGAATTCGCCCGCTGGGAAAAAATGTTCCCGCCCGGCCCCGCCAACTCCTGAAGCGCGCGTCTGCTCTCCGCTCGGCGCCGCGTCCATTCAGCCCGACGCCATTGTCCTCGAACCTTCAAAAACTGAAGGGTCCCTTCGTAGGCCGCCCGCTTGCAGGCGCGTTTTCGGACGGAGCGCCAGCGCGCTGACCTACGGCTGAATCGTTACGGCGCCACTCTCCGCTTTCAGCTCTCCGCTCTCAGCCGCCCGAGCGGCGCACGTCCCGCACCACCGACTGCGGCCGCTGGTTCACCGCCAGAAACATCCGGCCGACATATTCGCCGATCAGCCCCAGCAGCACCAGCTGCGTACCGGAGAAAATCAGCAGCGCCGCCATCAGCCAACCCCAACCCGTCGCCGGCCCTTGGTCGATCCACCACAGCCAGGCGACCCCGGCCAGCGCCGCCATCCCTACCGCGGCAATGATCAGCCCCAGCACGGTCGCCACGCGCAGCGGCAACACGGAAAAATTGATCCACGCACTCAGCCACAGCCGCACCAACCGGCGCAACGTGTAGGTGCTCTCCCCCGCCACCCGCGCCTCGTGCCTCACGTCGATCGACCCGATGCGCTGCGTCACTTGGAGCAGTAGTCCGTCAATGTACGGATAGGGCCCTGCGTATCCGATTACCTGCTTCGCCACAAACGCGCTCACGCAGCGAAAGCTCGAGAGATAAAAACCCGGCGGCTTGTCCAGCGCCCAGTCGGTCATGCGGTTCGTAAACCAACTCCCGAAATTGCGCCACACCGAGTGCTGCTTCACCGCGTAATGGCCAAACACGATATCGAGCCCCTCCTTTTTCGCGTGCTGCCACAACCGCACCGCTTCCGCCGGCGGATTCTGCCCGTCGTCGTCGAGATTCACCAGGTGCGCCCCCCGCGCGTTCCGCCAGCCCGTCAGCACGGCATTGTGCTCCCCAAAATTCCGCGCGTGCTCCACATACGTGATCGGCACCCGCGCCTGCTTCACCAACGCCCGGCACACCTCCGCCGTCCCATCCGGACTCCCGTCGTTCACCAAGACGATCTCGTGCCCGCCCTCGATCTTCAACTCCTCGATCGCCCGCACCACCGCACCGATGGTCTCGGCGCTGCGATAAAGGGGTATGACAAAACTCAGTGCGGGGTCCGGCATCGCCCCCCATTAGTCGCCAAACCCCTCCGCGCCGCAAGAAAACCCTTCTGTCTTTTTTGTTAGCTGCGCGCCTTCGTCGGCGCCGTTTACACGTAGTGCTTCAGCTCCTTGCGGTAATACGCCAGCGTCCGCTTCAGCGCCGTCCGCAAATCCGTCCGCGCCCGCCACCCCAGTTTCTTCCGGATCAGCCGGTCGTCCGCATAGTAGTCCCCGATATCGATCTTCTTCCGCTCGGCCGGAAAGGTCTTCACCAAATAGTAGCCCCCGCCATTCAGCTCCACCAGCATCGCCGCGAGTCCTTCCAACGTCACCGCCGGCGGCCCGCCCAAATTGAACACCTCCCCCACCGCCTCGTCCTTCGCCGCCGCGAGCAAAAACGCCCCCACCGCATCGTCCACGTAGGTGAAATCCCGCAGCTGCTCGCCACCCCACACTTCGATCGCCTCGCCTTCGACCAGCCGGCGGATCCACACCCCCACAAACGTCTGCCGCGCATCCTTCACCCGCATCCGCGGCCCGATCGTATTCGTCAGCCGCAACGCCGTCGCCCGGATCCCGTGCACCCGCGAATACAGCAGGTGATACGACTCCCCCGCCAGCTTGTTGATGCCGTTCACGTCCACCGGCCGCACCGGGTGCTTCTCGTCCACCGGCAGATAATCCGGCTTTCCGTAAATCTGCCGCGTGCTCGCAAACACGATCCGCACCGCCGGATTATGCACCCGGCACGCCTCGAGGATCGCCAGCTGCGCCCGCCCGTTGATGTCCAGATCCGTCTGCGGATCCGTCATCGAATCCATGTGGCTCGTCTGCCCCGCCAGATTGAATAAAAAATCTTGCCCCGCCACGAGCGCCGGCAGCTTCGGCCAGTCGCGCACATCCGCGACATGCACCTTCACCTGCCCCGCAAGCCCCGCTAAATTCCGCCGGTTGCCCCCATATTCGGGAATCAGCGAGTCGACGACACTCACCGTCGCCCCGAGCCGCACCAGCTCCCGCGCGAGATTCGAGCCGATAAAGCCCAACCCACCCGTGATGAGCACGCGCTTCCCCGCATACACCCGCCGCAAATTTTTCGTCTCAGCCATGGCCCACCAGCCAATACGCCCCCGTCCACCGCGCCACCCCAAAGTAGGGCCGGGTCTCCGACCGGCCCGGAAGATTTTGACCGCGGATGACGCAGATTACGCGGATCAGACCGCATCCTCTCGCTGCCTTGATCCGCGCAATCCGCGCAATCCACGGTCAAGAAATTCGACTGACGGCAAAGCCCCCCGCTATCGCCGCACCGCGAACTCCAGCCCAAACACACACAACCCCAGCGGCCGCGTCTCTCCGCCCACCGCGCCCATCCACGGCTGCGCCGACTGCAACGCCACCGTCGCCCCGCCCGGCGGCACCACGATCTCCGGAAAAACCGTATGCCCGCGCTGCCCGCCCAGATTCCTCGCGCGGCTCTCGCCCGTCGGCCCGACGTCCGCTCCCTTCGCCCCCGCCACCGCCAGCGTCAAATCCCGCGCCCCGAGGCTCCACCCGTCGAGCATGCACACCACCCGCAACGGCCACGCGTGCGGGTTCTCGATCCGCAGCGTCGCTTCGCCTTTCGTCCACCGCCAACGCGCCCCCGACTGCGTATCGCTCTCCTCCTCATACCAGCCGTCACCCACCGTCACCCGCGTAAAATCTCCGCCCCGCGTGTCCACGAGCGCCATCCCTTTCCCCACCGGCTTTCGCGCGCCTTCGGCCGGCTTCACCGCGATCATTCCACCCGCGAGATCCCACTCGCCCTGCAACGCCGTGTGCCAGCGCCCTTCGTAGGTATCCGTCAAAAAATACTGCGGCTTCTTCAGCAAAAACGCGTTCGCCCACAAGCGCGACCACATGTCCGGCAACAACACATTCACCGACGCCACGTCACCCATCGCCTCGATCTTCCGCAGGTCCCGCCATCCGCCGTCGACGATCAGCGGCGCCGCCGCCATCCGCCAGGCGATCATACCCGTGCCGACCAGGTTGCCCAGCAGCACCGCCCCCGCGACCCCCATCACTCCGATCCACTCCGTCAACCGCTGGCTCCACCGCAGCGTGATCCACCAGCAAAACGCCGGCAGCATCACCGGATAAAATACCGTGAACAACTTGAACGCGTCATAGCTCGCATTCGTGCCCAACCGCGCGCCGCGCCACTCCAGGAACGCATAACCCGCCAACACCGGCACCGTCACCGCGACTGCGATCCACGCTTTTTTCCGTCGCTCGCGCACCGCCCGGGCCGTCGCCCAGCCGAGCAGCCCCACGACGACCGCCGCCAGCACCCACCGCACCCCGCCGGTCCGCCACGGTTCCAACGCTGGTCCGCTCACCAAACCCAACCAGCCCTCCGGCGTCAGCGCCGGAATCTTCCAGCCAAAATCATACGTCCGCAGCAGCTGAAACCGCTCGATCAACCCCGCCACCCGCCCCGCAAACACGATCCCGCACGCCGCGAGCGGCGCCAGCATCACGATCCACCATCGCCCGAATCTCCGCCACTCCCCGTGCCACGCGGCCAAACCGCCCGCATACGCCACCGCCGGCAAGAGACACAGCACCACGAAAAAATTATAGCTCCCCAACACCAGCCAGTAGCCCACCGCGAGCACACCGAAAAAACCCGCTCCCCGCGCCCACGTCAGCCGCCCCCGCCCCAACGCCACCCCCGCCCACGTGATCAGCCCCACCGCCATCGCCGCCAACAGCTGCCCCGGCGCCACGTGCCCGACCACATACCAATTCAGCGGACTCAGCCCGTAGAGCACCGCCACCGCCACGCTCGGCCCCGCACTGAAACCGATCACCGCCCGCGCCATCCAAAACACCACCGGCAGCGAACCCGCCAGCAGCACCATCGTCAGCACACTCGTCACCTCGTGCGGCCCACACCCGAGCACCGACCCGTTGAACGCGATCAACGCCGACGGCGTAAAGTGGTTCAACCGCGTCCAGTAGTCGAAAAAATTGTCCACCGACTGCACCCGCACCACCTCCGTCAGCCCGAGAAATCCGCCGCGTTCCGTCCGCGCGAATTCCTGCAACACCCGCGCGCCCGCCGCGTAGTCGCCCGCATCGCAGCTCCCCAGCGAGATCGTCGTCAACCCCTTCGACGCCCACGCGAGCGGCGCCACAAGCAGCGCCAACACCCCCGCGCCCGCGAACCCCACGACGCCGATCCGCTGCGCATCCACCCACGCCGACCGCACCGCCCCCCGGAGCCCTGCGCGTGAGCGCAGGGACCGCTGCCACAGCGCGCCCGCCAGCAGCACCGCCGGCACCACCTCGCTCCACCCCGCGTAGCTGTTCGTGCCCTTCAACCCCGCCATCGCCCCCGCCCACACCACGGCCGATTGCAATGCCAGTCCCGCCGGCACCACGAGCACCGGCCAAAACCGCCGCCACACCCGCGGCATCGCCAGCATCGCCAACCCCGCGCCCCACCACAGCACGTGAACCAGCACCGCCAATGCGACCGGGAAATGAATCATTCGTCCGAGGTTTTTCTGCGCTCAACTCTCCGGACTCAACGCTCAACTTTTCTTCTCCGGCTTCCGCGCCACCGCCAACACCGACGAACCCCACGCCCACCGCCCGCCAGCCTTCAGCCACGCGTGTTCCGGCGCGACCAACAGACGAAACGCGGCATCCACGATCGCCGGATACGCCTTCATGTCGCTCGTGTCCGTCGCCGACCGGAACAGCTTGCGCTTCGCCCACAGCAAAGGAAACGGCAGCGCGTTCAAATGCGTGCTCCAGCGCTCCCCGAAACCCGCCGCCCGCAGCAGCGCCTCGACCTCCGGCCGCGTGTAACGGTGCTTCGTCTGACACGAATCGTCGTGATACGACCACATCCACCTATACGCCGGCACATTGATCACCACCACACCGCCCGGCTTCAGCACCCGAAAAAACTCCTTCACCGCCACGTCCGCATCCACGACCTGGCAGATCACGTCCGCCGAAACGACGGCGTCGAAGCTGCCCTCTGCATACGGCAGCGCCGTCACACTCGCTTCGCGGATCTCCGTGCCGACGCCGCACCGCTGCCGCGCCAGCTCGCACGCGATCGGCATGAAATCGATGCCGCTCCATTTCCAGCCCGGTTGCGCCTCCCGCAGCCGCACAATCATCCCGCCCGTCCCGCACCCCGCGTCGAGCACCGCTGCATTCGGCTTTACCCCCGCGCCCGCCATCACCCGGGCCACATGCGCGTGCAAGGACCGGAAATACCACATCCGGTCCTCGACCTCCGCCAGCTTCACATATTCGTCGTTGTTCATGCGGCACCATCGATGAGGAGGATCGCGCCGCCCGCCCGCAACATTATCCATTGCCGCCCGCCGCCGTCCTCAGTCCCCTGTCCTCCGTCCTCCGTCCCCTGTCCTCCGTCCTCTGTCCTCCGTCGTCAGTCCCCTGTCCTCCGTCCTCTGTCCTCCGTCCTCCGTCCGCCGCCATGCGCCGCCTCCTCGCCCTCCTCGATACCCCCGCCGGCCGCGCCGCCCGCTACGCCTGCTCCGCACTCCTCGTCGCCGCCCTCGTCGGGAGCATCGACTGGCCCCAGTTCCTCGCCCTCCGGGGCAAATTCGACGGCGGCCTCGTCGCCCTCGCCACCCTCCTCGCCGGCCTCGCCTTCCCGCTGCAGGCAGGTCGCTGGTGGCTCCTCCTCCGCGCCCAGGGCCTCACCCTCTCCCTCCACTGGGCCCACCGCGCCACCTGGATCGGCAATTTCTACAACGCCTTCCTCCTCGGCGGCCTCGGCGGCGACGCCATCCGCGCTTTTTATCTCTGCCGCGACGCACCCGCCCGCCACGCCGCCGGCCTCGCAGCCACCGTCCTCGACCGCGTCCTCGGCCTCGTCGTCCTCCTCAGCCTCGCCGTACTCACCCTGCTCCTGGAACTCGACGCCGTCGCCCGCCACGCCGAACTCCGCATCCTCCTCGTCGTCTGTGCCGTCCTCGCCGCGGCCAGTGTCGTCGCCTTCGTTTTCTTTTGCCGCCAACCGCCCCCGTGGCTCGCCCGCCGCCTCGGCCCCACCCGCACCGCCACCTTGGCCGACATCCTCGCCCGCGCCCACTCCACCCCCGTCGCCCTCGCCCTCGCTTCCAGCTACGCCATCTGGCTCCTCGACTTCCTCTCCGTCTGGCTCCTCGCCCGCAGTCTCGGTCTCTCACTCCCGTTCATCGCCGTCTCGCTCGCCATGTCCGTCGCCTACGCCGCCACCGTGCTGCCCATCAGCGTCGGCGGCCACGGCATCCGCGAGGGCACCCTCCTCGGCCTCCTCGCCCTCCTCGGCCTCCTGCCCGACCACGCCGCCCGCCAACTCGCTCTGCTGCTCGCCGTCCTCGTCTGGGCCACCAGCGTCTTCTGGAGCCTCGTCGGCGGCGCCGTCCTCCTGCTCGCCCGCCCCGGGCGCGCTTCCCCGTAAAGTTTTGCCAACCGCCGTCGCGCGCCCTTCCCTCCGCTCCCGTCTCCATGCGTCCCGCTCATCGCACGCCCCCTTCCGGCGGCGCCTACTCCCGGCGCTTCACCGACTACGCGGGCATTTTCTTCGACGACTTCGCCGCTGACTCCGCCTGGATTCGCGAACGCGGCACGATTCACCTCCCGCCCCTCGGCGGCGTAAACGGCCTCGTCCTCCGCGGCGAATTCCGCCCCCACCCCGAAGCCCGCGGACTCGAAACCGCCCCGCCCGGCCTCGCCGTTTTCCTCAACGACCGCCCCGCCGGCTCCCTGACCAACCTGCAGCCCGGCCCTTGGTCGCTCACCCTCGCCCTTCCCGCGTCCGGCCGCGCCACGCTGACCCTTCGCCTCACCGGTATCGCCATCACCAACACCCTCGCGTGGCTCGGCCGCGTCTCCGGCCTCGCCCCGCTCCAGCGTTTCCGCGCCCAAAACAAAAACCGCCAGCTCCGCCTCCTCAGCCTCGCCACCCTCGACGGCGAACTCATCTACGACTTCTCCGTCCGCCACGCCCCCTACTCCGCCGCCAACGCGCGCGCCCACGCCCAACTCGGCCTCAACATCGCCGGCTTCCTCACCGCCGACCTCGGCCTCGGCGAATCCGCCCGCTGCATGGTCCGCGCCGCCGACGCCGCCGGCCTGCCCTCCGCCCTCGTCCCCCTCAAACTCCACTGCAAAAACCGCCTCGGCGACCCGACCTACGCCAACCGCCTCCGGGACGACAATCCGCACGACGTGAATGTCGTCCACGTCGACCCCCCCGCCTCGCGCGATCTCGACCACCACCACGGCCCGGCCTTTCGCGCCGGCAAATACAACATCGGCTACTTCGCCTGGGAGCTGACCGAATTCCCCGACGCGTGGACTTCCGCGTTCGATTACTTCGACGAGATTTGGACCCCCAGTGATTTCGTGACCGCCGCCCTCGCCATGAAGGCCCCGGTACCCGTCCTCACGATGCCGCACGCGATCTCCTTCGCGCGTCCGCTCGAAACGGTGGGAGGGGCTTTATGCCCCGACTCGGTCGCCTCCCTCCGCACCCGCCTCGGGCTACCCGCCGGAAAATTCCTCTTCCTCACCCTCTTCGACCTCAACTCCTACGCCGAGCGCAAAAACCCCCGCGCCGTCATCGCCGCCTTCCGCCTCGCCGCCCTCCCTGCCGCCGGCGCCGCCCTCGTCATCAAAGTCCAGAACGTCGCCGGCAACGAAGCCGCCTTTGCCGCCCTCCAGGCCAGCCTCACCGATCTCCCCGGCACCGTCCTCCTCACCGCGACCCTCTCGCGGGCCGACATCTACGCCCTCGAAGCCGCCTGCGATTGCTTCGTCTCCCTCCACCGCTCCGAAGGCTTCGGCCTCGCCGTCGCCGAAGCGATGTATCTCGGCAAACCCGTTGTCGCCACCAACTGGTCCGCGACCGCCGAATTCGTCGATGCCTCCAACGGCTGCCCCGTCCGCGCCCCGCTCGTCACCCTCGACCGCAACCACGGCCCCTACGGCAAAGGCTCCACCTGGGCCGACCCCGATCCCGCCCACGCCGCCGAACACCTGCGCCGCCTCTTCGCCGATCGCACGCTCTGCGCCACCCTCGGCGCCGCCGCGCGCGCCACCATCGAGCGGCGTTTCTCCCCCGCCGTCATCGGCGCCCGCTACCGCCGCCGCCTCGAGGCCATCGCGACCTTTTGAACCCCGCCGCCGCGCCCGCTCGACCAAGCGTTCGCTCACCGTGCCCCGCTCGGCCCGCATCCCGGCACCGCGAGAAACCGCGCGTCCCGGCCCATCCATTCGCTCCACGTTTCGCCTAATCCGATCCGCCGGTCCCGCGAACGGTTCACCCACGCCACCTCCGCGACCTCGCCCGGCGGCGTAAACCGGATACCCCAAATCGGATCGAACGCTTCCGTCGACAGCGAATACCGCATGTCGCCCAGCACCGCCGCATCCGCCGGACTCCGCGCCACCCACCCTTCGCAAAACCACGCCAGCCGCTCAAACGACCGCCGCCGGTCCCGCGCCCGCTCCGCCGCCGTCAAATCCCCGGACCCCACGCGCGCCAACCCCCACCCCGCCCGCACCGTGGCCTCGCCCGCCCACCCCACGCGGATCCGGTCCGCATAGACCATCCCCTCCCACTCGTACAGCGCTCGCCAGACGACGAGATTGCCCAACGTCGGCATCACCTCGATCCGCTCCGGCCGATGGCCCCGCGACGCCGCCACCACCGCCTGCACCTCCACCACCCGCCCGTGCTGCACCGCCCCGCCCAGCAAATAAGCCCCGGCCACCGCCAACCCCGCCCACGCCGCCGCCCGTTGCCGCCGCACCAGCGCCACACCCAACCCCACCGCCAGCGCCAACGTCACCACCGGATCCACCACCGCCACCACGTCCCACCCATACCGCCGGTCCGTCAACGGCCACAGCAACAGCGTCCCGTAACTCGTCGCCGCATCCAATAAACAATGACTCACCCACGCCACCAGCGCACAGCCCCCGACCGCGCCGACGTTTCCCCGCCACCGCTCGCGCCACGGACGATACAGGGCCAAAATCCCCACGACCACCGCCGCCCCGAGCGGAGCCAGCGGCAAAGCGTGCGTAAAGTGCCGGTGATACTCCACCGCCACCAGCGGATCCGTCGCGCTCCGGATCAAAACATCGAGATCCGGCGCGGCCCCCGCGGCCGCCGCTACCCCCGCCGCCGTCGCCCGCCCCAGCTTCCGACCAAAAATAGCCCAGCCCAAGCTCGCCCCAAGCAGTGTGTGTGTCAGTGGATCCACGCCCGCCGACCAAAATCACTTCCCCCGCCGACGCAACCGGCCCCACCCGCTCAACGCGTCATCTTCCGCAGCCACATCTGCCCGCCCCCGCCGCGCCCGCACATCGGCATCCGCTCGCGGATCAATTCGTGCCGCTGGTTCCACAGCCACGCCGAGAACAGCTCGATCCGGTACGCCGCGTTGTTCATCAAAAACGCCCGCAATAAATACTGTTCGTTCCACGCCCGCCCTTCCTCCAGCCACTCGCGCGGATAATCCAGATTCCCCGCCACGTCGTGGATGTGGATCAGCACCCCGGGCGCCAGGGACGGCAGCACGTCAAAAAACAGCCGGTTCACATCGCTCCCGATCTTACTCACGTGCGACGAGTCGATGAACAGCACGTCATTTTCCCCCAGCGCCGCAAACGCCTCGAGCGGCACGTCCTGCACTTTCTTCTCGATCAGCGTCACCCGCCCCGCATCGCCCGCCCGCAGCAGCGGCTTCAACCGCGCCATGTCCGGATCGATAAACGTGAAGGCCACCCCGCCGCCCAAGACCCGCTCGTTCAAGTCGAGCATCGCCGCCGAACTGAAGCCCGACCCCACCTCGATGATCCGCTTCGGCCGCGCCTCGCGCAGCATCCCGTAGAGCATAAACGCGTCGTAGTGCCCGTAGGACGGATTGTCCAAATAGAAGCGCGCCCCCTCCGTCATCTTCTCCGGAAACGGCTGCTCCGCATACCAGCCCGCGAAACGCTCCAACCGCGCGAACTGCCCCGCCTCGTTCAACTCCACCGCCGGAAACGGCGGCCCAAAGCCCCCCCGCCCCCACGCCTCCGCAATCTCCTCTCGCGACGGCAGCGGCGAATAAAAATGCCCCGGCGGAAAAAACCGCGCCCACTCGACCTGCTGCTCGCGCAGTCGCGCCTGGTCCCGCTCCAACCGGCGAAATTCCGGAAACCACCGCAAAAACGTTTTCACGCTCAATCCCATGATGCGCTAGCGTGGCCCGTCCGACGGCGTCACGACGAACTCCAAATTGAACACGTTAAACGAGAGACTCCGCGGATCAGTACCCACTTTCCGCGCCGGCTTCTCGCTCTCAAACCGCAGCGTCACCCCCTCCTCCGGCATCACCAGCCCAAACCGGAACGACGTTTTTTTCTCCGTCAGTTCCCCGGACCACACCATGGCCTCGCCAGCAAAAATCCGCAGCATGCGCGTGTCGAGCGCCGCCACCCGGCCGCTCACCGCCACCGTCAGCGGCCCGGCCGAGGCGTTGCGGATCCGCAACCGCGAGTGCCCCGCACTCCAGCGCCAGCTGTCGCCGTTGAAATTCTCCGGCCCCGACCACCCGCCCGCCAACTCGACCCGCACCGCCCCCACCACCGCACTCTCGCCGGTCACTTGG
Organism: Opitutia bacterium; assembly: GCA_947461205.1. Classification (GTDB taxonomy): domain Bacteria; phylum Verrucomicrobiota; class Verrucomicrobiia; order Opitutales; family Opitutaceae; genus GAS368. The sequence continues at coordinate 15,957 of CANHJG010000045.1, forward strand.
AAAAATTCCCGCGCCGGCGGCGCGAATTCCTTGTAGGCCGCAATCACCGTCAGGTTGCCCGCGATCAGCACCGCCAGCCATTTCCGCCCGCGCGGCACCAGAATATTGAACGCGAGCGTCATCGGCAGCAGCACGCGCGTCGACGCCCCGGGAAACCCTTCCCACACCGGCGTCGAAAGAAATCCCATCATCCCCGCAAACGCCGCGCCGATCCGCCACCACGCGTCCGCCGGCCGCCAGCGCAACCCGAAAAACAGCCCCTGCACCGTCAGCGCAAACACCACCGCGACCGTCGCCCACTTCAGCGGCGAATCCCCGCGGGACGCAAGGCTCCCCACGGCATCGCCCCATTTTTCCGCCAACCCCGCGAGCGGCCACGTAAAGTTACCCAGCCCCGGATCGGCCGCCGGCCCGAATTTCCACCGCACATAGCCCATCCATGCCACCAACGGCAGCGCCACCGCCACCGCCGTCAACCCCGGCCGCCACCACGTGCGCGGCGCCCGCCAATCGAACTCCGCCACTCCGGCCACCGCGAGCAGACTGGTCTCCTTGCCCAACCCCGCCAACGCCAGCACCGCCGCCCCGCGCCCCCGATGGCCTTCTTCCACCCACCGCATCGCCAGCGCCACCAGCAGCAGGCTCGGAGCGTCCACGAGCGAGTGCCGCACGCTCATGCACACCCCGTGCGAAAACATCACCGCCCCCCACCGCAGAAAATTCTCCGCGTTCGTCGGCGGAAACCACCGCCACAGCACCCAGCCGAGCGCCAGCCAGCACAGCACGTTGAGCAACGCATGCGCCTGCACGATCCACGCCGGCTGCCCGAGCCCGAGCCCCCACGCCGCCCAGCAAAACAAAATCCGCTTCGCCCGATACGGCAGGTTATCGATCGCCGTTTTCAGCTCCGGGTTGTCCAGCGTCGGATTCAACGCGAGCTGCACATAATACGCCCCGTCATAGCCCGACGAATCCTCATAAATATAATGCGGCACGCCCTTCAGCTGCGTCACCTTGTTCTCCCCCAGCCGGTCCCCGATCGAAATCAAACTCGAAAACCCCGTGTGCGGATCGTGAAATTTCTGCACCGCCGACAGAAAAAACACCGCGCTCACCAGACACAGCACCTTCCAGGGCGAAGCCACGAACGTGCGCAGCCAACCGACGTTTTTGGGCGTTCCGAGCGCGCTCATTCCACGTTCCGCACTCCTCGCGGCAGGGGGTGCGGACGAGGCCGATCCGGGCGCTTGTCTTCCAAATTTCTCACGTGCAGTTTGCCGCATCACAGAACGCGAGCGCGACATGTCAAATCCGAATCCCTCCGCCCACCCCGCGCCCGCCCCCCGTTGGTTCGTCGCCGGGGCCCTGTTCGCCCTCGCGGCCTTCGGCGTTTTCCTCGCCACCCACACCACCACCGTCGCCGGCGGTTCCGATTCCTCCGGCTATCTCAACAGCGCCCGCCTCCTCGCCGCTGGCCACCTCCAAGGCGAACTGCGCGTGCCCGCCGAGTTCGGCCCGCAGTCCGAACTCAACCGCGCCCTCTTCGCCCCTCATGGATTCTTCCCCTACCCCGACAACCCCGCGCTCCCGCCCACCTATCCGGTCGGTCTGCCGCTCCACTTCGCCGCCGCCGGCCTGATCGTCGGTTGGCACCTCGGGCCGCTCTTCGTCGAAATCGGCGCCGCCCTCGCCGCCCTCTGGCTCTGCTATCTGACCGCCCGCGAACTCGGCGTCGGACCCGCTCTCGCCGCCTCTGGCGCCGTCGTCCTCGGGGTTTGTCCCGTCTTTATCATTTCCTCAATCCAGCCGCTCAGCGACACGCTCGCGACCACTTGGGCGCTCGCCGCCGTCCTCACCGCTCTCCGGGCAAGCCGCCACCGCGCTTGGGCCGCCGTCTGCGGGACCGCGTTCGCCGTCGCCGTGCTGGTGCGCCCCACCAACGCCGTTGTGCTACCCGCCCTCGTCGTCCTCCTCGGTCTCGACTGGCGTCGCCTCGGTCTCGCCGCACTCACCGGCGCGCCCGGCGCCCTCTGGCTCGGCTACTACAATCACACGCTCTACGGCGGCGCCCTGAAATCCGGCTACGGCGATTGGCGCGCCGCCTTCGACACCGTTTACGTGCCCCCGACCCTCCTGCACTTCGCCTATTGGCTCGCGCTGCTGCTCCCTGCCGCCCTGCTCGTGTTGCCGCTCGCTGCACCGTTCCTTCGCGAATTTCGCAACCGCACCCTGGTCGCGCTCGCCCTCTGGTTCGGCGCGGTGATCACCCTCTACGCCTGCTACAATGTTTCGCGCGAGGTCTGGTGGTGTCTGCGCTTTATTCTGCCGGCGCTGCCCGCCCTCATCCTCGCCGCGCTCCTCGGCATCGAAGTCCTTCTCCACCGATTCCCTGCCCCGCAACGTCCAGTGCTCCTCGTCGCGGTAGCCCTCTTCCTCTCGCTGTGGGCCGTCGCCGGCTCCGCCTACTGGACCAAGAAACTCGGCGTGCTCTACGTCAAGGGCTACGAACAGGTCTACGCCGACGCCGCCCACGCCGCCCGCCGACTCCTCCCCCCTGACTCGCTCATCATTTGCTTCCACACCGGAGGCTCACTCTACGCCTACACGGATTTTCCCATTCTGCGCTGGGACCAAATCGATCCCGTCCAGTTCGCCCGCTTCACCGCGCTGACCGCCCGCTCCGACCGTCCTGTCTGCGCTGTGCTCTTCGACTCCGAGGAAAAAGAAGCGCTCCGCGAACGCTGCCCCGGCGAATGGACCCGCCTCGGCACCGTGAAAAACGTCGGCCTCTGGCGGCGCACCGCCGCCGCCCCATGAGCGCGCCGCCCGCTTCCCCGCGTCGCCGCTGGCTCCTGCGCGCCGCCGCGCTCGCCGCCCTCGTCCTCTTCGTCGCGCTCATCGCGCGCTTCTGGCATCCCGTCTACGGCTTCACGGCGCTCATCCAGCTCGACGCGCCCAACGACGACCTGAAGATCGCCGCCTTCCGCGATCTCCCCGTCTACGTCCACCGCGACAACGGCGGCTACGACGGACTCTACTACGCGCAGATCGCCCATGACCCCACGCTGCGCGACCCCGAGCTTCCGCGCGCGATGGACAACTTCGCCTATCGCGCCCGCCGCATTCTCCCTCCCGCCCTCGCCTGGCTGCTCGGCGCCGGTCAACCCGCGTGGATCATCCACACGTATCCGCTCCTCAACCTCCTCGCCTGGTTCGCCCTCGCCGCGCTCCTCTGGCAACTCCTCGCCGTCTCCGACACCCGCGGCTGGATCGCTTGGGCCGGCGTGCTCTTCTCCGCCGGCGCCCTCGCCAGCGTCCGCCTCGCCCTCACCGACCTCATCGCGCTCACCATCCTCGCCGCCGCCCTCTTCGCCGCCGAACGCTCGCGGCGCCACTCCGCCACCGCCCTCCTCGCCGCCGCCGCCCTCGCGCGCGAAACCTCCCTCCTCGCCTTCGCTGGCCTCGCCGCACGCCCGTTCTTTTCCCTCCGCTCCGTCCTCCGCGCCTTCGTCGTCGCCCTCCCCCTCGCCGCGTGGCTCGGCTACCTGCGCTGGCGCGTCGGCCCCGCCGACGCCGGCTGGGCCAACTTCACCCTCCCCGGCTCCGGCCTCGTCGAAAAATGGGCCGCCGCGACCGCCGCCCTTTTCACCGTCGCCGACCACACCCTCGCGTTCTCCACGTGGCTCGCGACCCTCGGCCTCACCACTCAGGCCGTGTTCTTCGCCACGCGCTGGCGCCCCGACGACCGCTGGTGGCGCGTCGGCGTCGCCTACACCCTCCTGCTCCTCTTCCTCGGCACCGCCGTCTGGGAGGACTTTCCCGGCGCCGCCCTGCGCGTCCTCCTGCCCCTCACCCTGGCCTTCAACGTCCTCGTCCACCGCTCTCGCGCCCCGCTCGCGTGGTTGCTCCTCGGCAACCTCACCGTCTGCGCCGGCTTCGTCGCCCTCCGCGATGTCCCCTCCGACCCGCGCGAACTCGCCTCGCTCAACGCCTCCGGCACCGCCGGCCTCGCCCGCACCGGTGCGGGCTGGTCCGGCCGCGAGGAACACGGCCGCCACCACTGGTCCTGGTGCAGCGGCCGCGGCACCCTCACCCTCGAAGTGTGGCCCCGCACCCGCGCACCCGTGCACCTCGCCTTTTCCCTCCGCGCCGTCACGCCGCGCACCGTCATCGTCCGCCAGAACGGCCGCGAGCTCTGGCGCGCCGTCATCGCCCCCTCGCTCTCGGCTCACACCGTCCCACTCCTCGTCGAGCACGGCCAGGCCACCCTCGAGTTTTTCTCCGACGCTCCCCCGCAACGCGAGGGCCCCCAACCCGCCGCCCGCGACCTCTCGTTTGCGCTTTATGATTTGCGCCTGACCCTGCCAAAACCCTGAGCGCCGCCATGCCCGTCCTTCTCGACCTCACCCACACGAGCCACACCCGTGCCCGCACCGGCATCCAACGCGTCACCCGCGCCCTCCACGCCGCCCTCGCCAGCGACGCCGTTGCGATCACCCACGACCCTCACTCGCGCACGTGGCGCCCGCTCGAGCCCTGGGAAACCGCCCACCTCGCCCTCGAGTCCACCGCAAAAAAACGCGGCGCCGCCTGGCCGCTCTCCGCCCAACTCCGCGGCCGCTTCCGCCGCCTGCTCCGCCCGTCTTCGTCCCCGCCGCTCTGCCCTCGGCTCTCCGCCCTCCTCGCGTCCTCCGGCCTCCTCGTCCCCGAGGTGTTCTCCGCCCAGACCGCCGCGGCCCTCCCCGCTCTCCTCGCCGCGGCGACCGGACCCCGCGTCGCCGTCTTCCACGACGCGATCGCGCTCAAATTCCCCGAACTCACCCCGCCGAAAACCGTCGCGCGCTTCCCCGCCTACCTCGTCGAACTGCTCGCCTTCGACGGCATCGCCGCCAACTCCGAAGATTCCCGCGACACGTTGCGCGACTACTGGCGCTGGCTCGGCGTCGCCCACCCGCCGCCCATCGAAGCCATCCCCCTCGGCGTCGATCCCGTTGGTCACGTCTCGCGGGACAAACTGCCCGCGCCGGCCGGGCCCACCATTCTCTGCGTGGGCTCCCTCGAGGGCCGCAAAAACCACCTCGCGCTCCTCGACGCCTGCGAACGCCTCTGGTCCACCGGCGCCCGCTTCGAACTGCGCCTCATCGGCCTCGCCCAGCCCCAAACCGGCCGCGCGGCCCTCGCCCGCCTCCGCACGCTCCAGGCCGCTGGCCGCCCGCTCCACTACGACGGACCCGCCACCGACGCCGCACTCGCGTCCGCCTACGCCGCGTGCGCCTTCACCGTCTACCCGTCGCTCATCGAGGGCTTCGGCCTGCCCGTCATCGAAAGCCTCGCCCACGGCAAACCCTGCGTCTGCTCCGCCCGCGGCGCCCTCGGCGAATCCGCCCGCGGCGGCGGTTGCCTCGCCCTCGCCTCGGTCGACGCCCCCAGTCTCGCCGCCGCCGTCGGCCGCCTCCTCGCCGCGCCCGCCGAACTCGCCAGCCTCGCCACCGCGGCCCGCGCCCGCCGCTTCCGCACCTGGCCCGACTACGCCGCGGCGCTCACCGCGTGGATGCGCACCGTGCCGCGCCGCAACTGACGAACCGGTGCCGCCGCGGGCCCGCCCCGGTCCGCGCCGGACGCAAACCCGCCTTTCCGTTTGCCAACGCCAATCGGCCGACTCAACGTGCCGCCCTTCATGGCGCTCTCATTTTTCACCAAAAACAAAAAGGCCCTGCTGGCGCGTTGTCGTGACGACTACGCGACCAAGATGCGGTTGAAATACGCGCCTTACTACCACGCCATGGAAGCCCAGCGGGGCACCACCGTCCGGCTCGACGGCCGCGATATGGTCATGCTTTCGAGCAACGACTACCTCGGCCTTTCCTTTCATCCCAAAGTCATCGAGGCCGGCCGCGCCGCCCTCCTCAAATGGGGCACCAGCACCACCGGCGCCCGCATCTCCAACGGTTCCCGCGCCTTTCACGTCGAACTCGAGGAAAAAATCGCCGCCTTCGTCGGCCGCGAGGCCTGCCACATCAGCGCCGCCGGCTACATCTCCTGCCTCTCCAGCGTCGCCTCGTTCGCCCAAAAGGGCGACGTCATCCTCGCCGATAAAAACATCCACTCCTGCCTCTGGGACGGCATCCGCCTCTCGATGGCCACCGTCGAGCGCTTCTCCCACAACAGCCCCGACGATCTCCGCGACGTCATCGCCGCCACCAGCCCCGACGCCACCAAGATGCTCGTCATCGAGGGCGTTTACTCGATGGAAGGCCACATCGCCCGCCTCCCCGAGATCACCGAAATCGCCGAGGAACACGGCTGCTTCACCGTCCTCGACGACGCCCACGGCTTCGGCGTCCTCGGCCGCCAGGGCCGCGGCACCGCCGACCACTTCGGCCTCAACGACAAGGTCGACGTGCTCTGCGGCAGCATGTCGAAGTCCCTCGCCAGCACCGGCGGTTTCGTCGCTGCCTCCCGCGAAGTCATCGAATATCTCCGCACCAACTCGAAGCAGACCGTGTTCTCCGCCGCCATCAGCCCGAGTCAGGTCGCCTGCGCCCAAGCCTCGCTCGAACTGATGCAGTCCGAGCCCCAGCACCTCGAGAAACTCTGGGCCAACACCAAAAAATACCGCGCGATGCTGAAGTCCCTCGGGCTCGACACCTGGGAAAGTGAAACCCCCGCCGTGCCGATCGTCCTCGGTTCCAAGGAGCGCGTCTACCCGTTCTGGAAGGCCCTCCTCGAAAAAGGCGTCTTCACCGTCATGTCGATCGCCCCCGCCGTCCCCGCCGGCAAGGACCTCATCCGCACCGCCATCTCAGCGATGCACACCGACGAGCAGCTCGAAAAAATCGCCGCCGCCATGGCGTATGCGGTGAAGAAACTGTAGCCCGCTCAGCCCTGCAACGCCCCGCGCACGGTCGCCGCCGCCCCCGCCCACGTGGGCAGCGCCCGAGCCGCCGCCTGCGCCGTCAGGATCGGGCGCAAGTCGTCCCCGCCCAGCACCCGGAGCAGCGCCTCCTTCCACTTGGCGCGGTCGTTCAACGCCACCGGCAGGCAGCCTCCGCCTGCGGTGTTCTCCCGCAGCACCGGCAGATCGCTGCAGATGCAGGGCACGCCCATCCACAGCGATTCGAGCAACGGCAGCCCACACCCTTCAGCTCGCGTCGGCACCACACTCGCCCACGCCGTCGCATACAGCCCCGCCATGGCCGCGTCGCTCACCGCCTCATGGTAATGTAAATAAGGATACGTACGTGCGAGCGCCCGGATCCGCGCCGCGAGCGGTTGGCCAAAGTGCGGGTTCACGCGCCCCACCAAGTGCAGTTCAAACGTCCGGCCTTCGGCCCACAAATCCTCGCACACGTCGAGCAGGAACGCCTGGTTCTTCCGCGGTTCCAGAATGCCGACGCACAGCAGATTCGGCCGGCCGACGCCGCTCAGGCCGCGGTTCGTCACCCGCGGCCGCCCGGTGAAGTCCGCCCCGAGGGCGAGCACCTCCACCGGCGGCACCCGGTCCAATCCCTGCCACCGCCAGAAGCCGACCAACTCGTCGCGGCTCGCCTCCGACACCGCCCACACCCGGTCAAACCGCGCGAGCAACTTCAGATAACCCGGATGCCGCGCCACGCTCTGCGGCCACGTGAGGTGCGGATGCTTCAGCGGAATCGCATCGTGAAACACGGCCGCCAGCCGGCACGGCGGATTCTCGACCAGAGCCGCAAACCCCGGCCGCTCCTCCTCCGAAAACAGTTCCGCCGTGAAAAACCAGTCGTCCGGCCGCACCTCCCGGCGGTCCCACGTCGGCCAGCGCACCGCCTGCGCCGCCCCGCCCAACTCTTCCGCCAACCGCGTGCTCACGCGCATCAACCCTGACCGATGCCCCGCACCACCGGCTTTCGTGACATCGAAATAAATCATGGCGCCATGGCCCGCTTGAACTGCGCGAGCACGCGCTCGGCATTCCGGTGGGCGTTGAAATGCTCCTCCACCCAGCCCCGCGCTTCCCGCCGCAGCTGCTCGGCCAAGACGTCGTCGCCCGCGAGCCGCCGCAACGCGCCCACCCACACCTCCGCGGCGTCGACCGCCGCCACGAGCCCGGTGACGCCATCGGTGATCGCTTCGGTCGTCGCCGCCGTCGGCGACGTCACCACCAGCACGCCCACCGACATCGCCTCGGGAATCACGTTGGGCAACCCGTCGCGGTCGCCGCTCGGCGCGATCACCCCCGTGTGCAGGAGCACGTCGGCCCACGCCAACTGCGTCCACACCTCGTGGTGCGGCAGATGGCCCGTGAACGTCACCTGCGCCGCGACGCCGAGGCGGCCCGCGAGTTTCTCCAACTCCGGCTGCAACGGCCCCTCGCCCACGATGCGCGCCTCAAACGGCACGCCCGCGGCCCGCAGCGCGGCGTAAATGCGCAGCTGATGGTCGAGGCCCTTTTTCTCCACCAGCCGCGCCACACACACCAGGTGCAGCGGCGTGCGCGACGCCCGCAGCGCCTTGAACGCCGGCAACCGGTCCAGCCCGCGCCGGATACAAAAAATCTTCCCGGCCTCCAGCCCCCGCTCGATCAACGCGCGCCGCCCCATCTCCGTCGACGTATGGATGAAGGCCGCGTGTTGCAGCTTGTCGTTCAACCACCAGTCGCCGCCGTGTTCATAAAGATCGTACGCGTGCGCCGCCGCACTGAACCGGTGCCCGTCGAGCCGCCACAACAGCCACGCCGCCGTCGCCGGCGCGCCCCCCCAGGCCGCGTGAATCAGCGCCGGCCGGTCCCGGCGAAAAGCGCCCGCAAACAGACACGCGAAGCCCGCCCCGAGCATGTTCTCCCAAAAATTTATCCACGACGGCGCCCGCCGGCTCCACAGCCCGTGCACCACCTGCTTCAACACCTCGGGCCGCCGCCACGCCTCGAACGGAATCATCCACACCAGCGTCAGCAGCCGCCACTTGTTGAACCGCGCAACCGGCAGCCCGCGGAACGTGCCGCCGCCGCCCCACAGCGAATACAGCCGCAGGTTCACCCCGTGGGCCCGCATCGCAATGATCTCGCGCTGGAGAAACGTCTCCGTGGGTTTCGGGAACGTCGTAAAAAGATAGGCGATGACGGGCGCTGCGGTCGACAAGGTGGGGTAACGTTAGTGGCTCCGGCGCATCGCGGCCAAGCGGATTGCGTCCCAATTACGCGCCCGGCCCGCCACCACCCGGCACCGGCTTGGGGCCGTGGCCATTGCCATTCACGGGCGGAAAGACCTGGCGCTTCAGCTTGGCGCCGACGACTTCGTTCGCGAGGCCCACCACTTCCTCGATCAACAGCGTCGGGTCCTCTTCATAGCGGAGCTTCAGAAAATTCGCCCGCACCGCGTCGTAGGCCGCCGGGTGCGCCATCCACCGGTCGATCAGCTGCGCAAAATCGCCGGCGTCCTCAATTTTCTCGCACGCCGCGCCATTGCGGAAAAACTTCCACGTCAGCTCCTCCTGCGGCATGATGCCGCCGAACGCATTGAAGATGATCGGGCACTTGAAGTGCAGCGCCTTCGCGCAGGTCGTCGTGCCGCCGCGCGTCACGATCGCGTCGCTCGCCTGCATGTGCAGGTGCACGATCTCCGAGTAGCCCTCGATGTGGCAGTCGAACTCGGGGTGCGTGGCGCGCCAGTGCACCAAATCGTTGTAGGTCTCCTTGTTCTTGCCGCAAATGACGATCGCCTGCACCCGGTCCGCGTGCTGCACGAGCGCCGGCAGCAGCGCCAGATGGTTGTTCGCGCCGTTACCGCCGGTGGCGAGGAACACCGTAAACTTGTCCGGATTGAGCCCGAGGCGTTTCGCCTGATACACCCGGCGATCCACCGGGCTCAGCACCTCCAGGTGCGAGCGCGGCAACATCAGGTAGCCCCGCACCCGCGATTTCGCCGGTGGGATGCCCCGTTTCACCGCATAGTCGGCCGCCGTGGGCGTGCGCGAAAAATAGCGGTCCACCGTCGGCTCGATCCAGTTGCGCGAGTAGCCCCAACCACCGGAAAACTCCCCGCAATACGTCGCACACCGCACGCGGTCTGCCCCCAGCGTTTCGCGCGCCAGTTGAAAATAACCGCGGTTCAGGCAGTCGTGCACGCTGAACACCAGGTGCGGTTTGTAGTCCTGCAGCACGTTGAGATAGTAGCCCGCGCCGAACGTCACCTTGCGCCGATTGAGCCAGCTGAGCACCTCAATCACCGCGTAAAACACCCGGTGCAGCCACGGCGCCAACCGCTGGATCCGGTTGTAGAGATTCACCCCCGTGCGGTTCACCACCGACGATTTTTCGAGCATCTGCTCGATCCGCACGTCCACATCGTGCCGGTAAAGCTGAAAACACCACTCCGCAAACGCCTCCGCCCGCGCGTCGTGGCCGCCGCCAGTGCTGGATGTGAGGACGAGGATGCGAACCTTGGACATTCGGTCAGGTGACGTTGAAATAAGCAGCTTGGATGCGGCGTTTGAGCGCCAGCGAACCGAAGCGGACCATAAACGGTGCGACCACCGCCTGAAAAAAACGTCCGATCCGCACCGTGCCGCTGCGGTTCCGCAGCAATGCCCGGCGCAGGGCAGCGGCCGCGTGTGCGGGCGCGGGACCCGATTCCATCATCGCGCCAAACGCCACCCACGCGCGCGCCAGCCGCGGCGACGGCGCCGTCGCCCGCGGGGGCGGGCGACGGACGGAGCCTTCAAAGTCGGTTCGATAATCGCCGGGACGTACATCGAGAATGACCACACCCGTGTCCGAAACCTCGATCATCAGACTCTCGTTGAGCGCGGAAAGTCCCGCTTTCGCGATGTTGTAGGCGGCCTGGAACGGCAGGGGAAACTCCGCGGCGAGCGACGAGATGTTGACGAGCGCCCCGCGGTTCCGCGCCAGCATGCCGCCGACCGCGGCGTGCGTCAGCCGAGCCGTGTTCACCAGCATCACCTCCAACTGCTCGGCCCACTCGGCGAAATCCGTGGCGGCAAACTCCGCAAACACACCGTAGCCCGCGTTGTTGATCACGAGATCGAATCCACCCGCCGCGCGATCGGCGGCCCGAAACACCGCCTCCGCCTGCGCCCCGTCCCGCAAATCGAGGACCACCGCCGTGAAATTCCCCGCGTGGCCCGCCACGAGCGACGCGAGCCGCGCGGCGTCGCGCGCCGTGCCCCACACTCGCACCCCGTCCGCGAGCAACATCTCCACAAAGGCCCGCCCAAGGCCGGTGCTCGCCCCGGTGACGAACGCGGTGCGATGCAGGGCGGAAACGCGGTTGGCGGCCACAGGATTAGGCGACCCGCTTGAAGACCAGCGCGACGTTGGCCCCGCCAAATCCGCTGCTGTTTTTGATGACGAGGTCCGGCGGCGTATTTTCGGTCGCGCGCAGGATATTGAGGCCGCCGCATTCCGGATCGATTTTCGTCAGGTGCGCGTTGCCCGGCATGAACCCCTCGCGCAGCGCCAGCGCGCAGAATGCACTTTCCATCGCCCCGGCCAGCGACAGCCCGTGCCCCGTCAGCGCCTTCGTGCTGCTGACCGCCGGCCGGGTCGCGGCGTCCTTGAACACGGCACGCAGCGCCCGCGCCTCCGAAATGTCCCCGATCAACGTCGAGGTCGCGTGCGCGTTAACGTAGTCAACATTCTCCGGCGCGACCCCGCTCGCCCGCAGCGCGTTCGTCATCGCGGCCGCGGAACCATTGCCCTCGGGATGCGAAATCGCGACGTTCCAGCCGTCGGACGCCTGGCCCCAGCCGAGCACTTCGGCGTAGGGCGTCACCCCGCGCCGCACCACCTCGTCCTCAGTTTCGAGCACGAGCGCCACGCCACCACCCGTGCCGACAAAACCGTCGCGCGCCGCGTCGAACGGCCGCGACGCCAGATTCGGGTCGGTCTGCAACGACAGCGTGCGCATCCCGGCAAACGGCAGAATCGCGTCGACGTTCCCGTCTTCCGCCCCGACGACAAACATCCGTTTTTGCCGGCCCAGCTTCAGGTCATCCAGCGCGTAGCCCAGCGCGTGCGCCGACGACGCACAGGCGGACGAAAAACCGCACGAGGCCCCCTGGATCTTGAACGCGGCGATCAGGTTGAAATTCAACGTCCCGGCGATCGACGCGACGATGCCGAGCGGCGAACAGCGCATCACGCCGACCTTGTTGAGCCGGTTATTGTGGTAATGCAGCAAATACGGTGACCCGGCCGACGCCGCGTAGAGCCCCGTGAGCGGATTCGAGAGATCCGGCTCCGTCAGCTTCGCGTCGGCCACCGCCTGCAACATGGCGCAGTGCGCGAAGAGTCCGTTGGGCGCCATCGTGCGCAACAGCTCGCGTTTAATCTTGTAGGCGGCCGGAAACGTCCAGTCCTCCGGGTCCGGCGAATCCGTCGTGAAACCCTTGATCGTGCCGATAACCTTGACCGGGATTTCCGGCTGCTGGAACGGCGGGTAAACCTCAAATCCGTGCCGCAGCTCGCGCAGGTTGCGCGTCACGGTCGCGGCGTCGTTGCCGATGCTCGTGATAAATCCTAGGCCGGTGATAAAAACTCTGGGCATGCGTGAAAGAGCGGCGCAGTACACGCCTTCCAAACGGGAGTGTGCCGACCGGGAACCGAAGCAAAAGCGCTTCACCGGCGCCGGTCAACGCGGGAGGTCGGTCCGCCCAAAAACAAAAAACGGCGCCCCCGCGGTCGCCGTAAATTCTCCCCATCTTTCCCGCCGGGCGGGCCCCGTACTCAGGCGTTGATCGCGACGCGCAGCGGCGGCGCGACGGTCACCGGCGCAGCGACGGCGCTCTGCGCCGCGGTCCCGTTGATCGGCACCGGGGCATCCACGGCGTCGACCAGGCCAAACGTCAGCGTGATCTCTTCGACGATGACGGCCTTTTCCTGCCCGACCCGAATGGCCCCCTCGAACGTCGCCAACGGCATTTTCATCCGTTTCGGTTTGATCGAAAGCGAAAGGATGTCGCCGGGTTTGCAGATTCGGTGGGCCCGGACGCCTTCGCAGCCGGTAAAGAAAATCGTCTGCGGGCTCACGACCTTGCCGGGCTCCGTGGGCGCGCCCTCGAGCAAATACAGCACGGCCAACTGGCCCATTGCCTCAAGCATGATCGAGGCGGGCATCACCGGATTATCTTTAAAATGCCCCTGCAAAAAGAACTCCTGACCCGAAATCTTGTATTTGCCGTTCGCCGCCGTCGAACTCACCGAGGCTTCGTTCAGGAAAAGGAACGGAGGCTGGACCGGCATCACCGAGCCGATGTGCTCGATCGGAATGAACTTCGTCGGCTTCGGGAGCGTCAGCCCGCGGATCTTGCAGTCGATAAAGGTCTTCACATCCCCCACCGTGCGCAGATTGCGCAATTCGTCGTTGTTGATCGTCATCTGGAGCACGTCCTCCACCAGAATCACGATTTCCATCATCGTCAGCGAATCGATCCCGAGGTCTTCGATCAGGCGTAAATCGTCATCCGCATCCTTCAACTTCATCCGCAAATCCGGCTCGACGAAACGCTCGATCACCCCGATCACCACCGCCGGAACATGCTCAGGATTGCCGGTCTTGCGAAACTGCACCGCCGCCTCGAAAGCGGACGGGGAACAACGCTTCAGGGCTTCGCGCAGTGCCGTCTCGTCCTCAGGCGTAAAGGGCTTCGGAGTCGGCGGAAACGGCTTGGTGGTGCCTTGGTTGGGTGAGACTGCGTCTGGCATTATTCGTTTCTTGTATGTTACGGGACCTCGGAATGTAAACCCATTTCTTGGCCGCGCTCCCGCCCGGATGGACCCCATCGGTCGTACTCCATTTCGCGGTTTCAGCCACTTTGCCCCGGGTTCCGCCTCATCGCCGGACTTGCCAGAATGCGGTCGGCGACCTAACTCCCTTTTCGTCCGCTCTGCCGACCGTCACTCACCGCCGGCCGACCGCCTTCCACACCCGCGCATGCCCGCTTACTCAACCGCCCCGACCTCCCGGCCGGTTTTCCTCATCACGCACGAATTCTACCCCGTGCGCGGCGGCATCGCGACGTTCACCGAAGAAATCGCCCGCGCCAGCGCGAGTCTCGGCTACAATATCGAGGTCTGGGCTCAGTCCGCGCCGCCCGCCGTCGAACGCACCGACTGGCCGTTCCGCCTCCGCCGCCTGCCCCTCAGGGGCACGCACGATCTCTGGTGTCAGGTCCAACTCGCCCGCGAGCTCATCCGCCACCGCCGCGACCTCCGCTACGCCACCGTCTATCTGCCCGAACCGGGACCCATGATGACGATGATGCTCCTGCAGTTCTTCCACGCCTTCCGCCCGCGCCGGTTAGTGCTGACCTTCCACGGTTCCGAAATCCTGAAATTCGCCCGCAGCCCCCTCCGCCGCTGGCTCGCCGGCCAGCTCATCCGCCGGGCAACCCGGGTCAGCACCCTCACCAATTACACGCAGGAACTGCTCCTCTCCCATTTCCCCGGCGCCGCGGAAAAAATCTTCCTCACGCCCGGCGCCCTCCGCTCCGACTTCGCCGTCGTGCCGCCCAAACCCGCCACCCCGCGCAAAAAAATCGTCATCCTCACCGTCGGCCGCCTCCACCCCCGCAAGGGCCAGCTCCTGACCTTGCAGGCCCTGCAAATGCTCGCCCCCGCGATCCGCGCCCGCCTCGAATACTGGGTCGTCGGCGGCCAGAGCAAAGGCCACTACGAGGCGCACCTCCGCGCTGCCGCCTCGGAAAAACCCGATCTCACCGTCCGCTTCTTCGGCAACATCCCCGATGAGGAACTCTCCGACCTCTACGACCGCGCCGACATCTTCGCGATGACCAGCGTCAATCTGGAGCACAGCGTCGAGGGCTTCGGCCTCGTCTACCTCGAAGCCGCCGCCCATGGCCTGCCCGTCGTCGCCCACGATGTCGGCGGCGTATCCGAAGCGGTCATGGAAGGCGTCACCGGCCTGCTCGTCCCGCCCCACCGCCCGGCCCAGCTCGCCGCCGCCTTCGAGAAACTCATCCACAACGCCCCCCTGCGCCGGCAGCTCGGCGCCGCCGGCCGCACCTGGGCCACCCGCAATTGCTGGAAAGAATCCGCCGAGGCCCTCTTCCATCCCGTCGCCGCCGACGCCGAACCATGATCGCCGCCCGCGCCGAGGTCACCGTCCGCTATGCCGAGACCGACATGATGGGCATCGTCTATCACGCCAATTATCTGCCGTGGTTCGAGGTCGCCCGCACCCAGCTCCTCCGCGAACAGGGCTTCCCCTACCGCCAACTCGAAGCCGACGGCTTCCGCATCCCCGTCCTCGAGGTCTCCGCGAAATACCGCCGCCCGGCGCTCTACGACGACACGCTCACCATCGTCGCCACCATCCGCGAAAAACCGCTCCTGCGCATCCGCATCGACTACGAGGTTTTCCGCGGCGACGAGCTTCTGGCCACCGGCCAGAGCGCCCACGCCTTCTGCGACCTCCGCGGCCGGCCCACCCGCCCGCCCGCCGCCTTCGTCGCACGCATGAACGCGGCGTTTACGTGACGGGCGTGTCTTCCGCCGCGTATTCAGCCATCACCTTCGCGTCCGTTTCCGCCGCCCGCGCGGCCGCCAGCCCGGCGCCACCGCCGAGCCGGAAGACCGCCCACACCGCATGCGCCCGCACGAGCGCCAGCTCATGCGTGGCCGCCAGCCGCATCAGCTGCGGCAACCAGGACGTCTCGCCCGAATTCCCGGCCACAATGCACGCGTTGCGCAACAACCCGCCCAGCTTCACCCGCTTGATCGGCGTGCGCCGGAACACCTCCGCAAAACGCCCCGGCGTCAGCGCCAAAAGCTCGTCCAGCGTAAGCTCCGCGATCTCCCCGCGCGCCGCCAGCAGCAGCTTCCGCCCTTCCTGCGCAAAGCGGTTCCACGGGCACACCTCCAGGCACACGTCGCACCCGTAAATCCGCCGCCCGATCCCCGCCCGCAGCTCCCGCGGAATCACCCCTTTGTTCTCAATCGTCTGGTAGGACACGCAGCGCCGGGCGTCCACCACCCCCGGCCGCGCAAACGCGTCCGTCGGACACGCGTCGAGGCACCGCGTGCATTTCCCGCACAGCAGCCCGACGTCGCCCGCCCGCGCCGGGGCGGTGTTCGCCACCTTTTTCCGGATCGGCTCGTCGCCCGCCAGCTCCACGGTCGTCAAAATCGCCGCGAGCAACAGCCAGTTGCCGTGCCGCCGCGAAATCAGCATCGCGTTCTTCCCCACAAAGCCAATCCCCGCGCGCGCCGCCCACCCGCGCTCCAACACCGGACCCGTATCCACATAGTAACGATAGTCCCGCTCGCCCGCCCCAAACAATTCCTCGATGACTCGCCCCGCCGCCACCAGCGCCGGTTTGATCGTGTCGTGATAATCCTCGTTCAACGCATACCGCGCCCAGGTCGGCCGCCCGCCCGCCGCCCCGTCCGATCGCGCCGCATAACTCACGCCCAGCATGATCGCCGACCGCGCACCCGGCAGCACCAGTTGCGGGTCGATGCGCTTCGCCGCCGAACGCTCCATCCACCCCATCTCCCCCTGCATCCCCGCGTCGAGCCACGCGCGCAGCCCGTCGTCCCGTCCGCTCGACAACACCGCGAACCGCACGTCGTCAAAGCCCAGTTCGCCCAGCCGCCGCCGGAGTTCCTCCCGCCGCGCGTCCATCAGCGTTCACCCCGGGCCCGCCGGAAATCGCCCGCGTCGCGCCGCCACGCGCGCATCACGTGCCCCGCGATGTCCGATAACGGCCGCGCGTCCGTCAGAATCACCGTCCCCGACTGCCGGTAGATCGGCTCCCGCTGCGCAAACAGCATCCGGATCCGTTCCGCCGGGTCGTCCACGGCCAGCAGCGGCCGGTGCTGCTGGCGCGACGTGCGCGCCAGAATCGTTTCCACCGACGCATGCAAGCACACCACCACCCCCTTGCTCTTCAGCCGCGCGAGCATCCCCGGCTGCACCACCAGTCCCCCCCCGCACGACACCACGGTCCCCTCCGCCGGATGCCCACTCTCGATAAACACCCGCTCCATCGCCCGAAACGCCGCTTCCCCGTCCTGCGCGAAAATCTCCGGAATCGTCTTCCGCTGCTGGCGCTCGATCTCGTGGTCGCTGTCCACCATGCGGAACCCCAGTTTGTGCGCGACCGCCCGCCCCACGGTACTTTTGCCCGTGCCCATGAATCCCACGAGGTAGAGGTTGACGTCCATTGCGTTCATCGCGTGCGCTGTCACAAGACGCGCCGCCCGCCACCTTGCCAAACACCAAAATTCCGATGACTGGCCCCCACCCCAATTTTGCCTTCGCCAGCGACAACACCGCCGGCCTCTGCCCCGAAGCTCTCGCCGCCCTCGCCGCCACCAATCCCGGCCGCGTGCCCAGCTACGGCGACGACGCCACCACCGCGCGCGCCAAACAGCGCTTCGCCGATCTCTTCGAAACCGCCTGCGACGTCTTCTTCGTTTTCAACGGCACCGCCGCCAACGCCCTCGCCCTCTCCGCCCTCTGCCAACGCCACCACGGCATCCTCTGCCACGCACTCTCCCACATCGAAACCGACGAGTGCGCCGCACCCGAATTTTTCACCGGCGGCAGCAAACTGCTCCCTGTCAGCACCCCCGACGGCAAGCTGCGTCCCGCCGACCTCGCCCCGCTCCTGCTCCGCGGGCACGGCGTCCACGCCCCGAAAATCCGCGCGCTCTCCCTCACGCAGTCCACCGAACTCGGCACCGTCTACACCCCCGCCGAACTCCGCGCACTCACCGACTGGGCGCACGCCCACGACCTCGCCGTCCACCTCGACGGCGCCCGTTTCGCCAACGCCGCCGCCGCCCTCCGCGACCGCGGCGGCCACACCCCCGCCGACCTCACCTGGCGCGCCGGCATCGACGTCCTCTGCTTCGGCGGCACGAAAAACGGCCTGCTCACCACCGAGGCCGTCGTCTTTTTCAACCGCGCACTCGCCCGCGAGTTCGACTACCGGGTCAAACAGTCCGGCCAGCTCGCCTCCAAAATGCGCTTCGCCTCCGCCCAGTGGGACGCCGTCCTCCGCGACGGCGCCTGGCTCCGGCACGCCGCCCACGCCAACCGCCAGGCCGCCACCCTCGCCGCCGGACTGCGCGCCCTCGGCTGCACCTTCGTCGTCCCGCCCGAAGCCAACGGCGTCTTCGTCGAACTCGCCCCCGCCGCCGTCACCGCCCTCGAAGCCCGCGGCTGGCATTTCTACCGCTTCGTCGGCGCACACGGCTACCGCCTCATGTGCTCCTGGGAAACCCAGGATGCCGACGTCGCCGCCTTCCTCGCCGACGCCCACCCCGCGCTCGCCTCGGGCTAG
>CANHJG010000046.1 GCA_947461205.1 Opitutia bacterium
AGCTTGGTTCCATCCGCTGACGAAGCCACGGATCCCCAACTGCGAGAGGAATCCCGCACGGTCCACGTCGCCCCCGAGTCCGTCGAAGTCATCAGCGGCAAAGTCCCCCACGAAACACCCACGGCGACCACCTTGGTGCCGTCCGAGGAACTCGCGACACTCCCCCAACCGGTCGACGTATACCCTCTGGACGTAAACGTGGTCCCCGCCGGGATGCGGGTGGCGAGGGTGGTGAAACTCGGCGCCTCGCTCAGCGCGACGACGGTGATCGCAGACGTGGCCGTGACGGGCGTAGTGCCGTCCGACACCGTGACGGTGAGCGTGTCCGCGCCGCTGAAGTTCGTGGTGCCCTGATAAGTCAGGGTCAACAGGGCCGCGTTGAGTTGAGTCGGGGTGCCGCTGAGCGTCACGCTGGCACTCCCGAGCGCCCCGGCCGAGACCGTGGCCCCGCCGGTCAGGGTCGCCGTAAGCGTACCGTTGGTGACGCTCAGCGCCGCGGTGAGGGTCCCGCCATCCACGTTGCTCACCGACACCCCGGCCCCCGACCGGCTAATCTTCCGGACCGCATAATACCCGCCTTCAGTCACGTAAAGGTTACCCGCCGCGTCCACCGCCACGGCATTAGGACTGGAAAACTGAGAAGCTGCAGCGGTGCTATTCAGGAAACCTTGGGTGCCGGTCCCGGCCAGCGTCGTGACCACGCCTGCCGAGGTGATCTTCCGAATCCGGTGGTTCCCGGAGTCAGCCACGTAGACGTTGCCCGCCGAGTCCACGGCCACGCCCCAATTATCGTTGAACTTCGCCGACGTGCCGGTGCCGTCCGCAAAACCTCCGGTTCCGCTGCCCGCCAGCGTCGTCACCACGCCCGCCGGGCTGATCTTCCGAATCCGATGATTGCCTGGGTCAGCCACGTAGACGTTGCCCGCCGAGTCCGTCGCCACGCCGCGCGGTGTGTCCAACTGCGCCGCCGTGCCGGTGCCGTCCAAGTAACCCCGAGTGCCGCTGCCCGCGAACGTGGACACCACGCCCGCCGGGGTGATCTTGTGAACCTTAGAAGTTACGTGGCCAGCCACGTAAAGGTTGCCCGCCGCGTCCAACGCCAGGCTCACCGGCAGGTTCATGCCGCCGCCGCTCGCCAGCTGCGTCACCACGCCCCCCGAGGTGATCTTTTTGATTTGGCTGTAATCGTAGGTCGTCGCGTAAACGGTACCCGCCGCATCCACCGCCACGCCATACGCGTGGTAGACGCTCGCCAGCGTCGTCACCACGCCCGCCGCGGTGATCTTCCGGACATCCTGGTTGCTCGAGTCAGTTACGTAGAGGTTGCCCGCCGTGTCCACCGCCACGCCATTAAGACTGGCGAACCGCGCCGCCGCGCCCGTGCCATTTACGTTACCGCTGGTGCCGCTGCCCGCGAGCGTCGTTACGGTCAAGGTGGGACCAGGCAGCGGGAACGCGGTGTCCTCCCACCCCGTGAAGCTGGACTCGAGGGAGAGGACCGGGGGCGGGGTCACCGACATAATTAGACCGGTCACCGCCGGAGCACTCCAACTTGCGGATCCACTCGGATAATATCCCCGGGCCGAAGCCGCAATGGCCACAAAAACGCCGCCGGAGCCGAACGTGGGCTTGGCGCCCAAAAATGTGACGCTACTCAGTCTCGAGCAGCCATTGAATGCATACCAGCCGATCGACGTGATGCTCGTTGGAAAAACGACGCTGGTCAAATAATCGCACCGTTCGAACATTTCCGAGGTGATCGTCGTGACACCCGACGCGATCGTCAGACTGACCAGGCTGTGACAGTCAGCGAACGTGTAGGGTCCCCAGCTCGTGACCGTGCCCGGTAGGGTGAGACTCGTCAGTCCAGAACCTTGGAAGGCACTGCCAACCGTCGTGACACTGCTCGGAATCGAAATACCCGTCACCGCAGTTTTATTATTAAACACGCCATCCGCGATGGTGGTGACCGGGTGCCCGCCGATACTGCTCGGGATCGCCACCGTGCCCCCCGCGCCGGTGTAAGCCGTGATCGTCACCGCCGTCCCGCTATCCGTGTAAGTAAAATCGCCCGAAGTCAGGGCCCATGCGCTGCCACTGATCCCCCAAACGACCGCAAGTACCCCAGCGAAAAAACGCCACGCGGCGAAGCCCACGCGCGCCGGCAGGCCACAGCACCGCGAAACGAGCACCGCTTCGCCAAAACCACCAGGCAGTAGTCGAAGCGTCTGGAGGAAGGTCGTAGCGAGGCGGTGAGTGAGCGACATAAAATTTGGGGCACACAGGGCGGTAACTACCCACAGCGGAACAACCCAGAAGGGTTGAAACGGGCGTTATATTTGCTGAAACGGGCAGACGCCGCCGAATCAGCCGAGGGAGCGCGAGCCGCCAGGGTCAGGCCCTCGCCACGTTGGTTCAGCGCGAATCGCCTTCCCCTGCTCCGCCGCGCTACCTACGTTCGCGGCATGCCCGCCCCCCCAGACCTGACCGAGAGTATCCGCAGCCCCGCGACGACTCCCGGGCGGCGTTTCGTCGGGGCCCGTTACTTCTGGACTGCGCAGACCCTCGGCTGGACCGCCTCCATCGTCACGTCGCTACCGCTCTTTCTTTTCATGGAAGTGGGGCTGCCGAACGCCGCCCCGATGGCCGTTATCCGCGTCCTGCTGGGGCTCGGGGTCACCAGTGCTCTCTGGCCGCTTTACCGGCGGGTCCGGCATGCGCCCACCCCCGTGCCCCTCCTGGCCACCGGGATCTGCCTGTTGTGCGGCGCACTCGCCCTGCTCGATACTCTCGTCATCAACGCCGTGCTCGAGCTCCTGCACTTATCACTCGGGCCCAATTCGGCGACCATCATCCGGGCGTCGTTGTTTATCCGCTGGTTGCTCTATGCCGTGTGGAGCCTGCTTTACTTCGGGATCACGCATTGGCGCGACAGCACCCACGAGCGCATGCGGCTCGCCAGCCTGGAGGCCACCCTGCGCACCAGCGAACTTCGCTTTCTCCGCGCGCAGATCTCGCCGCATTTTTTCTTTAATGCCATGACCGCCATCCAGGCCGAAAAAGACCGGCCGGCCGTCGTCGTCTCCATCACCCAAGCCCTCGCCAACTACCTGCGGTTCTCCCTCTCCGAATACAGCGGCCAACCCCAGGCGCTCGGACTCGAACTGGACGCCCTCACCAGCTATCTGGCGGTCGAGAAATTCCGCTTCGAGGAGCGCCTCACCTTCACGGTGCAGGCGAGCGAGGAGGTTCGGCGCCTCCTCGTGCCGCCCGCGCTCCTCCAACCCTTGGTCGAAAACGCGATCAAATACGGCCAGCAGTCCAGCCCGCCGCCGCTGCGGGTTTGGATCCGCGCCACCCTCGAAGAGCGGCTCGTGGTGGAGGTGGGCAATACCGGACACTGGTGCACGACCGCGCCGGAAAGCTCCACGGGCATCGGGCTCGCCAATCTGCGGCGCCGCTTGGAATTGATCGCCGGGCCGACGGCGGAACTCATCGTGCATGCCGAGCCGAACCAGGTCCGGGTGGTGCTGCGGCTACCCATCATTAAGGCGCCATGAACGCTGCCGCCCAAAACATGTGGCGCGCCGTGCTGGTGGACGACGAACGTCTCGCCCGGCAGCGCCTGAAAACCCTGCTCGAAAGCCATCCGCGCGTTGCGGTGGTAGGCGAGGCGGCCGATCTGCCGACCGCCCGCCACGTGATCAAAGAGCAGCGGCCGGACGTGGTCTTCCTCGATATCCACCTCTCACCCGGTGACGGTTTCGACCTGCTACCCGCCCTGCCGGCGGAAACGGCCGTAGTCTTCGTCACGGCGCACGCGCCGCATGCCGTCCGCGCGTTTGAGACCCATGCGCTGGATTACCTGCTCAAGCCCGTGCATCCCGACCGGCTCGCGACCACGCTCCAGCGGCTGGGATCCACGGTGAAAAAAACCGCCGCCCAGGGCCGGCGGCTGGCGCCGGGCGAAGCGATCATTGTCAAATCAGGCATCGGTTGGCGGCGATTTCTCTTGCAGGAAGTCACCACCATCAGCGCCGCCGGTTCCTACAGCCGCATTGGGCTGTGCAACGGTGAGCCCGTCTTGCTCCTGCGCTCGCTGGAGGAGTGGGCCGAACTGCTGCCGACGACCGGCTTCCTCCGGGTGGACCGCTCGCTGATCGTCAACCTCGGAGCCGTGCAGCATTTCGACATCAAGAACCGCGATGAAGCGCTCTTGCACCTGCAAGGGACGAAGACCCCGGTGCCGCTCGGACGCGTCGCCATCCGGGAACTCCGGCGCGCCCTGGAGGCACCGAGGCCGGAGGAGTGAAGACGGCAGACGCAGGGTGTGCTCTGCGATCCGGTGTCGTCTCTGCGGCGCAAACGGATGGGAGCGCATACACGGAGAGCGCACCGCCGAGCCGGGAGCAGCCGACGCCGAGGAAGCCGCCCCTCGCCAACGGACTCAGCCCCTCACCTGTGCGGTCGAGGGCGGGCGGGCCCGTCCCGGTGACAGATCCTCACTCGTCTGCCGCGCATGAGCAATCCAGACGACATCACCCCGCTCTTGCCTGAGCACGGGCAGCCCTCCTCGTCGTCACAGCGCGGATCGACGAAACGTCACCCTTGGGATCTCCAACGGGTGACGTCTGGATTAGAAATCGTCCGCTCTCCGCGCCTGCGTCATCGGTCCCAGCTCGGCCGCTGACGCGATCGGCTAAGGGTGGCGCCGCCGTTCAACGCGGGGCCCCTGGGTGGCCCCTTTTTTTCATGCTCAACCGGCTTTTCGGCTTCGTCTGTTTTCACGTTTATTTCTGCTATTCACGCGTAATACCAACGGCCCTTAATTGAGAGGCCTGGTGCCCACGTCCCCTCGGTTTCAGACCTTGCCTGTGTAGTCCCGCCTGATGGGCGGGCAACCCGGCCGCCGGCCGGGCCTACAGCCTAAAAACCACCGGACGTGGGTATCACGGCACGACCGCCGATCCGCCCGAGGTGGGCCGGGCGCTCCGAGCGCGGCTCCACGCGGCACGCTAAGACCGCCGATCCGCCGCCGGCGGAGCGGCCGGCCCACCTCGGATTTTGGGGCGACCGCTTGGTTTGTCAGGGCGGGGAGCGCAGCGACGCGGCCCGCCCACTTGCTCCAGCCACGTCCAAAACCCGTCCCACCGTCAGGTCCGGCGCCCTTGCCGCAGACGATCGAGAAACACGGCGACGATGATCACGAGGCCGATGATAATTTCCTGAAAATACGTCGGCCAGCCCATCTGTTGCGAGCCGTTGCGCAACACCGCCATGATGAGCGCGCCAATCATCGAACCCAAAATCGTGCCGACCCCGCCCGACAGACTCGCCCCGCCAATGATCACGGCGGCGATAATATCGAGTTCGAGCCCCACCGCCACCGTCGGGTCACCCTGTCGGAGCCGGGACAGCTGAAATAGACCCGCCAGACCGAAAAAGCCCCCCGCCAGCGCGTAAATTATGATCTTCAGCCGCACCGTCGGAATGCCGCACAGCCGCGCCGTCGCCTCGTTGGAGCCGAGGGCAAACACATGCCGGCCGAACACCGTGCTTTTCAGCACCAAGGCCGTCAGCGTCGCCAGTGCGATCGCGACCCACACGCCGGGCGGCAGCACGTAGCCCGCCGGGTCGGCCGTGGTCATCCATTGGTTGATCGGCGACGCGTCGTAGTTGACGGTCTGGTTTTCCGCCATCCACTTGGCCGCACCGCGCGCCACCCCCAGCGTGCCGAGTGTAATGATGAACGGCGTCATCCGCAGGCCCGCGATGGCCGCCCCGTTGAGGAGTCCGATGAGCGCGCTGGCGGTGATCATGGCCCCCACCACCGGGGCCGCGGTCCAGCCGCGCTGGATCAGCAACGCACCCACGACGCTCGTAAACGCGATGCTCGAGCCCACCGACAGGTCGATCCCGCCGCTCACGATGATCAGCGTCATGCCGAGCGCCCCGATCGCGACGATCACCGTCTGGGTGAAGATGATCTTGAAATTGTGATACGTGAGAAAGTACTCGCGTGTCTCCGGGGGCAGGGAGAACAGCACGATCACGAGAATGAGGCCGATGAACGGGCCGCCTTTCGCGAGGAGTTTTCTGAGGGTGGCTTTCATCGGGGAAATCAGGAACTGCCGGTCGCGACGCGCATGATCTCGGCCTCGCTCCACTCCGCGCCCGGCCGGATCGCCACGAGTTCGCCCCGGCACATCACCCCCACCGTGTCGCACAAACCAAGGAGCTCGGGCAGGTAGCTGCTGACGACAATCACCGTCTTGCCCGCCGCGGCCAGGTCTCCGATGAGCTGGTAAATCTGGGCCTTGCTGCCGACATCGATGCCGCGCGTGGGTTCGTCGAGCAGAAAAATCCGGGCCGGATGCTCGAGGAGCCGCGCGATCGCCACCTTCTGCTGGTTGCCCCCCGAGAGGTCGCCGATCAGCTGCCCCGCATCGCGGCACTTCACGCGCAGTTCATCCACCCAGCGTTGGGCCGCCTCGCGTTGCCGCGAACCGTTGATCCACCCGCCGCGCCCAAACGATTCCTGCTTCGTGAGCGTGAGGTTGTCGGCGATCGACTGGTTGAGCATCAGGCCCTCCTCTTTGCGGTTCTCGCTCAGAAAACCGAGCCCCTGCTGCCAACGCCGGCGCGGAGTCGCCGCTTCCCCCTCGGCGCCGACGATCCACACCTCGCCGGCGACCACGGCATCGAGCGAAAAAATCGCCCGCAACAAGTCCGTGCGACCCGCCCCGATCAGCCCAGCCAAACCGAAAATCTCCCCCGTGCGGACCTGAAAACTGGCCCGTTTGAGGCGGGGCACACTCGCCACCGCTTTTACCTCCAGCACCACCTCGCCGCGGGCGTGGGCCGTGCGGGGATACAGGTCCTTCACTTCCCGGCCCGTCATCAGCGTCACGATGTGGTCGAGCGTCGCGTCCTGCATGACTCCGGTGCCGACCGTTTCTCCGTCCTTCAGCACGGTATAACGGTCGCAGAGGCGGCGGCACTCCTCGAGAAAGTGGCTGATATAGATGATGCTCACGCCTTGGGCCCGCAACCGGAGGATCGTCGCAAAAAGTTTCTCCGTATCAGCCTGGGTGAGACTGCTCGTCGGCTCGTCCATGATCAGAACCTGCGGCTTAATGAGGAGCGCGCGCGCGATCTCGATCACCTGCTGTTCCGCGATCGAGAAATCGCCCGCGCACCGGTCGAGGTCGATGCTCTCGTGTCCCAGCTGCGCCAGCGCGGCCCGGGCCCGCTCCCGGGAAGCGCGTCGGTCGATCCAGCCCCACGCGGCCGACTCGGCCCCGAGCAGAATATTTTCCTGCACGGAAAGGTGGAGCGCGAGATTGAGCTCCTGATAGATCATCGCGACGCCCTTCAGCCGGGCGTCGTGCGGATCGGCCGGAACGTACGGTTGCCCGCCGAGTTCCATCGCGCCCGCGTCCGCGGCGTGGGCCCCGCTCAGGATCTTCATCAGCGTGCTCTTGCCGGCCCCATTCTCGCCGATGAGCCCGTGAATCTCCCCGGGTACGATCTCGAACGACACGCCGCGCAAGGCGCGCGTCGCGCCGAAACTCTTGCGGATGTCCACAAGCCGCAGGCCGGCGGCGGTCGTCGTCATTATTTCAAATACTGGTCAAGCGGGGGCCGGACGATCTCGGCCATCGCGGGGTCGTTGAAGTTGGCCTTCGTCACGAAGCCGACCCCGGTATCGATCATCGCCGGCACTTTTTCCCCGCGCAAAACCGCATAGGCGGTCTTCACGCCGAGGTAGCCCATCTGCATCGGATTCTGCACGACGAGGCCGTCGATATGCCCCGCCATCAGCCCGGCGTTCAAGGTCTCGCCCGAGTCGAAGCCGACAAACTTCACCTTGCCCGCGAGCCCAGCGTCGCGCACCGCCAGCAACATGCCGGCCGTGCCGGATTCGTTGCACGTGAAGATGCCGTTGAGCTGCTTGCCGAACCGGTTGAGCAGATTCTCCGCCACCTGCTTGGCCGTGTCCCGGGTCGCGCCGGCATGCTGGTCGCTGGAGAGAATCTTGATGGCCGGATACTCCTGTTTGATCGCTTCGAGAAACCCCTCCTCGCGCTCCTCGGTGCTGGCCGAGCCGACTTGCAGGCGGAGCATGATCACGTTGCCTTTTCCACCGAGGAGTTTGCCCAGCTGGCGGCCCGCGATGCGTCCGCCCTCGCGATTGTCGGTCGAGACGTAGCTCGCGATGGCCTTGGTCTCGAGGCCGGAGTCGATGACGACGACGGGAATCTTCGCGCGGATGGCGCCCTCGACCGGAGCCACGAGCGCCCGACGGTCAAGCGGTGCCAGCACGATGGCGTTGACTTTGCGTCCGATGAAATTCTCCACGACCTGCACCTGTTGCTCGCGGTCGTCCTCTTTAAGCGGACCCTTCCAGATGATCTTCACGGCCTCGCGGCCCGCGGCCGCGTTGATTTCGCGCTCCGCCTTCACGGCGCCGGCGTTGATGGATTTCCAGAATTCGTGCGTCGTGCCCTTGGGGATGACGGCGATCTTGTAGGCCTCGGCGGCGGCGGCAAACGGAGCGACGGCAAGGACGAGGAAGGGGAGGAGTTTTTTCATGGGGAGAGCGAACACGGGGACCGGACTCGGGCGGGGAGGCGCAGTTAGGCAAATCTGAATTAAGTTTGGCGAGCGCAAACGCACCGGCCCCGGCGCAGCGGGCGACCCGGCCGACCCGATCGGCCAAAAGAAAACCCCGCGCAACCGAATGCGCCGGGGGGCAGGACGGTGCGGGCCCCGCACCGTCCGAGCCGTGGCCCTTGCTCGCGTCCACCCCGCGCAGGTCCGGCGCCTTGCTGAGCTTCGACCCGAAAAAGCCATCGTCCGCGCTGAGCGCGCAGCCCACGAGCATCATCAGAAAGCTGAACGACTTGTTGGAGAGGTCGCCCAGCCGCCCCATGAGCTTGGGCATGCGCGCGCCGCCGGTGATCGACCTGGCGATGAAGGCCGAGGCTTTCTTCCGGGCATCCGGCCCAAGCCGAAGATTCCCGGGGCGAAGATGGCCGGGAACATGATCGACCTGAAAAAGGGTTCTACGCCGGTAAGTGGGGGTGAAGTTCACACTTTCCACGGCGAAAGAGTGGAGCGATGCGGGAAGCCGCGATCCAACGCCGTCCCGCCATGCGCAACGAGCTCTCGTGGTAGGCCCAGCCCGCCGCAGGAAGGGCCCCTCTTGGCCCATCGAGGGCCCATCCCGAACTCCGGGACATCCCGCAGTCGGGACTCGCCGTCGGCCCGGCGGTCCGTTTGCTGCGGGCATGTTGTCCGCGCTGTTTTGGCTCAAGAAATTCGTGTCGTTCTGGCTGATGCCCCTGCCGCTCTGCCTCACGCTCCTCGCCGTGGGCCTGGGCTGCCTGCTCTTGACGCGGCGCACGAAACTTGGCCGCGGCCTCCTGCTCCTCGGCACCGTTCTCCTGATGCTCTTCAGCAACAAATTCGTGAGCACCGCGCTCGTCCGCCCCCTCGAGGCACGTTACCCCGCCATCCCCGAGCTGCCCGCCGGCACACCGCTCCCCGCCGACCTCGCGGCCTGCCGCTTCGTCGTCGTGCTCGGCGGAGGCAATGGTCACGCCCCCGGGCTCTCCGCCACCAACCAGATGTCCGCCTCCGCTCTCAGCCGGATCACCGAGGCCGTCCGCCTGCTCCGCGTGCTCCCCTCGGCCCGCCTCATCGTCAGCGGTCCCGGCGATCCGGCCCGGCCCGCCCGCCCCAGTCACGCCGCCATGCTGGCGCGCGCCGCCTCGTCGCTTGGCGTCGACCGGAGCCGCGCCCTCCTCATCGAGGAGGTGCGCGACACTGAAGACGAATCCCTCGCCGTCCAGCAGCTCGTCGGCCGTGAACCGTTCGCCCTCGTCACCTCGGCCTGGCACCTGCCGCGCACGCTGGCCCTGTTCCGCCACGCCGGCCTGGCGCCCCTCCCCTGCCCCGCCGACTACACCGCCCGGGCCGGGGATGACCTGCAGTGGCAAGATTTCCTCTGGGACACGGAGTCGCTCGGGCGCAGCACCTGGGCCGTCCGCGAACGGCTCGGCTACCTGTGGGTTTGGTTGCGCGGCCGCGGGTGAGTCATCCGGCACGATTTGTTTCGCCATCGTAACATCCGCCACTACTCAACCCTCACCATGCTTTCGCTCAAAAAGCTTTTCGGCAAAGACGACAAGTTCTTCGATCTGCTCGAAGCCGGCGCCGAAGAGGCCAAGGCCAGTGTGGACCTGTTTTCGCGCTACCTCCAGACGATCGCCGCCGGCACCGCCCCGGGCGCCACCCTCGACGAGTTCATCCAGACCCGTCGCAAAGAAAAACGCATCCGCCACACGATGACGGAAGAACTCAGCAAGACTTTCGTGACGCCGCTGGAGCGCGAGGATATCGAGGCGCTTTCCTGGGCGCTTTACCGCATCCCCAAGCAGGTCGAAAAAATTGTCGAACGCCTCTCCATTTACCCCGGTCGCGTCCCGCACACCGCCTTCCAGCGCCAGGCCGAGCTCATGCTCCTCGCCGCCGAAGCGGTCGTGTTCATGGTCAAGCAACTCCGCGGCGGCACCCACATCGAGAAAATCCGCGAAGCCAACGACCGCCTGCAGTTCGCCGAGGGCGAAGCCGACAAGGTCATGCTCACCCTGCTCAAGGACCTCTATCACGGCCCCTATGACGCCAAAGAGCTCGTCATCCTCCAGGAGCTTTATGAGATGGTCGAGCAGGCCGTGGACCGTTGCCGCAATGCCGGCAACATCGTCGTCCAAATCGTCCTCAAGCACTCGTAACACAGCGCCCGTCCCCCCGACATGACGCTGTTCCTGTTCGTTCTGCTGGCCGCGCTCGTTTTCGAGTATATCAACGGCTTTCACGACACGGCCAACGCGATCGCGACCGTGGTGTCGACCAAGGTCCTCACGGCGCGCCAGGCCATCCTCATGGCCGCGTTTTTCAATCTGATCGGCGCGCTCGCCGGCACCGCCGTCGCGAAAACCATCAGCGGCGGACTCGTCTCCGCCGGAGCCGTCAACATGCTCACGGTCCTCTGCGCTCTGCTGGGCGCGATCATCTGGAATCTGTTCACGTGGTGGCTCGGCCTCCCCTCCAGCTCCAGCCACGCGCTCATCGGTGGCCTGTGCGGCGCGGCGCTCGGCACCGCCAAGGGCAACTGGGACGTGCTCATTTGGTCCAGCGTCGACGCCAAGGGCTCCTCGATCGGGCTCTGGCCGAAAGTCGTGCTGCCGATGTTCAGCTCGCCGCTGCTCGGCTTCGTCGGCGGCGCGGCGCTCATGTGGCTGCTGATGATCGTGCTCCGGAAAACCACGCCGCGCATGGTCAACCTCATCTTCGGGAAGGCCCAGCTGCTGAGCGCGGCCTTCATGGCCTATGGCCACGGCAAGAACGACGCCCAGAAAACCATGGGCATCATCACCCTCGCCCTCTTCACCGGCACCGCGGCCGGGGTATTCAAGGATCTTCCGGAGTGGGCGACATTTCTCCGCGTATCCGAATTCAAGGACATCCCTTTCTGGGTCGTCGTCACGTGCGCGGTCACCATGGCGGCCGGCACCGCGGCCGGCGGCTACCGCATCATCCGCACCATGGGCCACAAGATGGTGAAACTTCAGCCCGTCCACGGTTTCGCCGCCGAGACCACGGCCGCCATCATTATCGACGGAGCCTCGATGATCGGCGTCCCCGTTTCCACCACCCACGTGATTTCCACCTCGATCATGGGTGTCGGTGCCACCAAGCGCCTGAGCGCCGTCAAATGGGGCGTGGTCGAACGCATCCTGTGGGCCTGGGTTCTCACCATGCCGGTCACCGCCCTCCTTGCCTACGGGTTGGAACGGCTCCTCGCCTCCGTCGGCGTGTAGCCCACCGCGGCGGGAGGCACCGGCTTCAATCAATCCCTGCCGAACGCGTCGCAGGGCTTGAACGCCGACACCCCCATCTGGGCCAACCGCAGGGAGACGACCGAGTATCAGGCGACCGACCAGAACCTCGCCTCCAACGTCGGCAAACCGCGGACTCAGGAGCGCGAATATCCTCTGGCCGCCGCGACGAACGACGACTTCACCGCAGGCCGCCTGAAGACCCTTAAGGTCGGGGGAGCCGTTCGCTCGGAACGCCGCGCCGCCATCGGCTTCCTCGGTGGCGCTCCGGCAACTAGCGGCGCCTTCCAGGGCGCCGTGCTGACTCTCGATAACCCCAAGCCGATCCACGACAAGGCCCGCGCTTGCGTCGACTTCTCCGCCGGCTACCGGAGGAGAGTCTACGGCGACAAAGTTCGCTCGAAAATCCAACTCAATATTCAGGATGCCTTCGAAAACGGCCGCCTGCAGGCCATCGCCGTCAACCCCGAAGGCAGGGCCTACGCCTACCGCAGCGTCGACCCGCGCCGCTTCGGGCTGAGCGCGTCGTTCGACTTGTAATCGCTACCGCTCGCGGCCGGCCCTTCCACGGGCCGGTCGCCTCGGGTCGGTGGCGCGTCGCACCGCCCGGCGCAGATCTGCGGCCACCGCCCCCGACGCAAAACGGTGCCCGCCCCCTCCGCAGGCCGCCGGCAACCCGCCCAACGGCGGTTTGGCTAGGCGGCAGGCAAGGCTTGCCAGCTGGCCGGACTCAGCCAAATTCCACCCCTACTCAGCCGCACTCACTTCCCCACACCCCGCGCCCCCCCCTTCGACGCCCTTTCTTCCTCACCCTCGTTCTATTATGACCACCCGCCCTGCCCGATCCCGACTCCCGCGGCGCACCTGCACCGCCGCCGTCGCAGTCCTCATGTTCGCCGGCCACCTCGCCGCTCAAACGGCCCCCGCTGCCAAGCCGGCCACCGCTGCCGGCACGCCTCCACCGCTCAGCGAGGAGACCGTGATGCTCTCCCCCTTCCAAGTCGCCTCGGATGCCGACAAGGGCTACCAAGCGCTCAACACGCTCTCCGGCACCCGCCTCAACTCGAAACTCGAAGACCTCGGCGCTTCGATCACCGTCGTCACCAAGCAGCAGATGCAGGACTTGGGATCGCTCGATATCAACGATGTGTTTCGCTACGAGGCGAGCACCGAGGGAACGGACAACTACACGGCCTTCAACCGCAACCGCTCCGGCGGCGTCAACGACCAAGTCCAGTCCGACCCGCAGCGCGCCAATCGCGTCCGCGGTCTCACGCAGGCCGGTCAGAGTGCCGGGGGCGCCAACACGGCCTTCGGAAATTTCGCAAGCAACAACAACATCCCGTTTGACCCTTACAACATCGCCGCAATCGAAATCTCCCGCGGGCCGAACTCGAATCTCTTCGGCCTCGGCCAGGCCGCCGGTACCGTGAGCGTGGTGCCCACGCAGGCCAATCCCGACCGGCGTTCCTACTCGGGCGATCTGCGCGTCGACAGCTACGGCGGCCACCGCGAGAGCCTGAATATCAACACTCCGTTGCTCCCCGGCGTGCTCGCCCTGCGCGTCGCCGCGGTGAACGAATCCAAGGGGTTCTTGCGCAAGCCGTCCTCCGAGCGGATCCACCGCGAATTCGCCACCCTGCTGTATCGACCGTTTAAAAATACGACGATTCGCGCCACGGGCGAGCGCTACCGCGATGACTACCGCCGGCCCAACTCCATCACGGCCCGCGACGCGACTTCCGAGTGGAAAGCGAACGGCATGCCGACGTGGGATCCCACCACCCAAATCGTGACCTTCGCGAATGGCACCAAGACGGCGCCCATCACAACCGACAACTTGCCCGCCGTGACGATCGTGCCGGGCGTGACTGCCGCTTACTCCGCGTATCCTGCGGGCCTGATCGGCAACTACAATGGATTCTACGGCCGCCCGACGGTCTACGTGGACGACAACAAAATCCAGTTCTTCACCGTCATGAAGACCAACAATCCCGTGACGGGCACAGCGCTTCCGACCAATCCCTATTCGGGCGGCAACAGCACGCTGCGTTACATCCAGAGCGGCACGGACATCATGAAGCGGGCCGTTTCACTGCTGGGCCCCCAGGGCCTGCCGCTCTACATCGTGCCCGGAACGAACGATAAATCGGTCTACGACTGGGAAAAATATAACGTCGTGGCGCCGAATCACGGCACGGACTTGGCGACCACCGGCAGCGTCGAGATCGAACAGATCGTGTTCAGCAGTCAGCATCAGTTGGTGGCAGCCAAAGTGGGCGCATTCCAGCAAAAGTTCAGCCGCCGGAACTACGGACTGATCGATAACTTGGAGACGGTGATCTATGTCGACGTGAACGAAAAGAAGCTCGACGGAACCCCGAATCCCTACGTCCGGCGACCCTACGTGCAGGCTTCGGCGCCCAGCATGAATTATCAGCCCAACAATGCCACCATCATGTCCGCCGACTTGGCCTATCAACTTACCCCCGGCAGCCCATCGCCGTGGCTCAAGTGGATTGGTCAGCAGCGCTTCGCGGTCCACTCCGAACTCAATCGAACCGATGACTGGAACTTCACTTACGCCCTGCGCGGCACGGATACCGGCAAGCCGTGGCTCAATCCCACTGCCGCCCTCAACTTCGTGGGAACACCACAAATTGCCCAACGCTGGTATCTCGGCGACGCCACCGGTCAAAATGTCGACTACGGCGCAGCCGCCACCGACAGCGTAGCAGGCAATTACAATCTGACTTGGTTCAACAACCGGACCGGCGTCTGGGCGAACGAACCGGTCACGATGCAAGAGGCGTTGAGCAGCGGCGCCGGGGCCCGCCGCCGCACGGAGATCCGGACGGTCAACGCGACCTTACAAAGCTTCTTCTTCAACGACCGCCTCGTGTTGACCGGAGGATTTCGCCGCGACCGCTATCGCCAGCGCACCGGTGCCGGTGGTTTTGTCGACCCGAAGACCGGCTTGGTCAACCTCGACAATACCGGCATCTTTGGTCCCGCTCAAAATCTGATCACCCCGTCCGGCACCGTGATCAACCTGCCTGGCTGGGCCTCGCAGAACGGCGACACGAAAACCTACGGGGCCGTGCTCAAAGTGCTGCCTTGGCTCAATGTCCATGTGAACAAGTCGGACAGCTTTGCGCCCCAGGTGGTGCGCCAGGCGGTCGACAGCCCCGGCAATGTGCCGAACCCGCAGGGCATGTCCACCGAGTGGGGCGTGAGCCTCGCTTCGCGGGACGGCAAGTTCAACATCCGCATCAATCGTTTCCAGACCAAGGAACTGTTCTCACGCGGCTCCGAAGTCGGCACCCTCGGCAACCGCTACCTCGACATGGAAGGCCGGCCCGATGGTAGCAACAACATCCAAGTCTCCTCGTTCCGCTACTTCTGCCAGCAAATCGCGCTCGGCCGACTCGCCGCCCAGGGCATCACCAATCCCTCCGCAGCCCAATTGGACCCCGCGGTCGCCAAGCTGATGGGTGTCGATCCAGACTGGTATACGCGACTCGTCTATTCGGGCCCCAGCCAGCCGCAGACGGTCGGCACCACCGATGTCAGCTCGAAAGGTTTCGAATTCGAGGCCACCTACAACCCCACGCGCAACTGGCGCATGAAGTTCACCGGCTCACAGACCCGCGCGCAGGATGACCGGGTGTCCCCGGAAATCTATGACTGGTGGCAAAAACGCCTGCCCGTCTGGACGTCGGTCCGCACCGACGTCGTTCCCGGCGACGGCAAGGGCCGGCTCTGGTGGGACGCGGCCCCCGGCGACTTTTACATCGGCGGGGAGACGCGCACACCGCAAACCCGCTGGATTCAGGACCAATGGGGCGCCTATTGGACCGCGGCCACCAACGCAGGTCGACCGCGCACGCAAATGCGCGAGTATCGGTTCGCAGGCATTACCAATTACGACTTCACCGAGGGTAAGCTGAAAAACTTCAATGTCGGCGGGGCCCTGCGCTGGGAAAGCAAGGCCTCCATCGGATTCCTGGCCGGCCCGCCCGAGACCAGCGGCCCCTACCAGGGCGCCGTGCTCTTCCTCGATTCCAACAAGCCCGTCTGGGATCCGGCCCGCTCCTATCTTGACCTCTCGGCGGGTTACAAATTCAGGCTCTTCGGCGACAAGGTTCGCGGCAAGGCGCAGCTCAACATCAAGAATGCGCTCGAAGGCGGCCGGCTTCAGGCCATCGGCATCAATCCCGACGGCAAGCCTTATGCCTACCGCATCGTGGATCCTCGCCAGTTCATCCTGAGCACGACGTTCGATCTCTGATCCCGGGACCTTCGATCCGCTCGCGATCTTCGTCGATTGCTTGCGTCCGAGGCGCGTCGTCACCGACGCGCCTCTTTTTTTGCCAAGGTCGATCCCGTCCTCGTCACATGGGTTGTCCGCCGCACTTGCCACTCTAGCAAGTAACCGAATCAATCCCCTGCGTCCCCCCCGCTGGTCGGCCCCGCCGTGTCGGCAAACCCATCCGCAGCCGCAACCCTACCCCGTGCGAACCCCATGAATACTCCCGCCCCAACCGCTCGCTCAACCCGCAGGGTCCTCCATCGCGCTCTGCTTGCGCTCGTCCTCGGTCTCCTGCCGCTCCGCGCACAAATTGCCCCGGCACTGAAAACCGCGCCGATCCCCGCGTCATCGGAGAAGCCCGAGGAAACCGTCCTCCTCTCCCCTTTTACCGTCGTTGAGGACGACAAAGGCTACCAGGCCTTCAACACGCTCGCCGGCACCCGCCTCAACTCGAAACTCGAGGACCTCGGTAGCTCCATCACCGTCGTCACGCTGCAGCAAATGCAGGACACGGCCGTCCTCGATATCAACGACCTCTTCCGTTACGAGGCCAGCACCGAGGGCACGGATGATTTCACGCAATTCACGCCCAACCGCACCGGCGGCGTCGGCGACAACATCCAAGGCGATCCTGCCCGCGCCAACCGTATCCGCGGCGTCGGCTCCGCCGGCACGAGCGGCAGCGGTGTCAACAGCGCGTGGGGCAATTTCTCCAGCAACAGCAAGATCCCCTTCGATCTCTACAACGTCGGCGCCATCGAGATTTCCCGCGGGCCCAATTCCAATCTTTTCGGCCTCGGCGCCAGCGCCGGCACCGTGAACCTCGTGCCCGCCGAAGCCAGTGCGTCGAAGCCCACGAACAGTTTTACCTTCCGCATCGACAGCGAGAGCGGCCACCGCTCGAGCCTCAGCCTCAACCGTCCGCTCATCGCCGGCAAACTCGCGATCAAGGTCGCCGCCGTCGAGGAGTCGAAGGGCTTCACGCGGAAGCCGTCCTCCGAACGCATCCACCGCGAATACGCCTCACTCTTCGCGCGTCCCTTCAAAAACACCTCCATCCGCGCCTCCGCCGAGCGCTATGCGAACACCTACCGCCGCCCGAATTCCCTCACGCCCCGCGATACTTCCGACGAGTGGAAAGCCGGCGGCAGCCCCACGTGGGACCCGCTGACGCAGATCGTCACGCTCGGCAACGGCACCAAATCCGGGCCCTTCACCACTGCGCAGGACGCCACTCTCCCGGCCGGTCTCCAAGGTGGCGGCAATATCAACGGCGGCCGCATCGCCATCGTCGAAAACAGCCAGATCAACAGTTTCTCGGTCGCGCGCATCAGCAACGCGATCACGACGGGCACGCCGTCTCCGCTCACCGCCAACAGCAACATTCGCTACATTGAGACCGCTTCGTTCCTGATGCGCAACAAGGCCAATCTGTTTCCGCTCTTCTTCGAACCGGCCATCTCCGACAAGTCGATCTACGACTGGTCGAAGATCAACTACGTCGCCTCGAACAACGGCCGCGACAAAGCCAAGACATATATGGCGCAGGGCGAGCACATCTTCCTGCACTCGCCCACGCACACGCTCGCCGCGCGGGCCGGTTGGTTTCGCCAGGAGTTCCAGCGGGAGGCCGCCAACTTTATCGATAACACCGACTCCATCCTTTACGTCGACGTGAACGAGAAGCTACTCGACGGACGCGCGAACCCCAATTTCAAGCGCCCCTACTTCCAAGCCCTCGGCGCAATCGCCACCGACGGACGCGAGATTTCGGACACCCAGACGGCCGACCTCGCGTATTCGTTCACTCCGTCGAAGCTCCCGCGCTGGCTCGGCTGGATCGGCTCGCAGCGCTTCGGCTCTCACGCCGAGACGCGCCGCGCCGACAGCGTGAGCTACCGTTATTCCCAGCTGATCGCCGACGACCATGCGTGGACGAATCGCGCCAACCGCGTCAGCACCGGCGCCATCATCCAGCGCTACTACGTCGGCGACACCCAGGGCCAGAACATCGACTACTCGCCCTCGGCCATCAAAAACATCAGCGGCAGCTATCCGCTCCGTTGGTTCAACAATCTCACGGGCCAGTGGGTGGACGAGCCCACAGTGGTGGACAACCTCGGCATCATCGGCACCAACCGCAACCGCGAGGAAATCCGCACGGTCAACGCGACGGCACAGAGTTTCTTCTTCAACGACCGCCTCGTGACGACGTTCGGCTGGCGCCAGGACCGTCGTCGCGAACGCACGTCCCAGCCCAATGCCGTCGATCCCGCCACCGGCCTTGTGACCAACGAGCCGCTGAAGACGTGGAACCTCTGGACCGATGACCAAGGGCCCGCCGTGCGCGATGCGCAGCGCGGTCAGACGCGGACGTTTGGCGCGGTCGTGAAGCCGCTCCGTTGGCTCAACGTCCACTATAACCAAAGCGACAGCTTCTTCCCGCAAGTGGTCCGCCAACAACTCGACCTCAAGACCAACATCCCCAATCCCCGCGGCGAGGGCAAAGACTACGGCGTCAGTCTTTCGGCACTCGAGGGGAAACTGAACGTGAAGCTCAACCGCTACCAGGTGACGGAGCTCGATTCGCGCGGCAGCGAAGTGGGCACCATCGGCAACCGCACGATCCGCCTCGAAGGCCGGCAGGAGGCCAACGGCGTGCGCGATGCCAACGGCCTCTATCCCTTCGCCCTTTCGGTCGTCACCGCCCGCCTATCTGCCCAAGGCGTCACGAATCCCACCCAGGCCCAGCTCCGTCCCGCCATCGCTAAATTCATGGGCCAGACCGACGAGTGGCTGAATATCTTCTTGGATTCCGGTCTCGCGCAGCCCCAGACCGTCGGCACGACCGACGTGACCTCCAAGGGCCTCGAACTCGAAGCCACCTACAACGCCACGCGCAACTGGCGCATCAAGTTCACGGGCGCACAGGGCGTCGCCTACGACGCCGCGATCTCGCCCGAGGTTTACAATTACTGGCAATCGCGGCTGCCGACCTGGACCACGGTCCGGGGCGACTCCGTCCCCGGCAACGGCGACGGCAAGGGAGCGCTCTGGTGGACGACCGTCCCGACCGGCGGAGGCAACACGCCCGAGGCGCAATATAACAGCGCGCTCATCTCGCCTTACCTCGTCGGCGTCGCCAATGTCGGCAAGCCCCGCACCCAGGTCCGCGAGTATCGCTGGAACGCCCTGACGAACTACGAATTCTCCCAAGGCCGCCTGAAGGGATTCAGCATCGGCGGCGGCGTGCGTTGGGTCGACCGCGGCTCGATCGGCTTCCTCGGAATCGCGCCCGAGACCAGCGGACCGTTTACCGGAGCCATCCTTCAACTCGACAAAAACAAACCCGTGTGGGACGCCGCGCGCTTCTATTTTGATGCCTCCGCCGGCTATCGTTTCAAATTCTACAACGACCGCATCCGCGCCCGGGTGCAGCTCAACCTCAAGGACGTCTTCGAAAAGGGCCGTCTTCAACCCGTGGGTGTAAACCCCGACGGCAGCTACTACGCCTACCGTATCATCGCCCCCCGCCGGATCACGTTGAGCACGAGTTTTGATCTCTGACGGACCTGCGGGGCTCGCTGCGCACTTGCCGTCGACCTCGCCCGGCTTGAAGCGACTGGCGCAGCGATGCGGCAAAATCCGCGGCCTCAGTCCAACGCTTTCCGTCCAGCAACGTCAGCCCCTTCGCCAGCAGGCGTCGCGACTCCGAGGATTGCCCGAGCCGCGTGACCTCCGCCAGTTCTCAGTCCAAGATGGGCCTTGAGTTCCCCCTCCGGCGCGAGAGGGTTTTTCCGCGTGATGTAGAACACGCGCAAAACGCCAAACTCAGCAGGGCCTGCACAGTGCACCCCGCCGTCAATAACTCCATGTCGTCGTGCAACGGAGCTCGCGCGGCGCTACCAAATCGTATCGACCATACGCACGCCCGCGCCCACCCGGCACCACATAGCCATCCGGCACATTCGCGCCTGTAGCAATCCGCACCGGGAGAATATCGGTGTGATCGAACACGTTGGACACATTGAGCTGAAAACGCACGCGACCCGGCAGTCGCTCAAACTTCCTCGTGTAGGCGATCATCACATCGTTCGCGACAATCGGCTCCCCGGTGATTTCTTTGCCTTTGGAGTCCGCGCCGATCACGTTGGCCGACCGCCAGCGCCAGCCACCGCCAACGGTGACTCCCTTCAGCCGCCCCTCCCGGAAATCATAGGCCGTGAACAGGCTGACCTTGTGCGGACGCAGTCCCCAGCGTTTCTCCTCGTCGTCGCGCTCGGCGTTCATCGTATCAACCATGTTGTAGATTTCCTGCGCGATCGAGTTGCCGTTCGACGTCGTAAGCGTCGACACATTCGCCTGCGGGCGGAGCGCACCCAACTCGAGCCATTTCGCCACCGTCATGCCCGGCTCGAACGCGCTCGGGTCGACCACAAAACGACCGGTCGCATCCTGCCGCACGCCTTGCACAAAGCGGTCATCCGCCATTTTCAAGCCATACCATTGCGCCACCTCCGCCCCGACATTTTTGCGGATGAAATCCGTGTAGGAATAGTTCGCCACCAGCCGCCAGTTGCGCGTCAGGTTCGCGGTGATCCGCGCTTCATAGCCTTTGGATTGGGAATCCGAAGACGCCGCCGTGAC
Organism: Opitutia bacterium; assembly: GCA_947461205.1. Classification (GTDB taxonomy): domain Bacteria; phylum Verrucomicrobiota; class Verrucomicrobiia; order Opitutales; family Opitutaceae; genus GAS368. The sequence continues at coordinate 20,866 of CANHJG010000046.1, forward strand.
CGGAGGATTATAGGCACTGTAAATGGGCTGCCACTGGCCCGCCGAAAACGGCAGCCCGCTCCCCGCCAGAACACCCGCCAAGGCATCCATCACACGGGTGTTGCGGCCGGGGGCGCCCGCGAGACCGTTCGTCGTGATCCGCCCCTGCTCCGTCGACGAGAAATAAACCACCTTGGCGTTCAACCGACCTCCGAGCAGGTCGAAACTCATCCCGTAGTCAGAGCCGACGCCTTTCGACGCCGGTGCCAACTCGCCCTTCGGAAACGTCGTCCGCACGAACGAAGGCACACCTTGGTTGGTCGAGTGATTCGCGACGAGCGACATCCATTTGACCACGTGCAGAACGCCGCCCGCCGTGCCCGTGAAACCGGTCGCACTCGTGGTTTTGCTCTTGCTGCGATCGCGATCCACGATGTCGCCGATCACGGGATCATTGTAGAATCCGAGCTCGATCACATCGATCTCGTCCTGCCGATAGCCGAAGGTCGTGACCAACCGGTCGGCCAGAAAATGGCTCTGCACGGCACCGAGCGCCGTTTGGGATTCCTGCTCGCCGCCGCTGTTGTTCGGTCCGCCGACTTCGTTGGCCCACGCCAGCGTGTAGGCCCGGCCGTCGAAGTTGACCGTTGCGGGCAACGAGCGCCAGTCGCCGACGCGATAGGTCGCCCAACTGCCCTCGGTAATGTAATTGCGCACAGTGATGCGATTATTGGCGTTATTGGGCGTGGCGTTGTAGGGGCGCCCCGCGAAGGCCAGCCACGAGTTGGCCCGTATGTCCACCTGCTCCGTTCGGGAAACCAACGCGGCAAAACGGTGCCGGCCGAACCATTTTGATTTCGTGTCGAGCGAGTAAGAGGCCGCCAGCCGCGTCTCAGCGACTTCGCCGACATGGTTATCGCGCCGCCATTCGCCATCGAAGTAAAGCCGGCCCGCATAAGGATTCGCCGCGCCACCGACGCCCAGGGTGCGGTTCGGATCGCCGCGCAACGTCGGGTCGGCCCCGACCATCAGCGTCACGCGCGCTCGCGAATATTGATAATTGCGCCCGACGTTGAACGCCAGATTCCGCGTTGCCTGCCAGTCGGCGGTCAACGTGTAGTTTCGCAGCGTCTGTTCGCGAAACATCCCGGGGCCCGCCGCGTTGACGTTGCCCGGGTAAATTCGTGGGTCATACACCTTCAGCGCGCCCGATGTCACCCCCGGTGTGCCGTCGGGTGCGCGGACCGCTGCGTTGTTGTAGGTGCCGGAGAGCAAGGTCCCGCGGGCATCAAATATCGTCCCATCATTTTCGATGAAGATCGCTTTGTGGTTGTTGCCGGTCGCGGCAACTTCCCTCGCCGTGACGCCCAGCGCAGACATCGCGGCGGTCGGGACTGCATTGTTGGGATCGAACGTCACTGCGCTGACACCCTTTGCGTTGCGATTGTCCAGCCACGCCAGCGCCTGGTCGGTCTCCACCGTATTGCGAATCACCGCCGTCAGATCCCGCCCGATTTCACCCATCGCCGTGATGGTCAGCGAGCGAGTCGGCCGCACCGTGATCGACGAAAAAACACGCTTCTTATCCTGGTAATCAAATGCCCGCCATCCCCCGTTCTCCTGATGCAGACCGGCGACGGACATGGCCACCCGGTCCTTCCGCAGCACCCAGTTGGCGTCCAGTTCGAGCCGATGCCGGTCGAACGAGCCGGTCCCGTAGCGCATTAGGGCGCTCTCCCGCGCGGTGTTCGCAATTTTCGAGCTTTCATTGATCAGCCCCCCCGGCGCGCCCACGCCAAACAAGATACTGTTGGGCCCTCGGTTGTCCTCATACCGCCCCACCCGGTAGGAATCGGAGGGCGTGATGCTCGTGAAATAGTCCATCCCAACGCTGGCCGACGCCCCGCGGATCAGGACCACTGGCGTCAGGCTCTGGGCGTTGACCACGGGATTCTGCCCCGTTCCCGCCTGGTTCTCATTCGTGCTGATCTCGGCATTCATCGAATACTGCACCAACTCGCGGACGTCGGTGATCGCGAGGTCGTCGAGAAATTCGCGCGTGAACACCGAGACCGAGCTCGCGGTGTCGCGCAGTGAGGTATTCAGCCGGCTGCCCGCGAGCGTATTCTCGGCTTGGTAGCCTACGTCGCGGCTGGTGTTCACCGTGAACGGACTCAACTCGACCACTTCGGTCGCGGCAGGCGCGGCTCCCGCCGGCGGGACCGGTGGCGCCGTTTGAGCCACGACCGAAGCGACGAGCACGAGGGAGAGATATCCGGCGTGGCCGGCGCGATGAAAGCGGAGCAAGGGGTTCATTTCGGATTTGGGTCAGGGGTTGCCCGGGGCGAATCCAAATTGAATTCGTGCTGAGGGAAAAGAGACGCAGACGGCGGCAAACGACAAGTGTAAGTTCTCTCTTGCCCCGCCGTCCAATCCGGCACCTCTAAAGTGCAGTGCGACGCCCCCCCGACCAAACGGTTTCCCCGCGTTGCAGATAGTTTCCTCAACCCGCCGCGCCTACCCCATGACCATGAAACGATCCCCCGCCCAACTGTGTCTGACCGCCTCGCTCGTGATCGCGCTCGTCCCCGCTCTCCCCGCGCAGTTGGCTCCAGCGAGCTCCCCCACAACCGCGGCTAAGGGCAGCAAAGACGAACCCGTCGTCCTCTCACCCTTCGAAGTAAGTCCCGACTCCGTGCGGGGCTACCAGTCCACCGCCATCCTCCAAGGCGGCCGGGGCAAAATCGACCTCGCTGATGTTGCCGGCCAGGTGCAGGTCTTCACCAAAGATTTCCTCGACGACATCGGCGCGACGACGACCGACGAAGCGTTTCTCTTTTCCGCGACGACCCAGACGTATTTCGACAACGTCAACGGCAGCGCCGACTCGCGTCCCGGCTCGCGCAACGGCGCCGATGATTCCGGCAATTCCCGCGGCCTCGGCAACATCGACCGCACGCGCAATTATTTCCGCACGACCATCGAGGCCGACTCCTACAACACCGAACGCTTCTCCCTCGTGAGCGGCGCCAATGCCGTGCAATTCGGCCTCGGCGGGTCCGCCGGCACCGCCGAAAGCACCTCGGCTCGCGCCAACCTCACGCGCAACAAACAGAAACTCTCGCTCCGCGCCGACAGCTACGGCTCCGAACGCACCGTCTTCGACATCAGTCAGGTGCTCGTCCCCAAAAAACTCGCCCTTCGGCTCGTCACCCTGCGCGAAAACAAGGAATATTTCATCACCCCAGGCTACGACGACAGCCGGCGCGCCTTCCTGACGACGACGTGGCAGCCGTTCAAGCACACCACCGTCCGCGTCGAGGGCGAGTATCACCATCGCCGCGACGCCCGCCCCGCCACCACCATGGCCCGCGACAACGGCTACCTGCACTGGCTCGCCTCGCAACGCGCCGGCACGCCGCAGACCTATCGCAACTTCGCCGCCACGGCCGCGGCCACCGGTCGCCCCACCGCGCCGACCTTCGCCCTCGGCGACGGCACGACGCGCGCCTATGCCTTCAGCACCAAGTCGCAGCTCTTCGTCTTCCCGCAAAACGGCAGTCCGTCGTTCGTGAATTTCCAGGACGTGCGCAACACCGTCTTCGTCAATATCGCCGACGGCGCCGCCACCTCCGGCAACACCCAGACCCTCATCGATCCGGGCCTGCCGTGGAATACGAACCCTGCCGGCTGGGGGCGCTACAATTTCCGCCGCAGCCGCAACGTCACCGCCACGGTCGAACAGCGCGTCGCGCGCACGACCTTTGTCGAGCTCGGCTACTCCTTTGAGTCGTATCGCAACCAGACCACGCAGCTGTTCGCCAACAACGCCTACGACATCCTCGTCGACATCAACGCCTATCTCCCCGACGGCGTGACGCCCAATCCGCTCTACGGCCGCCCTTACCTCGAGTCCAATCGCTCCACGGGTCAGGGCAACTGGGCCGATTTCGCCGTCCATCAGGCGCGCGCCGTCGGCACGCATGAGCAGGACTTCACAAAAAACGCCGGCTGGACCCGCCACCTCGGCCTCCACCGCCTCGGCGTCTTCGCCAGCTACGAGGATTCCGTGACCTACACCCTCGCCCAGCTCCGCAACCTCATCATCGGCAAGCCCAGCTTCCTTTCCGCCGCCGCGCAGGCCAATCCCCTCAGCATCGAGCGCGAGATCAACATGCGCCAATACCTCCCTGCCTTCGGCAGCACGGGCGACCCGCGCGCCTACGGCCTCGCCGCCCCGACCGCCTACGGCGACTTGATGGAAACGCTCTGGTTCACGACCGCCGCCGGCGAGCGCTTCGGCGTTACATCGTTTGAAAATCCCGTCGGCGGCGTCGGCACCGCCCCGTCCGCGAATCACCTCCAGCGCGGCTCGCTCGCCGGGAGCACCTCAAGCGTGTTCTTCAAAAACCACCTCGTGGCCAACGTCGGCGTCCGCTACGATCGCGTCCGCAATTCCAATTTCGGCGCCTTCCAGCCGATCCTCACCGAAGGCCCGGTCACCCCGCAAAACCCCCTCGGCACCGGCTACCGCGCCTACGCCGATTTCCGCGAAAAAGAACCCGCGTCCGTCTGGACCCCCTACCGCTCCGCCACCCGCTGGAACTACGGCTTCATCGTGCGGCCACCGTGGCTCGAGCGGTGGGTTTCGTTCGGCTACGACTACTCGCGCAACGCCTCACTCAACGAGGTCGCCGTCGTCCGCGACGTCAACGGCACCGTCGTCGAACCCAACTACGGCGAGTCCCACGAATACTCCGTGCGCCTGCGCCTCCTCGACGATCGCCTCAACTTCAAGGTCAACTACTTCAATTCCCTCAACCGCAACACCACGCTCGCCGACTCCGGGCTCCGCCAGAATCTGATCAATTTCGAGCAGCAACTCTCCCTGAACGATCCGGCTTACGCGATCAACCCGCTCTTCCTGCAGGCGCGCAACCCTCTCCCCGCCGACTTCCGTCTGCCCGGTGACCGCAATAGCAAAGGCCTCGAGCTCGAAGCCACCTTCAACCCCACTCGCTCCTGGCGCATCTTCGTCAACGCCGGCCGCACGGACACCGAGATCGACGACATCTCCACCCAGCCGTGGTATGACTACCTCGACGCCAAGCTCGCCACGTGGCGCGCCTACCGCGGAGGGTGGGCCACCGCCGCCTACGACGCGACGCGCACCGTCGAAGCCGCCCACACGCAGCTCATCCAAGGTCCGCTCGACGATATTCAGGCCAGCCTCGGCAACCCCGGCGGCAACTCCCAGACGTGGCGCTCGAACGCGGTCATCACCCGCAGCTTCACCGAAGGACGGCTGAAGGGCGCCACGGCGTCCGTGAATTTCCGTTACCGGGCCCCGTCGGTCATTGGCTTCCCGAATAAAATCGACGCGAAGGGCAAGGTCCGCACCGATCGAGACTACCCCTACTATTCCAAACGCTACGTCCTCACCGGCCTCATGGCCAACTACCGCTTCCGCGGCTATGCGAATTCGTCCTGCCGCGTCCAGCTGAACGTGAACAACGTCTTCAACACCGAGCGCGTCTTTCTCACCCGCACCTTCGCCAACGGCGCCCCGCGCAACTACGGCCGCCAGGCCGGCCGCGAATTCCTCCTTTCCCTCGACCTTGAACGGTGAGTGGATGCCCGCATGAATCGCCGGGAATTCCTCGCTTCGACCACCGCTCTCACTTCCCTCGCCGCGCTCGGCCCCCGCTCGTTCGCCGCCGAAGCGGTTCCGGCCGCGTCCGACGATCTTCTGCAGGAATTCATCCGCGCCAACGACGCCGGCATTCCCGCCCTACTCGCCAAGCAGGAGCGTCGCACGGGCCACCGGTGGCTCGGCGGCCAGGTCAACGAATACGGCCTGCACACCGCGCAGAACACCTCCGGCTTCGTCTCCGCCCTCGCCTCCGCCGCCTGCGCCCCCGGCTCGAAATATTACAAATCCGCCGAGCTCGTCGACCCGCTGCATCTCGCCATCGGCTACCTGCTCGCCGCCCAACATCCCGCAGACGGCACGGTCGATTACTACGCGACCAATTTCCACTCGCCGCCCGACATGGCGTTCATCCTCGAAGTCGTTTGCCCCGCCTGCGTGCTCCTGCGCGCGAGCCCGGTGCCTGCGCTCGCCGCGCTCGCTGGTGAACTCGGAAAATTTATCACTCGCGGGGCCGAAGGCCTCGTGACCGGGGGCGTCCACACCCCCAACCACCGCTGGGTCGTGTGCGCCGCCCTCGCCTCCGCCAACGCCCTTTTTCCGAATCCCCGCTACGTCACCCGCATCGACCAATGGCTGGCCGAGGGCATCGATCTCGACCCGGACGGCCAATACACCGAAAAAAGCACCACGGTCTACTCGCCGATCGTCAACCGCGCGCTCATCACCGTCGCCCGCCACCTGCATCGCCCCGAGCTACTCGAGCACGTGCGTCGCAATCTGGAGATGACGATCTTTTATGTGCACCCCGACGGCGAAGTCGTCACCGAGGCTTCGCGCCGCCAGGACCGCTACCAGCGCGGCAGCATGGCCCGCTACTATTATTCTTACCGCACCCTGGCGCTGATCGACGGCAACGGCCGCTTCGCTGCGCTGTGTCGCCAGATCGAACGCACCGCGCGCCATCAAATCGGCGAACTCGCCGCGTTCCTCACTGAGCCAACCCTCCTCCGTGCCCTCCCCGCCGACGCACCGTTGCCCACCGACTACGCAAAACATTTCAGCTATTCGGCTCTTGCGCGCATCCGTCGCGGCGCGGCGAGCGCGACGATCCTCGCCAATAACCCGACGCTGTTCTCATTCCGCAAAAACTCCGCCGCCCTCGAAGCCGTGCGCTTCGCGACCGCCTTCTTCGGGAAAGGTCAGTTCACGGCCGACACGCTCGAAGTTCGCGACGGCCGTTACATTCTCCGTCAGACGCTCGAGGGGCCCTACTTCCAACCGCTCTCCGCCGAGCAGATCGCCCACGGCGACCACACCAAAATGGCGCCCAACGGCACCCTCGCGACCAACAGCAAGGCGCTGCGCACCCAGAGCAATCTCCAGCGCCTCGACGCCGTCGTCGCAATCACCGAAACTGCCGGGAAATTCTCCCTCGCCCTTTCGCTCACCGGCACCGCCGACGTCCCTGTGTCGATCGAGCTCGCCTTCCGCGCCGGCGGGAAACTCACCGGAGTCGAGCCCGTGCCCCATGTCACCGACGCCTTTATCCTGCGCAGCGGCACCGGTAAATACACGCTCGGCGACGACACGATCGAGTTCGGCCCCGGCCAAATCGCGCATTCCTACACCCAGGTTCGCGGGGCCCTGCCGAAATGGGACGGCCAGAGCGTCTACCTCACCGGCCTCACGCCGTTCCAGACGACCCTCACAATTTCCTAAATGAAGCGCACCTTCCTCGCCGCGCTGTGGCTCACCATCGCGGTGGCCCATGGCGTCGCCACCGATGCCCCTCGTCCCGCGCTGCGCGAATACGACATCCTCCGCGCCTTTCCGCCCGGGCGCCTCGCCGCCCTCAGTGCGGGGGACATCCCCGACGCCAACGGTTTCACCGGTAACAACCGCGCCCATGGACGCTGGATCGAGTCCGGCCCGCAACGCGGGAGTTGCCGCGGCGTGATCGCCGCCGTCGTCGCCGGAGATCTCGCCGCGGCGGACAACGCTTGGCGCGGCATCGACGTCGCCTTTGCTCACCAACGCCCAGACGGCGGTTTCGTCGCCAACCCCCAGGCCAACGGCAAAGTCGCAAGTGCCTTCGACGCCAATGTCGAGACCGCCTACTTCTTTCTCCAGGAACTCGGCCGCGCCATCCTCGTCATCCGCCAATCGCCCCATGCGGCCCACTTCGAGACCCGCTTCGCCGCCCTCGAGCCCAAACTCCGCCGGGCCGCCGACTACCTCGACCGCGGCTTCGCCACCATCATCCCCAAAGTCGGCCACTCGGTGAACCGCGTCATCATTGCAGCGAAAGCCTTCGGCACCTGCGGCGTTGTGCTCGGCGACGAGAAACTGATCGCCCAAGCCCGCCGCCTCATCGCCCACGCCGTAACCCTGCGCGACAAGGAAGGCGTCTTCATTGAAAACGGTGGCCGCAACTCGAGTTATAATGGGGTCTCCATTTTCTTCGGCTCGGTTCTCGCCCTGCACGTGCCGCTGCCCGGGTTCGAAGCCGTCTTGCCCGCCGCCGTCGCGTGGCAGCTCACGCGCGTCCTGCCCACCGGCGAAGTCGACGTCAAAGGCAACACCCGCACCGGCGTTGGCCAAGAAGCCAACGCCTTCGGCCAAGCCAAGAAGGTGAACTACCCCGAAGTCGTTTTCGCCCTCACCTACTACGGGCTGATCCACCGCGACCAAGCCGCCCTCGACGCCGCCACGCGCGTCTTCGACTTCACGCGCCCAAAAACCAAATAGAAAAAAGGCTCCTCCGTGATCCGCGCTCTCCTCGCCACCCTCCTGTTCGCCGTCGCCGCCCGGGCCGCCACCCCTCCGCCCAACATTGTCTACATCCTCGCCGACGACCTCGGCATCGGCGACGTCTCTTGCTACAATCCCACGAGCGCTTGGCAAACTCCGCACCTCGACCGCCTCGCACGCGCCGGTCTGCGTTTCACCGACGCGCACTCCGCCTCTTCCCTTTGCACCCCCGCCCGCTACGCGCTGCTGACCGGTCGCTACGCGTGGCGCGGTCGCCTGAAGCAAGGTGTCCTCCAGGGCTATCACCCGCCGCTCATCGAGTCGGGCCGCCCCACCGTCGCGTCGTTTCTGCGGGAGCACGGTTACACCACCGCCGTCTTCGGCAAATGGCACCTCGGCCTCGATTGGACCCGCACCGGGCCGCAACTCGAAAACGTCGACTTCGCCCAACCTTTCGCCCGCGGCCCGCTCACCTCCGGCTTCGACCGCTTCTTCGGCATCAGCGCCTCCCTCGACATGCCGCCCTACGTCTGGCTCGCCAACGATCGCGCCACCGCCGTGCCCACCGCCACCCTCGGCGACAGTCCCGCCCCGAAACTCTGGCGCGGCGGCCCGATCGGGCCCGATTTTACGATGGACGACGTGCAACCGCGGCTCATCGAAACATCCCTCGCCTTCTTCGCCGAGCGCGCCGCCGCAAAAGATGCCAAGCCCTTCTTCCTCTATTTGCCGCTCGCCGCGCCGCACACTCCGATTCTGCCCACCCGTGAGTTCGACGGTAAAACCAAGGTCACTTCCTACGGCGACTTCGTCGTGCAAGTCGACGCCGATATCGGCCGGATCGTCGCCGCGCTCGAGAAGCACGGCTTCGCGAAAAATACGCTACTCATCGTCACTTCAGACAACGGCTTCGCCCCCGCCGCCGACGTCCCCGCCCACGCGAAATTCAACCACGACCCGAGCGCCGGCTACCGCGGCTACAAATCCGATCTCTTCGAAGGCGGTCACCGCGTGCCGTTCATCGCGCATTGGCCCGCCGTCATCAAAGCCGGCGCCACCACGCCCGCGCTCGTCGAACAACTCGACCTCTTCGCCACCTGCGCCGAAATCCTGAATACCGGACTCCCGGCCACCGCCGCCGAAGACAGCGTCAGCTTCCTCCCGCTCCTGCGCGGCGAAACCTCCCCGTCCTCCGCCCGCACCACCCTCGTGGCCCACTCGGCCGAGGGCCGGTTCTCGATCCGTGACGGCCGCTGGAAACTGCTCCTTTGGCCCGGCTCCGGCGGCTGGAGTGCGCCCACGCCCAGCCCCAGCCAATGGCTCAAGGTCGAGCGCACCGACCTCGCGACCCTGCCACCCTTCCAACTCTACGACCTCGCCGCCGATCCCGCCGAAACGACTAACCTCGCCGCCGCGCATCCTGAAATCGTCCAACGTCTCGGCCGCCTCCTCCGCACCGACCTTGAGCGGGGCCGGAGCACCCCGGGCGCTGCGCAACCCGCCACCCTCGGCCCGGACTGGCCACAGGTTGCGTGGCTGAAGAGTTTCACGCCCTGAATCTGCCGGCCATGAGGCCGCCCGACGGTTGCCATTGGCGCCGTCTTTCATCCTCACCAATTGTCCCACCCCATGAAAACTCGCTTGGCTTTTGCTGTCGTCATCCTCGCGTTCACCGCCAGCGCGTTCGCCCAGCGCCCCGCCGCGCTCTACCCCGACGCCACGCCCGTCCTCTCCCTCGACGGCCTGCGCAAGGTCGCAGGGCCGAACACCACCATCGAATCCGTCGCCGTCAACGAGACCGAGGGATCCGTTCGCATCACCGCCATTCTCACGCATCCGCCCGCGAAGGATCGCGTGACGGTCTGGGTCGCACTCCCGCTGAAAAACTGGAACGGCCGTTTCATGGGCACGGGCGGCGGCGGTTTCATGGGCGGACGGCCCGAGAGCCTGCGCGGACCGGTGACGCAGGGTTTCGCGACGGCCGCCACCGACACCGGCCACGAGGGCGGCAGCGGCGCCTTTGCCCTCAACGCCAACGGTCGCCTCAACTGGCCGGAGATCCGGGACAACGCCTACCTCGGCATCCACGAGATGACCGTCGTCGGCAAGGCGCTCACGCAAGCATTCTATGGGAAGCCCGCGCGCTACGCCTATTTCATCGGCAGTTCGACCGGCGGTCGCCAGGGATTGATGGAGGCGCAACGCTACCCCGAGGACTACGACGGCATTTTCTCCGGCTGTCCGGCTGTGAATTGGGCGCGGATGGTGCCGGGTGGATTGTGGCCGCAGGCGGTGATGCGGGAGGCGAATCATTATGTTTCGAAGGCCAAACTCAACGCCGCGACCGCCGCCGCCGTCGCGGCGAGCGATGCCGCCGACGGCGTGACCGACGGGGTGATCGACGATCCGATCCGCTGCACGTGGGACCCGACGGCGCTGGTGGGAAGCAAAGTGGGCGCAGAGATTTTCACGGCGGCGGATGCGGAGGTCCTGCGCCAAATCTGGGGCGGCGCGCGGTCGCGCGACGAAAAACCGCTCTGGTATGGCTACCCGCGGGGCACGGACCTCTTCGCAGTTGCGGGCACGGAGGGCGCGCCGCTGACGGGCAAGCCGTTCACCGTCGCCTTTGAATGGGTCAAATTCTTCCTCGCCCAGAATCCAAGCTACGACCCCGGCCGGTTCAACCGCGACGAGTTTGAGCTGCTCTTCAGTCATTCCGCCGAACTCTACGGCCCGGTCTTCAGCGCGGATGATCCCGACCTCGCGCGCTTCCGCGACCGCGGGGGCAAGCTCCTCATCACGCATGGGCTCGCGGATCAGCTCATCCCACCGCAAAGCACGATCGAATATTACGAGAAAGTGCAGGCGCGCATGGGCGGCGCGGAAAAAACCGCGGCGTTCGCGCGGCTTTTCCTCGTGCCCGGGGTGGATCATGGCTTCCGCGGCCCGGGCCCGACACCGCAGGGCACGCAGGCCGCGCTCCTCCGCTGGGTCGAGGAAGGCCAGGCGCCCGACCGTCTGCTCGGTGCGGCGAAGGACAAGGATGGCAAAGTGCTGCGCACGCGCCCGCTGTTCCCTTATCCGCAGTTCGCGCAATACTCCGGCCGGGGCAGCCCCGACGACGCCGCCCATTTCGTCGCAGCCACTCCGGCTCGCTGAGCCTCACTCATCCTTCATCGTCGGCAGCGTCAGAAAAAACGTCGTGCCCACACCCGGCGCGCTCTCCACGCGCACTTCCCCGCCGTGGGCCTGCATGACGTTTTTTACGATCGCGAGGCCGAGGCCTGTGCCGCCCTGCTCGCGCGCACGCGCCTTGTCCACCCGGTAGAACCGCTCGAACACCCGTTCTTTCGCTTCCGGCGGAATGCCCGGACCGTCGTCGCGCACCGTCAGCTCCACGCGGGCGTCATCCAACGGCCGGCCGCCGATCGTCACGCGCCCTTCGGGCCGGCCATACTTGATCGCGTTGTCGATCAGATTCGACAGCACTTGGCGCAACCGCTCGGGATCGGCACGCGCGACGAGGTCGGCGGGCACCGCATTTTCCAACGTCACGCCGCGCGCCCGCGCCATGATACCGAAATCGTCGAGCGAATCCTGCGCCGCCTCCCGCAGCGGCCACGCCTCGAACGTCATCTCGACCCGCCCCGCATCCAACCGCGCAAGCAGGAGCAGATCGTCGATCAGCAGCGTCAAACGGTTCGCGTGCTTGTCGATGATCTCCAAAAATCGCGTCGCCACCGCCGGATCGTCCTTCGCGCCGTCCAGCAAGGTTTCCGCCGTGCTCTTGATCAACGACAGCGGCGTGCGCAGCTCGTGACTCACGTTCGCCACAAAATCCTGCCGCACGGCCTCCAGTTCCCGGAGCCGGGTCACATCGTGGAAGACGAGCACCGCCCCGGCCGCCCCGCCGGAGGGGTCGCGCAGCCCCACCGCACTGATCTGTAGCACGCGCACCGTGGGCCGCTCGATCCGCACCTCCTGCTCGATCACCGCGCCTTCCGCGCCGACCCGCGCCGCAAGCGCGGCGACCTCGTGGTGCCGGAGGGTCTCCAGCAAGGTCCCGCCGACCATCATCCGGGAAAAACCAAACAGCGCCTCGGCGGCCCGATTGGCCAGCACGATGCGCCCGCGTGGGTCCACCACCACGAGGCCCTCCACCATGCTGTCGAGCGTCGCTTCGAGTCGGGCAGTGTGCGTATGCAGCGCGACCGCATGGGCCTCGCGCAGCTCCGCCATTTCGGTTTCGCGCCGGGCCTCTGCCGCCCGCCACCGGCCATAGAACCACCGCGCCGCCACGATCGCGACCCCGACCAGACTGCCCAGAAACAAATTGAGCGCACTCATGCCGTCCCGAGGGTGGGCCCGACCTCCGCGCCGGCCGCAAGGACTATCACCATAGACGGGCTCATGGTCGGCTTAGTCCGGAGCAAGAAACCGGTAGCCCACGCCCCGGATCGTTTCAAGAAACCGCGCCGTGTCGCCCAGCTTTTCCCGCAGCCGCCGCATGTGCGTGTCGACCGTCCGGCTGTCGATCGGGTTCTCATAGCCCCAGACATCCTGCAACAGGCGCTCGCGCGTCTGCACGCGCCCCCGGCGGCGCGCCAACAACTCGAGGAGCTTGAACTCCGTCGCCGTCAAGACAACCGCCGCACCCGAGAGGGTGACGTGATGCCGCGGCACATCGATTTCCAACTCGGCAAAACGCAGCAAGGCCACCGGCTCGTCGGCCGCCTTCACCCGCGCCAACAGTTTCTTGATCCGCAACAC
>CANHJG010000047.1 GCA_947461205.1 Opitutia bacterium
CCGACTCGCTGCAAATTGCGCTGACGGGGGGTGAGCACGAAATCGCGTTCCGCCTCGACAGCACTTACGACTTTTCTCAGCCGTTGACGCTCCTGGCCCGCATTGCCGCCACCGGCGGCTCGGGGGCCCAATCCGTGGGTATCTTCTTTGGAACGCAGCCCTCCATCCGATCAACGGACGGCATCACTTTCAGCTCGTTTGTTCCCTCATCGAGTTATGGTGGCTTTGTGAGCGTCCAAGATGGCACTAACCGGTTCTATACTCGTGGTAATGCTCCGCTGTCCGGCATCACGGTTACCACCGCCTCAACCTTCTATTTCTACAGCCTGACTTTGGCCGCGGTGGAGGGAGATAGGAGTTTATTCTATTACACCACGAGTATCGATGGCCTCACCCAATTCTCCGGCTTCGGCGACCGGGCCTCTTTGGGATCAATTACTACATTCGGTGTCCGCGCCGACGGGGAAAACTTTAGTGTCTTGGTTGATAGCATCGCTGTCGCCAGTGCCTCCGCCGTTCCCGAGCCCTCCACTTACGCCGCCCTCGCTGGGTCGGTCGTGCTCGGATTCGCCGCCTACCAGCGCCGGCGCAAGTCGGCGTGAGCAGGTTCGCATCCAGACCACCGCTCCCCCGCACCACGCTCGACTTCGTCCTCCCCCGCGCGATCTTGCGGAGCCGCCACGAGCAAGGCCCTGTCGCCGTTTTTTCCAAGGCGACAGCCTCCGTGCTCCGATGCGGTCGAAATGGATGTTGCCGTACGCCGGCATGACGCGGCCGGAAGCAGCGCCGGCCGGGTGCGCGACCTTCCGGTAAACTTGGCCACACCCCGGGAGGCCTGAAAGGCCGGCAGCTACGAAGGCGGGGAAATGGGCAGAAACCAGAAGCCTTGGGCCTGCTCGGCGCTCAGTCCGTCGTTGCATCACGCCGGTCTCCGGCGACCACCGTTGCTGTCCTCGCCCCAACCGGCCCTTGCCGCCGTTGCCCGGCCGGCTTGGCCGGTCAGCGCCTGTTGGATACCACCGGCTCGGTCCGGAACTCACGTGTCGTCACGCGCCCGGCGCGGTGATCATTCAGAACCGCGAAATCCGCCTTCGGTTTCAAATCACCAGCAACAACCCCGGTTGCCGGCGACCGGTTTTCTGGCAACCCCGGGTCTTGGCCGCCCGTCTTCGTCCGGCGCGCGTTGGTTCGGCATAAATCCAAGCTGAACTCGTCAATTCGGAACTGTTCGTGAGAACGTCGTCGCGACGGTGGCCTGCGTCGAACAGCGAGTTTTTCCCGCTCGAATGATCGTTGCGGGGTAACGGGAAACCTGTCCGCACCACCTAAGGCTCCGCCCAGGGCCGGCGTTTTTCTGTCCTCTCTCTCGAGTGTCGCCAAACCGTCCGCGTCCGCCGCACTATCCCCCACCTGCCCGCGAAGGACCCGCAAGTTCTGCGCCGCCACCCCAATCCCCGCATGCCATGCCACTTTTAACCCCCTCCGTCACCGGCGCCCGACGCGCCCGCTCCCCCGCCGATCCGGCCCACCGGACGCGGCGCTGCCTGGCGCTCTCGGCCGCGCTTTTCCTTCCTCTGCTCGCCGCCGTCGGCCAACCGGCGAAACCCGCCCCGGCCCCCGCCCGCCCCAATGTCCTATTCATCCTCACCGACGATCAGGGCTACACCTCGCTCTCCTGCTACGGCAACAAACTCGTCGCCACGCCGTACCTTGACCGCCTCGCCACTGAGGGCGCGCGCTTCACCGACGCCTATGTGATGCCGCAATGCACCCCCACGCGCGCCGCCCTCCTCACCGGCCAGAGCACCGCGCGCAACCGGATGTGGCACGTCATCCCGTGGTATGGCTACCCGCGCGCCCGCCTGCGCGAACCCCTGTTTCGCGACCAGCTCTCGCGCGACACGTTCACCCTCGGCAAGGGCCTGCAGGCCGCCGGCTACGTCACCGGCACCGCCGGAAAATGGCACCTCACCACCAACGCCGACGGCGGTTACGCCGCGCTCAAACCCGAAGCCGCCCGCTATTACGGTTTCGACTTCAGCGCCCCGCCCGGCCCGGGCTCGCAGAACGAGGGCGACAAGTGGGTCGACCACCTCACCGACCAAACCGTCGCCTTCATCGAAAAAAACCGCGCCCGCCCGTGGTTCTTCTACCTCGCCCACCACACCCTCCACGGAAAACTTTCCGCGCCCCCCGACCTCGTCGCCCACTATCTCGCCCGCGGCGCTCCCGAAACAGGTCTGCACAACGCCACCTACCTCGCCGCCATCGAACACCTCGACACCTCCGTCGGCCGGCTCATGGCCAAGCTCGACGAACTCGGGCAACGCGAAAACACCCTCGTCGTTTTCCTCTCCGACAACGGCGGGATCGACACCCAGTTCAACCCCGCGCCGTTTCTCGAAAGCGCGGGCGCCGCGAACACCTCCGCCACCCCCACGCAGCTCACCGTGCTGGAGCGCGCGTTCAGCAACGCTCCGCTCCGCATGGGCAAAGGCTCACATTACGAGGGCGGCATCCGCGTGCCATGCCTCGTGCGCTGGCCCGGCGTCGTGCCGCCCGGCACGGTCAACGACACCCCGATCCACGTCGTCGACTGGCTTCCGACGTTCTTTGCCGCCGCCGGAGCCGTCGCGCCCGCCACGCATCCGCTCGACGGCCAAGACCTCGTGCCGCTGCTGCGCGGCGAACCGCTCCCCGTCCGCGCCCTCTACTGGTATCTCCCGCTCTACGAAGTCCGTTGGGCCGGCACACCGTGCGCGATCATCCGCGAGGGCGACTGGAAACTCATCGAGTTTTTCGGCGACTGGTTTGATCCCGCCGGCCGCTACACCCCCGGCCATCGCCTCGAACTCTATAACCTCCGCCGCGACATCGGCGAACAGCACGATCTCGCCGCCACCGAACCCGCGCGCGTCAAATCGCTGCAAGCCAAACTTCGCGGGTGGCTCGCCGCAACGCCGGCCGACGTCCCTTCCCGCAACCCCGATTTTGCCGAGACTCATCCGTTGCTGGAGTCTCGCAAAAAACCCAGCCTCCCCTCGCCCTGATGAAAACCAAATCCCCGCTCACCGCCCTGCCCCGCCGCTCATTCCTGAAAACCATGCTGGCCGCCGGCGCGGCCCCGTGGTTCGTCCCCGCGCATGTCCTTGGTGCCAACGGCCAGACCGCGCCGTCAAACAAACTCACTGTCGGCGTCATCGGCGTCGGCGCGCAGGGCCACGGCGACATGCAGAGTTTCCTCACGCAGGACGACGTGCGCGTCACCGCGCTCTGCGACGTCAACCGCCGCAATCTCGACCGTGCCCGCAAGACCATCGCCACCAGCTACGGGAAGGACGAGGTGAAGGTGTTCGCCGATTTCCGCGAGCTGAACGCCGATCCCTCCATCGACATCGTGCTCATGGCGCTCCCCGTGCACTGGCACAGCATCCCGTCGCTCGACGCGATTCTGCACGGCAAACACATCTTCCACGAAAAACCGATGGCGCTCTCCTTCGAGGAGGGCCGTCGCGTGCGGGCCGCCGTGAAGAAAAAGGGTGTCGTGTTTCAATTCGGCACCCAGCAGCGCTCCGATCTCAAATTCCGCTGGGCTTGCGAACTCGCCCTCAACGGTCGCCTCGGAAAAATCAAAGAGATCCAAGTCTGCGCTCCCGGTGGCAAACCGGGCCCGACGTATCCGACACAGCCCGTGCCCGACTACGTCGATTGGGACCGCTGGGTTGGCCCGGCCCGCGCCACCGCGTTCAACGTCGAAAAGCTGAAGCGCGACAACCATGAGAACATCGCCGCGTTTTCCCTCGGCATGATTTCCTGCTGGGGCATCCATCACCTCGACATCGCGCAATGGGGCAACGGCGCCGACGCCACCGGCCCGAACCGTATCGTCGCCTCCGGAGAATTCGCGAAAGAGGGCGACCACGACGCCGTGCAAAAATGGCAGGTCCGCTACGAATACACCGGCCGTGCCCCGCTCGTCTTCGCGCACGAAGGCACCGCCGGCTTCGACCACGGCATCAAGTTCATCGGCGAATCCGACACCGTGCACGTCAAGCGCGGCACCATTGCTTCGCCCAACGAAAATCTCCTGCGCGACCCGCAGAACAAATACGACACGATGCCGATCACTCTGCCGATCAGCACACATCACACCCGCAATTTCCTCGACGCGATCCGCCAAAAACGTCGCGCCATTTGCGATGTCGAGACCGCGCTCCGTTCCGACACACTCTGCCAACTCGGCCTCATCGCCGTGCAGCAGGGCCTCGAACTTCGCTGGGACCCGCAGGCCGAACGCTTCCTCAACAACGACGCCGCCAACGCCGCACTTCAGCCCCGCACCCTCCGCGGCGACTGGAAGCTGCCTGTCGTGTAATCCGCCGCACTCTCGCGTTTCGAATTTCGCTATCGGGCACTCCGCTCGGCGCGTAGCCGAGCCAGAGCGCCGGAAATATCCGCCGGCAGCGCTTCCGTGGCGATCCATCCCCGCTGGGCGTAGTCCACGATCCGGTCGAGCTCGCCGCAAAGATGCGCGGCGTAGTCGAAGCCCTTCGCGGCGTAGAGCGTCCGTTCGCTCGCATAAGTCGCCTCAGGCGGACGCTGCCGCACGAGTGGGATTGCCGGCTGAAGCTTTCTCCACGTAAGGGCCACTCGTCGCAACCGCGACGGCGAGGCCACGCCGATCACCGAGCACACTCCCACCCCCAGTTCCCGTCCCGGATGCTGGCCCGCGAGCAGTTCCGCGGTGAAACCGATATTCTCCGCCGTATTCGTCGAGCGGTTTTCCAAAATCACGCGCGCGTCCGCGATCGTCGGATGACTGCGCCGCAATTCCCCTCGCCACGCATCGGCCTCCGGTTGGCCCAAGTCCGCCGTGCCCGCGCCGATGCCGCCGGTGAAAATAATCAGCGGCGCACACCCACGCAGGTGCAGGTCGCCGCAAAATCGGGGAAGACTGAGATCAAACGTCCCGAAACCGACGATTGCATCGACCGGCTCCGTCGGCAGCGGATCGGTTGCGGCGAGATAGGCGTAAATCAGTTCGGCGTCGGCAGAGGGATTCATCGTGGCGGGGATGGGTGGACCGAGGGCGCGTGACCATGGTGACGGCGAAACACGCGGGAGAAATGAAACGGGTTTACGAAGCCAAGCGCCTCGCTCACTTCGCTCACGCGCAGCGTGCTGTGGTTAAGCAGCTCCGCGGCGCGGCGCATTTTCAATTGGAGCAGCAGCCGGGCCGGCGATTGCCCAAATAATTCGCGGGTGCGGTTCGTGAGATGGCGCGGACTCATTTGCAGCGCCGCGGCGAGTTCGTGCACTCCGGGATTTTTTTCCAAGAAGCCGGCCAGCGCCGCCGCAATTTCCTCCCGCTGCACCTCATGCATGGGCAGCCGCCGTAATTCCTGACTGACCGCCGCCGGTTTCAGCCCGCGCAGCAGCCGCCAAAATAGCACCTCCAGCAGACTGTCCTGCACTGCTCCCGCGTAGGGCTCCTCGGCGATCGTCTCGCGGCGCAGTTCCTTCAGCACCCACGCCTCGCGGGAAAAATCTCCATCGCAAACCTGGTCTTCCGCCGCCAGATCGGGCCGGAAGAGCCTCGGCTCCTGCTTGCCCGCCTCTCCACTGAGCACGCGAAAGTGGATCACGTAGTGACGCTGGCCGTTGCGGAGGTGATCCTGATGCCAGTCGCCCGGTTTGATCACGAGCGCCTGCCCGCGCTTCAACACGAGTTCCGTGCCGTTCACCTCGCAACGATAGGGTCCCCGCTCCACCAAAATCACTTCGTAGTTCGTATGCTGGTGCCGCGGATATTCGTAGCCGCCCTCCATCCGTAGCAGGTGAAAGTCGTCGAACACCGGCCGCAACCGCACGCTGGCTTCGGCCTGCCGGGGTCTCCGGAAACGATCTTTGTGCACTTTCATGTTTGTCGGGAGTCTGCGCCGAAGCTGCGGTTCGGCCGGGTTCACGCAAGCGCGGAGCGGCGGAAAAGTGTGCCTGAAACGATAGGTCTTTGCGTTCGCGGATATGGCCACCGCGGGCCAAAGCGGGTATAGTCTGCCACGCTACCCACCCCGTGAACTCACTCTCCTCGATCTCCGCCGTGATTGTCGGCACCGGTTTTATCGGGCCCGTCCACCTCGAAGCGTTGCGCCGCCTGGGCGTCACCGTGCGGGGCGTGCTCGGCTCGACGCCGGAAAAATCACGTGCTGCGGCCGCAGCGCACGGCCTCGCGCGGGGCTACGACGATTACGCCAGCGTTCTTGCGGATCCGGCGGTCACCGCCGTCCATCTCGCGACCCCGAACCGCCACCACCGTGCTCAGGTCCTCGCCGCACTCGCCGCGGGCAAGCACGTGATCTGCGAGAAGCCGCTGGCGCTCACCACAGCGGAGAGCGCCGAACTCGTGGCCGCCGCCGCCGCCCATCCGCACCTCGTCTGCGCGGTTTGCTACAATGTCCGTTTCTATCCGCTCGCCCTCCACGCCCGCGCCCTGGTCCGCCGCGGCGAACTCGGCGACATTTTCCATCTCCAAGGCAGCTACCAACAGGACTGGCTGCTCTATCCCACCGATTTCAACTGGCGCGTGTCCGCCGAGGAAGGCGGCGACCTCCGCGCCGTCGGCGATGTCGGCACCCATTGGCTCGATCTCATCAGCTTCATCAGCGGACTCGAAATCGAATCCGTCATGGCGGATCTCCGCACCGTGCATCCGATCCGGCAAAGTCCGCCCGACGGTTCCGTCGAGACGTTCACCGGTGCTGCCGGCGCCCCGACGGACGCACGTCGTCCCGTCGCGATCACCACCGAAGACTACGGAGCCGTCCTCCTTCGCTTCCACGGCGGCGCGCGCGGCGTGTGCGCGTTTTCGCAGGTGTCGGCTGGCCGGAAAAACTGCATCCGCTTCGAACTCTCCGGCTCCCGCCGCTCGCTCGCCTGGGACAGCGAGACGCCCGACGAACTTTGGATCGGCCAGCGCGAAGAGTCCAACCGGCTGCTCCAGCGTGATCCCGCGCTCCTCGATCCTTCCGCCGCGCGATTTTCCAACTACCCCGGCGGTCACGCCGAGGGCTACCCTGATTCGTTCAAGCAACTCTTCCGCGCCATCTACGCCGACATCTCCGCGGGACGTCCATCGCCCGAGCCCGACTACGCCACCTTCGCCGACGGGCATCGCGAACTCGTCCTTTGTGCCGCCATCGCCGAAAGCCATCGGCGCGGCGCGTGGGTGTCTGTCACCCCTTCCCCTTAGTCCGACCGCCGCACCCCACCCATGAAACTCGGTTTCGTCTCCGCCATTTTCCCCGATCTCTCGCTCGACGCAGTGCTGGCGTTCGCGCGCGCGCAACGCTTCGCCACCGTCGAACTCATGTGCTGGCCCATCGGCAAGGCTGAGCGGAAATACGCCGGTGTCACCCATATCGACGTAACTGATTTCACTCCGACGCAGGCTGACGATATCAACGCCCGTTGCGCGCAGCACGGCGTCACGATCAGCGCCCTCGGCTACTATCCAAATGTCCTCGATCCCGACCGCGCCGCGGCCAAGCGCGCGACCGACCATCTCAAGCGCGTCATCCGCGCCGCCGCTCTCCTCGGCCTGAAAAACGTCAACACGTTCGCCGGCCGCAATTGGACGCAGACCGTCGATGAAAACTGGCCTCGGTTCCTGCAGACGTGGCGCCCGCTCGTCGCCTACGCCGCCGACCACGACATCAAGCTCGGTATCGAAAATTGCCCGATGTTGTTCACCCGCGACGAATGGCCCGGCGGAAAGAATCTCTTCACCACCCCCGCCATCTGGCGCCGCGCGTTTAGCGATATCCCGAGCAAGCACTTCGGGCTCAACTACGATCCGTCGCACCTCGTGCTCCAGCACATGGATGCCATTGCGCCGCTCCGTGAATTCAAGTCGAAGCTCTTCCACGTCCACGCCAAAGACGTCCGCATCGATCGCCGTCGCCTCAACGACGTCGGGATCTTCGCCTATCCGCTCGAGTGGCACCAGCCCCGCATTCCCGGCGCCGGCGATCTCGACTGGCCCCGTTTCATGACGGCCCTCCGCCGCGTCGGCTATCGCGGCCCCGTTTGTGTCGAGGTCGAGGACGCCTCGTTCGGCTCAACCTTGGCCGGCCGAAAACACGCCCTTCGCACCGCCCACGCTTTCCTCCAGTCCCACTTCAACTGACCCATGAAATACACCTACGCCGAACTCGCCAAGATGATCGACCACTCCCTCTTGCATCCGACCATGACGGATCGCGATCTCGAGGAAGGCTGCGCCCTCGCTGCCCGCTACGATGTGGCCTCCGTCTGCATCAAACCCTACGCCGTCGCCCGCGCCGTCGCCCTGCTGCGCGGCACCGATGTGAAGGTCGGCTGCGTCATCGGCTTTCCCCACGGCAACTCCGCGACCGAATCGAAACGCTACGAGACCGAACTCGCCTGCCGCGACGGTGCCGTCGAAATCGACATGGTCATCAATCACGGCAAAGCCCTCGGCGGCGACTGGGACTACGTCGAGGCCGACGTGCGCGCCGTGTGCGTCGAAGCCCACCAGCATGGCGCGAAGGTGAAGGTCATCTTCGAAAACGACTACCTGACCAAAGGCGGCGCCGGCCTCAGCACCGACGATTTCAAACGCCGGCTCTGCCAACTCTGCGAACGCGCCGGTGCCGATTGGGTGAAGACTTCCACCGGCTACGGCTTCGTGAAACAGGCCGACGGTAGTTATAATTACAAAGGTGCCACCGAGCACGACCTCGCGCTCATGCGCGCGAGTTGTTCGCCGCACGTGCAGGTCAAAGCCGCCGGCGGCGTGCGCGACCTCGACGGACTGATCAAAGTCCGCGACCTCGGCGGCTCGCGCTGCGGCGCCACCGCCACCGCCGCCATGCTCGACGAGTATCGCCGTCGCGCCACCGCAGAGGCCGCTGGCGAACAAGTCGCCAAGCCCGCCGGCGCCATCGGCTCCGGCGGATACTGAGTCACCCGCTTGTCCGTCTCGCCCCGCCTCCGTCCCGCCTTTCATTCACTTTTTTCAACCAGCACCCAAACCCTCCCATGAAATATTACACCCAACCCAGATCCCGCCCGTGCGCAGCGACTTTGCTCGCCTGCGCACTTTCGTTCGCCGCACTCGACGCCTCGGTTCGTGCGCAGACTGCACCCACCGCCAACGCTACCGGCACCGCCGCGGCTTCAGCGGAAGCTCCCGTTGAGCTTTCGCCGTTCACCGTCTCCACCGGCAAAGACACCGGCTATCTCGCCTCCGGCACGTTGGCCGGCTCGCGTTTGAACACCTCGCTCGTCGATACGCCGGCCTCGATCTCCGTGATGACGCGGGACTTTATCAACGACATCGCGGCGACCAATGTCGGCGACGCCTTGGCCTACGCCCTCAACGCCGAGCGCGACACCAGCGATTCCACCGGCAACGGCCATGGCTCCGGCGACCTGCCGCTTTCGATCCGCGGTTTCGGCGGTTCGAGCCTCGGTCGAAACTATTTTCAGTGGGGACTGGAGAGTGACACCTACAACACTGAGCGCCTCGATTTTTCGCGCGGCCCCAACTCCATCCTCTTCGGCACCGGCGGTCCCGGCGGCATCATCAACACCACGACGAAGCGCGCGATCTTCGGCCGCGATCTCCAACAACTGGGTTTACGCGTGGCTTCGGGCGAAGACTACCGCGCCACCTTCGACGTGAGCCGCCAGGTCGCCAAGACCTTCGCCGTCCGCGTCAACGGCGTGCAACAATCCGCCAAAAGCTGGCGCGACTACGTGGGGAGCGATCGCAAGGGCGCCGCCCTCGCCGCGACGTTCCGCCCCTTCAGAAATACCGAGATTCGTTTCGACGGCGAATACGGTGAATACAACCGCGTGCTCACCAACCCTTACCTGCCGGGCGATGGCCTCTCCACCTGGCTCACGGGCGGCCGGCTCGTCTCGCCGACCTACGGCGCAGTCGTCACCGGCGCCGGTCGCAGCACCGCGCGCGTCTACATCCACGATCCGGCGGGCGGCACCGTGCAGAGTTGGTTTGGCTCGCTCGTGACCGCCGGCGCCGGCGCCGCCCTCTCGGCCGCCATCCCGCGCGGCCTCACGAATTTTTCCGTGCTTCCGCTCAAAGCCAACCCGAGTGGCGACGGAAATCGCTCCGACAGCCGTTTCAAGAGCTCCGGCCTGTTCATCGAGCAACGGCTCGGCGATCTGTGGATCGAAGCCGCCGCCAGCCGTCAGGCCACGGGCCGGCTCTGGCTGACGAGTTCGAACTGGGGCGACAGCGTGATCCGCGCCGATCCCAATGCCGTCCTCCCCGACGGTCGCGCCAACCCGAACGTCGGCAAACTCTACATCGACAGCAACGCCCAGCAGCAGACGTTCGATTTCACGATCGACGACCTCCGGCTCACCGCCGCCTACACGCTCGACCTCAACAAATACAGCTCATGGCTCGGCAGCTATTCGGTCACCGGCCTTCTCAGCAGCCGCCGTAACGATCAAAACAACGACAACCTGTTTGAGGTAAACACGACGCCGATCGGCGACGCGATCTACCCACGCAATCTCTCCAACGCCAACAACCGCATCTACCGCCGCGCCTATCTCGATCCGTTCGGTTCGGGCCGCAAAGGCGGCTATGATGCACGCAACAACCAGTTCAGCCAGGGCGGTGTCACCTCCGGCTTTGCCCGCATCCAAAATCAGGGCATCATCAGCCGCGAGGAGCTCAACTCGCAGATGGTCGCCGGCCAGGCCAAGATTCTGAAAGACCGACTCGTCATCACCGGCGGGTTGCGCCACGACAAACAGAAGAACTTTGCCGGCAACGCCACGGCCGACACCGTCACGGGCCTCTTCCCCTTCCAGACGCTTAGCGCCACCTCGACGGATTTCGAGGGTGACACCAAGACCTTTGGTCTCGTGTTGCACATGACCCCGTGGGCCGCCGCCTTCTATAACCAATCGGACAATTTCGTCCCGCAAAGCACCCTGACGATCATCGGTGACCAACTCGGGCCACGGCTCGGCAAGGGCAAGGATTTCGGTCTCAAGTTCCGCCTGCTGGACGGTCGCGTCTACGCCGCCTTCACCCGTTACGAGACCAGCGAAAAGAACCGCCAAAACTTCGCCGACGGCGGTCTCGTGAACGCGATCAACGAAATCTACGAGGCGATCGGAGATCCCACCCGCGTCGCCGGAGCAACCTCGCGCGACGGCATCGACACGGAAGGCAAGGGCCATGAATTCGAGGTCACCGCCAACCCCACGACGCAATGGCGCTTCACCGCGAATTTCTCCCAAACGCAGGGCACGCAGGCCAATAACCAGCCGCGCCTCCGTGCTTACATCGCGAGTCGTCGCACCGCCTGGGCCGCACAATCCACCCGCCCGCTCATCGCCCCCATCAACGGCGTGCCGATCACCGATCCCAAGACGTCCGCGCCGTCCACGGTAGCCACCGCGTTGGACTCACTCGCCACCTACGAGAAAAACATCCTCGCCGCCAACGGAGTGACCCGGCGCCAGCTGCGCGAATACACGGGCAGCGTCTTCACCGCCTACACGTTTCGCTCCGACAGCAAATGGCTCAACGACCTGACGCTCGGCGCCGGCGCACGCTATCGCGACAAACCCGTCGTCGGCTACCGCAACGGTATCGAGCCCGTCTTCGGCAAGGGCGATGTGAACCTCAACATGATGGCCGCGAAAAATCTGCGCGTCATGAACCGCCGCGTCCGCATCCAGGCCAATCTGGACAATCTGCTCAACGTCAACGACCCGATCATCGCCGACGCCGACGACACCGGAGCGTATCGTTTCCTCTACCCGAATCCCTTCCGGTGGACGCTCTCAGCCACGATCAATCTGTAAACTCCGGCTCCAGTGTTGACCGCCCTCCCGACCCGTCGCGTTGCCCTGCTGGCGCTCCTCAGCTCACTTTCGCTGGGGAGCGCCACGCCGTCGGGCACGGTGAGTCCGCCGCGGCCCAACGTCCTCTTCATCGTCGCCGACGATCTCTGCACCCACGTCGGCGCTTATGGCGACAAGGTCGTGCAAACACCGCACTTCGATGCGCTCGCAGCCCGTGGCGTGCGCTTCGACCGCGCGTATGCTCAATACCCCGTCTGCAACCCCTCGCGCATTTCGTTTCTCTCCGGCCTGCGCCCCGACACCACTCGCATCTACGGCAACGACGTCGCTCTCCGCACGACGTTGCCCGACGCGGTGACGCTGCCGCAGCGGCTCCGCGAAAACGGTTACTTCACCGCCTCGATCTC
Organism: Opitutia bacterium; assembly: GCA_947461205.1. Classification (GTDB taxonomy): domain Bacteria; phylum Verrucomicrobiota; class Verrucomicrobiia; order Opitutales; family Opitutaceae; genus GAS368. The sequence goes on from CANHJG010000047.1 coordinate 12,282, forward strand.
AAAAATCTTCCACGTCAGTCAGTGGGACCCGCGTCGCCCAGACGACAAACCCGGCACATGGAAACTCGACGACGCGCGCTCGTGGGATTTTCGCGTGAACACCAAGCCCACTGAACTCGGCGCCAAGGGCGATCGCCTCCACCTTGCCGGCGGGCCGCAGCCCAACGACGTCCTGAACTACCGTCTCATGGCCGAGGGAGACGACGACGATCAGGACGACGGGCAGGCCGTGCGTGACGCCATCACGCTCCTCGAAGCGAAACGCGCCCAACCATTCTTTCTCGCGGTAGGTTTCCGCCGCCCGCACGCCGCGTGGATCGCGCCAAAAAAATACTTCGATCTCTACCCACTCGCGTCGCTCCGGCTGCCCGATCCTGGCCCCCGCGAAGGCGTGCCTCCCATCGCGTTCACCAATCCCACGCCCAACTACGGAGTGCCGGAAGAAATGCTGAAGATGCTTCAAGCTTACTACGCGAGCACCACGTTCATGGACGCCCAACTCGGTCGCCTCCTCGCTGCCCTTGAGCGCACCGGCCACGCCGCCAACACCATCATCGTGATGATCGGCGATCACGGCTGGCACCTCGGGGAACACGGTCTCTGGCACAAGGGCACGCTCTTCGAAGAGAGCGCCCGCGCGCCGCTCGTCATCGTCGCTCCCGGAGCGCGAGGCAACGGTCGCGCCACCACGCGCATCGTCGAGTTCGTCGATCTCTTCCCCACACTCGCCGAGCTCTGCGGCCTCCCGGCTCCGGCCGGTCTTGCCGGTGTGAGCCTCCGGCCGCTGCTGGAAAATCCCGCCGCCCCGTGGAGCCGTCCCGCGTTCACGCAAATGTTGCGGGCCGGCAACAAAATGGGTCGCTCAGTCCGCACCGAGCGCTGGCGCTACACCGAGTGGGACGAGGGCCGCGCGGGCTCCGAACTCTACGATCACGCCGCCGATCCCGGCGAACACATCAATGTGGCGGCGCATCCCCGCCACGCCGTGACCGTCGGAGAACTTCAGCGTCTCCTGCGTGCCAACGGCGGCTCCCGATGACCTCTTCAACGTGAGAATATCCCGTCGCCCTATTCCAGTCCGTTCGGTTGTATCACGGGCGGCTGGCCGACGCTTCCGCGCAACATTTTGCGATCAGGAGCTTATCTGCGACCGACCAATCTGCTGACCCTATCCATGAAGACCCTCTCAGCTCTCCTCTTCACAGGCCTTGTGCTCGGCGGCAGCGATACCGCGACCGCCGCCACGCCGGCCGACGCAGACCTGATCCCCGAGGCCCGGGCCGTGTTGGATTATCTTCACTCCATCTACGGCAAGCAGACGCTCGCCGGCGCGAACACCCTCAAGCTCGCCGACGCCATTCGCGACGTATGCGGCCGCTCACCCGCCATCGTTGCATTTGATCTCTCCGGCTGGAACAGCCCGCCGTGGGGCGACAACTACCAAAGTGTCGTCAAAAAGACGCTCGGGGACGTCGCGACCTGGTGGCGCCGCGGCGGCATCGTCACGATGCAATTGCACGCGATCAATCCGCTCAACCCCGAAGGTTCCGCCTGGCTCGCGCCCCACGGCCGCAAGGCCGGCAGTCCGCCTTTTCCGTTTGCCGCCGCCCTCCGGCCAGGAACTCCCGAGCACGCCGCACTCATGCGCGAGCTCAAGGGCCACGCCGACTGGCTCACCCAGTTGGCCGACGCCCGCGTGCCGGTGCTGTGGCGCCCCTTGCACGAGATCGACGGCGGGTGGTTCTGGTGGACGGACAAGGACACGCCGGAGAACACCGCCGCCTACTGGCGGCTGATGTTCGACTACTTCGTGAAGGAGCGAAAACTCCACAATCTGATCTGGGTCTACTCAGCCGCGGTCAGCTCAGGTGTCGGTCAGGAGGCTGTCACCGCCGTCGAGCGCCGCCGGCGTTTCTATCCGGGGGACGCCTACGTGGACATCGCCGGCATCGACATCTACCCATCGGAAAAACTCGGCATCGGGCCCCCACAGACCGACACCTATCCCACCAGCCACACCACGATGCAGCAGGTCGCTCCGGGCAAACTCCTCGCGCTCTGTGAATGCGAAGCCCTGCCCGATCCGACCGCGATGGCGACCCGCGGCCCGCGGTGGCTCTACTGCCTCCCGTGGTGGGGTCCGCAGAAACAGCATCCCCCCGAGTGGATCAAACAAACTTACCCGCACGAATTCGTGATTACTCTCGACGAATTGCCCCGTTTCGCTCCGGCCAATTAACCTCCGTCCCGCTTCCGGGGATTTTTTCCATGCTATCACTTGCTCTTCGCTGGACCGCGGTCAGCGCCTTGCTGTTTATCGCCGCGACCGCATCCGCCGCCCTCGACCTGAAAACCACGGTCCACACGGTGGTCGAGTGGAGCGCGACCGGAACCCGCCCGCGCTCCGACCCATGGGGCGAACTGGAGGTCGATGCCATCGTGCGCAACGCCGCCGGGCGCGAGTGGCGCGTGCCCGCGTTCTGGTCCGGTGGTTCCACGTGGCGCTTCCGCTTCTCCTCTGCGACGCCCGGCGAATTTCGTTTCGAAACCGTGTGCAGCGACGCGACCGACTCCGGCCTGCACGGCCAGCGGGGCACGATCACCGTGACGGCCGCGGCCGCCGAAAAAAATCCGCTGCTCCGCCACGGTCCGCTCCGGCTCAGCGACGACCGACGGCACTTCGCGCATGCCGACGGCACGCCGTTCTTCTGGCTCGCCGACTCGTGGTGGTTCGGGATGACGAGCCGGCTGCGGTTTCCCGGCGAGTTTCGCACGCTCCTCGACGACCGCGTGGCCAAGGGGTTTTCCGTGATCCAATTCGCCATCGCGTTTCCCTGCGACATCGCGCCCTTCGACCCACGGGGAGCGAACGAAGCCGGCCACGCGTGGACGGCCGGTTTCGGCTCGATCAACCCGGCCTACTTCGATCTCGCCGATCAGCGCGTGCGCACGATCGTCGACGCCGGACTCGTCCCGAATATCGTTGGCGCGTGGGGCTACTATTTGCCCCGCATGGGCGTCGAAAAAATGAAACGCCACTGGCGCTACCTCGTCGCTCGCTACGGTGCGTGGCCGGTCGTGTGGACCGTCGCCGGCGAATCCACCTTGGTTTACTACGACTTCAAGGCGGGCAGCCCTGAGCAGGCGGCCGCCCGCACCGCCCAAGTGCAGGGTTGGTCCGAGGTCGCGAAGCAACTCCGGGCGACCGATCCGTTTCACCGTTTGGTCACCGTGCACCCCGGGCCGAACTCCGGCATGATGCGACCGCTCACGGACATGTCGCAGCTCGATTTTGTTTTTCTCCAGCCCGGTCACAGCGATTGGGAAACGCTGCCGGTTGCACTCGAACATCTCGCCCGCGCGCGTCGCGAATTTCCCGACCGCCCGTCGCTGATGGGCGAAGTGTGCTTCGAGGGCATGCACGGCGGCGGCAGCGGGCCGAAGATCCAGCGGTTTCTCTTTTGGAGCACGGTGCTGTCCGGCGCGCCGGGTTTTTCGTATGGCACGGACACCACGTGGCAGTTCAACCGCCGCGACGAACCGTTCGGCGCTTCGCCGCACGGCATGGCCTGGGGCAATATTCCTTGGGAGGAAGGTTACCGCTGGGCCGGGTCCACCCACGTCGGTCTGGGCCGAAAAATACTCACCGATATCGAATGGTGGCGCCTCGAGCCGCATCGGGAATGGATCACGCCCAACGCCACGCCGGCCGATCTGATGAAGCCCTATTGTGCCGGGATTCCCGGCCGGCTCCGGGTCGTCTTCCTGCCCAAAGGCCAAGCTCGCTGGGTGCAGCCGTTCACGATGCGCGGGCTCGAGCAAGGCGTGCGCTACACGGCCCGCTATGTGGATCCAATTACGGGCCGCAGCGAAAAACCCATCCCTGTCGAGCGCGACGCTAACGGCGAATGGCGGCTCACCTACCCGCCCATTTTGCAGGACTGGGTGCTGATCATGGAGGCGAAGTAGCAACGACCTCGCTGCGTCCGTGCTTCCTCGTTCGTGAGTGCCCGCCGGCATCGTTGACGAGGAAGGAGGATTCCGCCCGACTTTGCCAACCCACCCCGACCTTCCGCATGATCCGTCTGTTTCACCGAGCGATTTTTTCTGCCGCGTTTCTCTGCGCTCTTGGCGTCGGCGCCGCGGATGCGCCGGTTGATTTCGCCCGCGACATCCAACCGCTGCTCGCGAACCGATGCTACGATTGTCACGGGCCGGAGAAACCGAAGGGTGGCCTCCACCTCACGTCGCGGCTCCACGCCCTGCGCGGCGGCGAGTCGGGCGAGCCCTCATTCGCAGCCGGGGCGAGTGCGCAGAGTCTCCTGATCAAGCGCGTGCTGACGGCGGACGAAGACGATGTCATGCCGCAAAAGGGCGAGCGCCTCACGCCGGCCGAAATCGCGCTGTTACGCCGCTGGATCGACGAGGGCGCCGTCTGGCCGGAAAACGTAAAACACTGGGCCTACGTGAAGCCGGTCCGCCCTGCACTCCCGCCGCTTCCGTCCGGCAAAGCCGCGTCGCTGCCGCTCAACGCCATCGACCGTTTCGTGTTCGCGCGGCTCGACAAGGAGCGCCTCAAGCCGTCGACCGCCGCCGATCCCGCGCGTTGGCTGCGCCGCGTGTCGCTCGATCTTATCGGACTGCCGCCGTCGCCCAACGAAGTCGCCGCCTTCCTCGCCGATGCGCCATCCGGCGAGCCCGCTTACGCCCGCGCCGTTGATCGCCTGCTCGCGTCGCCGCACTACGGCGAACGCTGGGCGCGGCCCTGGCTCGACCTCGCGCGCTACGCCGATTCGCACGGGTTCCAACGCGACGATCTCCGCGACCTCTGGCCATATCGCGACTGGGTCGTCCGCGCGATGAACGCCGATCTGCCCTTCGACCAATTTACGGTGTGGCAACTCGCCGGTGATCTCCTGCCCGAGGCCCACCCACAGAAGAATCCCGATCCGCTGATCGCGACGGGTTTCCACCGCGCCACGCCCACGAATGTCGAAGCGGGCACCGATCAGGAAGAGGGCCGCGTCAACCAGGTCTTCGATCGTGTCAACACCACCGGCGCGGTCTGGCTCGGCACGACGCTCGAGTGCGCGCAGTGCCACAACCATAAATACGACCCCATCTCGCAGCGGGACTACTACCGGCTCTTCGCGTTCTTCAATAGCACCGAGCGCGAGACCGAGTTCGCCAACGCCAAGTCGCTCGCGACGCTCAAGTTCACCGGCCCCTACCTGACGCTCCCGGTCGCTCCCACGGCGGTCGCGACCACCGCGGCGACTGAGCGCGCGACCCAAATCGAGTCGCGCCTCGCCGCCGCGACCGTCCGCGCGCTCGCCGATTTCACCGCGTGGGAGAGCAATCTCGCCGCTTCGCTCGCCACCGCCGTGCAGACGCACCCGCTGGAGATCGCGGAATTTGCCTCCTCCGGCGAAGTCGAGTTTCGCCAGCTGCCGGACCACTCGCTCGTGATCGACAGCGCTCCGGAGCGCGAAACCTATGTCGTTACCGTGCGCACGAAACTCACCGGCATCACCGGCTTCAAGCTGGAGGCGCTCACCGATCCGTCGCTGCCCGGCACGGGTCCCGGCCTCGGCGATGCGGCCCGGCCCAATTTCGTGCTCAACGGATTTCAGGTCACCGCCGCCCCCGCCGGCGGAACCGCCGCGCCGGTCAAGTTCGTGCGCGCCACCGCGTCGTTTTCTCAGGTAAAGTTCTCCGTCGAGAATCTGCTGCGGCCCGAGGTCAACCCGCGCGAGGGCTGGGCGATCAACCCGCAGTTTCGCCGCGATCATTGGGCGATCTTCGAGTCCGCCGCTCCGGTTGGTGACGCCGGCGGCACGACGTTGACGTTTCGCCTGACGCAGGAATTCGGAGCTTCGCGCATGATCGGCCGATTCCGGCTCTCGGCCCTCACCGGACGGCTTGGCGGTGAAACCATCTCGGCCGAAATCGCCGCGATCATCACCACGCCCGCCGCGCAGCGCACGGCCGCGCAAGCGGCGAAATTGCGCGAGTATCGGCTCGCCCAAGACGCCGAGATCGTCGCGCTCCGGCGCGAAAAATCGGCCGTGGCGCCCGCCGCGCCGCCCGCCCCGCGCACCCTCGTGATGCGCGAACTCGCGCAACCCCGTGCCACTGCCTTGATGAAGCGCGGCAATTTCCTCGATCCCGGCGAATCCGTGCAACCGGGCACGCCCGAGGTGCTGCACACAGCGAGGTCCTCGTCTGCGCAACTGACGCGCCTCGACCTCGCGCGCTGGCTCGTCGATCCGGAAAACCCGCTCGTGGCCCGTGTGACCGTGAACCGCTGGTGGGCGGAATTTTTCGGACGCGGACTCGTCGCCACACCGGAGGATTTTGGCGCGAAGGGCGAAGCGCCGACACATCCCGAGTTGCTCGATTGGCTCGCGGTCGAATTCGTTGAACGCGGTTGGAGCATGAAACAGCTTCACCGCCTGATTGCGCTGTCCGCGACCTACCGCCAGTCGTCGCGCGTCACGCCCGAGTTGCTCGCGCGGGACGATCAGAACCGGCTGCTCGCGCGCGGTCCGCGTTTCCGTCTCGAAGCCGAAGCCATCCGCGACAACGCCCTCGCCGTCGCCGGTCTTTTGAGTCCGAAGCTCGGCGGCCCACCCGTCCGCCCGTTTCAGCCGGCCGGACTGTGGGACAATAAGGTCGGCGGAGACAGAGTGACCTATGATCTGAGCACCGGAGAAGACGCTTATCGTCGCGGCCTCTACACGGTGTGGAAACGAAGTTCGCCGTATCCGAGCTTCGTGAACTTCGACGCAACGGCGCGCACCGCGTGCACCGTGCGCCGGTCGCGTTCCAATACGCCGCTGCAGGCGCTCACGCTGCTCAACGACCCCGTCTACGTCGAAGCGGCGCGTGCCCTCGCGGCGCGCGTCGTTCGCGAGTCTCCCGAGGCGACGGTGCCCGCGCGGATTCGCTACGCGTTTCAAGTTTGCCTCGCCCGCGCGCCGTCCGCCGTGGAGTCCGCCGCGCTCGAGCGTCTGCACGCGCAGCAGGCGGCGGCGCATCCCGCAACCGAGACCGCCTGGCAGGCGGTCGCCCTCGCGCTGCTCAACCTCGATGAAATGATCACGAAGAACTGAGATGGAGAGATAGCGAGAAGGAGAGACGGAGCGAACCAACCATCGCCAGTTCACCTCCAGCGTCGCCGCACTTTCGCTCCCCTTCTCCCCCTCTCTCCATCTCTCATTCTCTCATTCTCTCCTCGCACCCCCTTCTGCCCTCCGCCGTCATGCCTCCGCTCGAATCCCACCTGCGCGCCGTCACCCGCCGCACTTTTCTCCAACGCTCCAGTGTCGGCCTCGGGGCCGTGGCGCTCGGCTCGCTGCTCAACCAGAGTCTGTTTGCCGCGACCGCCGCGAATCCGCTCGCCCCCCGCGCGCCGCATTTTCCCGCGCGCGCCAAGCGCGTCATCTATCTCCACATGGTCGGCGCGCCGTCCCAGCTCGACTTGTTCGACCACAAACCAGCCCTGCGCCCGCTCGACGGCAAGCCGTGTCCGGATGAGTTTATCAAGGGCAAGCGCTTCGCATTTTTGCGCGGGCATCCGACGATCGGGGCGTCGCGCTACACGTTTGCCCGCCACGGCCGCAGCGGGGCGGAAATCTCCGAACTGCTGCCCCACCTCGCCACCGTGGCGGACGACATCGCGATCGTGAAATCCGTCCACACCGACGAGTTCAACCACGCTCCCGCACAGCTTTTTCTCCACACCGGCTTCGGCCGCCCCGGGCGCCCGAGCGCGGGCTCGTGGGTCACCTACGGCCTCGGCTCCGAGAACTCCGATCTGCCCGCCTACGTCGTGTTGCAATCCGGACCGCTCGCCGGCGCGGGCACAAGCCTGTGGTCGTCGGGCTTTTTGCCGAGTGTGCACCAAGGCGTGCAGTTTCGCGGCGGCGGCGAACCGGTCCTATTCCTCGATAATCCCAAAGGCCACTCCGCGACTGACCGTCGCCAGGTGCTCGACACCGTGCGCGCGCTCAACGAAGCCCAGCTCGCCGACACCGGCGATCCCGAGATCGCCACGCGCATCGAGCAATACGAGCTCGCGTATCGGATGCAGACCTCCGTGCCGGGCCTCATGGATATTTCACAGGAGTCGCGCGCCACGTTGGAGCTCTACGGCGCCGAGCCCGGCAAAGCCTCGTTTGCCAACAACTGCTTGCTCGCCCGCCGGCTCGTCGAGCGCGGGGTCCGCATGGTGCAACTCTACGATGCCGACTGGGATCATCACGGTGACCTCGGCACGCGCCTCCCGCGCAAGTGCCTGGATGTCGACCGCGGCATGGCGGCGCTCGTGAAAGATCTGAAACAGCGCGGCCTTCTCGAGGATACGCTCGTGATCTGGGGCGGCGAATTCGGCCGCACACCGATGGCGCAGACCGACTCGGGGGGCGGCGCCACCACCAAGGCCGGCCGCGACCATCACAAGGATGCGTTTACGATCTGGATGGCCGGCGGCGGGGTGAAACCCGGGATCACCTACGGCGCGACCGACGACCTCGGCTACCATATCGCCGAGAATCCCGTGCACGTGCACGACCTGAACGCGACGGTGCTTCATCTGCTCGGCCTGAATCACGAACGCCTGACGTATCGTTACCAAGGCCGCGATTTCCGCCTGACTGACGTGCACGGCAACCTTGTCAAAGGATTGCTCGCCTGACCCGGATGATCTCTCGCCGCCGTTCGCGCGCCCATCGCATCCTCGTTGTCATCGCGACCCTCCTCGCGCTGCCCGCCGCCCGCGCCGCGGACGCCACGAAGATCGCACCCGGTTTCACGGTGGAAAAAATCTACGCCGTCCCGCGCGAATCCCAAGGCTCCTGGGTCGCGCTCGCGCCCGATGGCGCGGGCGGTCTCCTCGCCTCCGATCAATACGGCCCGCTCTATCGCTTCACACTGCCGCGCAAAGCCGGCGACGCCGCGACGGCGCGCAAACTTTCAGTGCCCATCGGCGGCGTGCACGGTCTCACTTGGGTGGGACGCGACCTCTACGCCGTAGCCGCACAAAAGTCCGTCCATCCGACCGGCCTCTATCGCCTGCGCGCCACGGACCGCGACGGCGAACTCGACCACGTCGAACTGCTCCAAGCCCTCGAGGGTGATGGCGAACACGGCCCGCACGCCGTCATGCCTTCGCCCGACGGCCGGTCGCTCTTTGTTCTCGCGGGCAACGCCACCAAGCTCCCGCCTCTCACGCGCTCGCGCGTGCCGCAGCTCTGGCGCGACGACGCCCTGCTGCCGCCCTTGCCCACCATCATCGGCAGCGAAACAAAAGGTCGCCTCGGCGGCGGTTGGATCTGCCGCACAGATCTCGACGGTCGCAGCTGGGAACTCGTCGCCGGCGGTCTCCGCAACGCCTACGCGCTCGCTGTCGATCGGCGTGGCGAACTCTTCACCTTCGACTCGGACACGGAATTTGAAATCAACCTCCCGTGGTATCGACCCACCCGCGTATTGCATGCCGTGAGCGGGGCCGATTTCGGCTGGCGCGGCGGCATCTTCAAAGTGGGCGAAACCGCGCCCGACGGCTGGCCCGCCGTGTTGCCGCTCGGCCTCGGTTCGCCCACGGCCGTGCTGTTCCCGCGCGACGCGAAAATCCCCGCCAAATATCGCGACGCCCTCTGGGTCGCCGACTGGAGCTACGGCCGCATCCTCGCGCTGCATCTCAACCCCGCCGGGGCGACCTTCCGCGCCACGCCGGAGCCGATTCTGACCAGCGTGCCGTTGCCCGTCACCGCGCTCTGCGTGAACCCGGCGGACGGCGCGCTCTATTTCGCCACCGGCGGCCGCCGCACGCAGTCGGCCATCTATCGGCTCACCTGGACCGGCGATCCGGCGCTCGCCGCGCAGCCGGACCTTCCGCTCGCCGCCACTCCGCCCGAGGTTGCGTTGCGCGACGCGCTCGGGGATTTTCACGGCCGCACCGACCCCGCCGCCCTCGCCACCGCTTGGCCCGCCCTCGCACACCCTGATCCGCTCGTGCGGCGCGCCGCCCGCACCGCCCTCGAAGCGCAACCCGTCGCGACGTGGAGCGAGCGCGCCCTCGCCGAAACCTCGCCCCGCGCCGCCCTCGCCGCCCTGCTCGCGCTCGCCCGGAGCGACGCCGCGGCGCACCAGACAAAAATCCTCGCCGCCCTCCAGCGTCACTTCACCCCCGCGCTCGACCCCGCCCTGCGCGACGAAGCCCTCCGCCTCCTCACGCTCGCCTTGATTCGCGGCGGCGAAATCCCCCCCGCGCAACGCGACATCTGGGCCGCCCGGCTGGCGCCGCTTTTCCCCGCCGCGAATCCCGCCCGTGACGCAATTCTCCTCGAACTGCTCCTTTTTCTCCGCGCTCCCGACGCCGTCGCCCGCGGATTCACCGCCCTCGCGGGCGCAGTCACCCACGAAGCCCAACTCGACCTCGTCCGCTCGCTCCGGGCCCGTCTCGCCGAGTGGACGCCCGCGCAACGCACCCACTACCTTACGTGGCTGCACGGCACCGGCGATTGGCGCGGCGGCGCCAGCTTCACGTTGCTCTTGAAGGAACTCCGCCGGGAGGCCGTCGCCTCTGCACCCGAGGCCGACCGCGCAGCGCTGGAAAAATCCCTCGCCGCCACGCTCGCCTCCGCCCGCCTCGGCGCGCCCACCGCCGGGCGCCCACCCACCCACCCTTGGACCGTCGCGGAACTGACGGCGGTGGTCGCCCGCGCTCCCGACGCCCGCGATCCGGCCCGCGGGCGGCGCGTGTTTGCCGCCGCCGGCTGCTTCGCCTGCCACACCTGCAACGGCGAAGGCGGCTCCCTCGGCCCCGACCTCGCGGCCGCCGCCTCTCGCTTGGCCCCGAGCGATCTCCTCGAAGCCATCGTCGAACCGAGCCGCGAGATCTCCGACCAATACGGCACCTCGGAGATCGCCCTGCGCGACGGTCGCCGCCTTTCGGGCCGTATCATCAACTACACGGAACAAGGCCTCGTCCTCGCGGAAAACCTTTTCGACCCGGCGCAGGGCGTGCGGCTCAAAGAATCCGACATCGTGTCCATCGTGCCTTCGAAAATCTCCCTCATGCCTCCCGGCTTGTTGGACCCTTTCTCCGCCGACGAAATTCTCGACCTCCTCGCGTTCCTCCGGAGTTCGCCGTAACGCCGAAACACCGTGTCCGCCCGCCGTCCGATCCGCCCTCGCGCGCCGTTTCGGATCCCAACTTCAAAACGAATAGGTCGTCGTGAACTTCACCTCGCGCGGGGCCACGAGGTCGTAGCGGCTGTAGGCGAGGCCGCGACCGCTGCCGGGCAGCACAAAACCGTCGGGCGCACCGGTGCCCGTCGCGATGCGTACGGGGATGATCTCCGTTTTGTTGAGCAGATTGGAAACGTTGACCTGAAAACGCACGCGGCCCGGCAGGCGCCCGATCGTGCACGAGTAAGCCACCATTGCTTCGGCGGAAGAAATTTCCTTGCCGGTGATCTCGCGCCCGGCGGCGTTGGCGCCGATGATGTTAGCGCTGCGCCAGTAGCCGCCGCCGCCAACCGTAAGGCCCTTGAGGCGGCCCGTTTTGAAATCGTAAGCCGTGAACACACTCGCCTTGTGCGGGCGCACGCCCCAGCGCTTTTCGTTTTCCTCCTTCGTGTCGCTGAGCGTCTCCGTGAAATTGAAGATCTCCTGTGCGACCGTGGTGCCAGCGGTGGCGGTGTTGAGGATCGAGGGGTTGGCCGCCGGCGTCATCGCACCGAGTTCGATCCATTTCGCAATAGTGCCGCCGGGTAGATACGCGCTCGGATCGATCACGTAGCGGCCCGTGGCATCCTGCCGCACGCCTTGCACGAGGCGCACGCTGTTGGCGGCGGGCTTGAGGCCATACCAATCCACCATTTCGTTGCCGAGGCGCGTGCGGAGCGAGTCGGTGTAGGAATAGTTGAGCAACAACCGCCACGAGCGCGTGAGGTTGGCCGTGATGCGCGCCTCGTAGCCGCTCGAGACGAAGTCGGACGACACGGCGTTGGCCGGCGGCGTGTAGGCGCGGTAGAGCGCGGCCCAGTCGGCCGCGGAAATGGGGCGACCGGTGCCCGCGAGCACGGTGGCGAAGGCGTCCATCACGCGCGTATTGAGACCGGGCGCGCCAGCGATGCCGCTCGAGGTGATGCGTCCCTGCTCCTCCGCCTCGAAATACACGAGGCGCGCACTCAGGCGGCCGCCGAGCACATCGAGACCGATGCCGTAGTCCTCGCCGCGGCCGTGGGAGAGCGGTGCGAGGTTGCCGAGCGGAAACACCGTGCGCGCGAGCGGCGGCACCCCGACATTCGACGACTGGTTGGCGATGAGCGAAAACCAGTCGGTGACGTGGAAGACGGCACCGAGCGTGCGGGTGTTGGCGTTGACGTGCGTGACCGTGGCTTTCGCCGGATCGCGATCGGGGCGGTCACCAATGGCAGGATCGGTGTAATAGCCGAACTGGTTTACGGTCACGCGATCGGTGCGGTAGCCAAACGTCGTCACCAAGCGATCACGCCAGAAGTAGCTTTGCAGGACGGCGAGACCGCTGTCGGTGTCCTGCCGCATGCCGCTGTTGTTGGCGCCGGCAGCATCGTTGGCGAACGCGAGTGCGTAGGCGCGACCACCAAAATTGAAAGACGTGGGGAGGCGGCGCCAATCGCCCGCGCGATAGGAGGTCGGGTTGCCCTCGGTGAAATAGTTGCGCACGGCGACGCGGTTGTTGGCGTTGCTCGCCAAGGCCCCGAACGGACTGCCGACGAGCGAGAGCCAGGAAAGCTCATTGGTATCCGTTTGCGCCGAAGTGGACGCGGCGACAGCGACGCGGTGGCGGCCAAGCCATTTGCGCTCCGGCTCGAAGGCATAGGTAGCCGAAACGCGCGACTCGCGGTATTCGCCAAAATGGATGTCACCACGCCAGTTTCCTTCGACGTAGAGCTGACCGGCGAAGGGATTGGCCGGGCCGTTGAGGCCGAGTGTGCGGTTGGGCTCGCCGCGGAAGGTGGGGTCGTTGCCGACGAGCGTGCGCGTCGTGAGCGTCGTGCGCTGGAGGTGGTGGGCGAGGTTGAAACTGAGTTTGCGCGTGGGCTGCCAGTCGGCGGAGAGCGTGTAGTTGTGCAGGCGTTGTTCGCGCAGCGAGCCGGGGCCGCCGGCGTTGCCGCGCTTCGGGTTGAAGGTCGGATCGGTCATGATGAGCGCGGAGGTGGTGCGTCCCGGCGTGCCGTCGGGCCCGCGCACGGCGGCGTTGTTGTAGGTGCCGGTGAGGTAGGTGCCGATCGCGTCGAAGATGGTGCCATCGTTTTCGATGAAGGTCGCACGGCGATTCTGGCCGCCGCTCGTGCCGTTGCGCGCGGTGATGCCCAGCGCGGTCATGGCCGCAGTGGGCGCCACGGTCGTGGGCGCGACCGTGACGGCGCTCACGCCGCGGGCATTGCGGTTGTCATACCACGCAAGCATCTCATCGACGGCCGGGAGCGACTTGATGACGGCCCCCTGATCGCGGCCGGTCTCGCCCATCACCTGCAGGGTCACCGTCCGCGTCGGGCGCGCCGTGACTGAGGCGAAGAGCCGGTTCTTGTCCTGAAAATCGAACTGTCGCCAGCCGCCGTTTTCCTGGTGCAGCGCGGCGAGGGAGAGCGCGAGGCGGTCCTTCACGAGCACGCGGTTGACATCGAGTTCGGAGCGACTCCGCTCCCAAGAGCCGAAGCCGTAGCGAAGGTTGGCGCTGCTGCGATGTGTCGCGGCGGTCTTCGATGATTGGTTGAGCACGCCGCCCGGCGCGCCGACGCCAAAGAGCAGGGAGTTGGCGCCGCGCGTGTCGTCAAACCGCCCGACGCGGTAGGGATCCATGTTCGTGATGCTCGTGAAATAATCCATGCCCTGGCTCGCCGCGAGACCGCGGACCATCGTGCGGTTGAGGAGATTCTCGCCGCTGATCGACGGGTTCTGGCCGGGCTGGCCGGGCTGCCACGCATTGGTGTCCATCTCGGAATTCACCGTGTAGTTGAGCAACCCCGAGAGATCGGTGATCGCGAGGTCGTCGAGGAATTCTTTGGTGAATACCGACACCGAGCCGGCGGTGTCGCGCAGGCGGGCGTTGAGGCGCGAGCCGGCCAAGGTGTTTTCTGCGGCGTAGCCGGTGTCGCGCGAGGTATCGACCGTGAAGGGGCTTAGCTCGACCACGGGTGCCGGTGCCGGGGTCGGCGCAGGCGCGCTCGGCGCCACCTGGGCAACGGCGGGAACGGCGCCGAGCAGGGCGAAAACCAGCGGGATGATGGCAACACGGGGACTTGTTTTCATGGGAGTAGGCAGGGGCCGGCCGATTGACTGAGCTGGGCGAAGGCGAGCCCGCACGGAGGGGGCCACCAAACCGGCCCATTTCCCCTCGCGATGGCAATCACGATTCGGCCACGGTCACGCGAACGAACCGTTCTGCCGCACGACCTCCTGGCAAAACTCCGCACGCCACCAAAAACGCTCGCGATGGACCTTTCGGGTGCGAGGCCCATGCTGGCCGCCATGACCCGCCCCGCGCTGTTGCTGCTCCCCTTCCTCGCGTTCGCCTGCCCCTCAATCCGCGCCACCGAGCCACCGCCCAATTTCATTCTCATTCTCGCCGACGATCTCGGTTACGGCGATCTCGGCTGCTACGGCTCGACGACGATCGCGACGCCCCGCCTCGATCGCATGGCCCGCGAGGGATTGCGGTTCACCGACGCCTATGCAGCCGCGCCGTTCTGCAGCCCGGCGCGCGCGGGCCTCCTCACGGGTCGCCTGCCCGCACGCGCCGGGCTGCCCTACGTGCTGTTTCCCACCGAGCACCACGGCTTGCCCGCCGCCGAGATCACCCTCGCCGAGTTGTTGCGCACCCGCGGCTACACGACGGCCTGCATCGGCAAATGGCACCTCGGGTGGGACGCGCCGTTTCGCCCGCTCGCGCAGGGCTTCGTCCGCTTTCACGGCCTGCCGCACACGAACGATGTGCGCGAATGGAAGGTCGGCGATCCTTTCACGCAGCTCTCGATGTTCGCGCCGCTCGCGCGCGTCGAGGGCGAGCGCATCGTCGAATCGCCCGTCGAACAGGCGGAACTCACCCGACACTACACCGAGGAGGCGGTGGCCTTCATCCGCGCGAACCGCGAAAAACCGTTCTTCCTCTACCTGCCGCACACCATGCCCCACGTGCCGCAATACGCCTCGCCCCGCTTCGCCGGAAAATCCCGCGGCGGCCTCTACGGCGACACCGTCGAAGAACTCGATTGGAGCACCGGCGTCATCCTCGACACGCTACGCGATCTGAAACTCGACGCGCGCACCCTCGTGATTTTCACCAACGACAACGGCGCGCCCTTCCGGGGCGGCGCCAACGCCACGAAGAAGGCGGGGCCAGCCAAAGAAAACTTCCCCGGCCGCCAGCTCGCCGGCAGCAACGGCCCGCTCCGCTCCGGCAAGGGCACGACGTTCGAGGGCGGCGTGCGCGTGCCGTTCATCGCGTGGTGGCCGGGCCGCATCGCGCCTCGCGCCGCCGTGACCGCACCCCTCTCGCACCTCGATCTTTTCCCCACGCTTGCGCGGCTGGCGGGTGCCACGCTGCCGGCGGGTGTCACGCTCGATGGCGCGGACGTCTCGTCTCTCCTGCTCGAGGGCGCTTCGCCACCGGCGCGCGCGATCTACCACTATTTTGGCTACCAGCCTCAGGCCGTGCGCGAGGGGCGGTGGAAACTCTTCCTGCCAACCGAAACCCGCCCAGAACCGCGCCCCGTCAGCCTGTGGTGGGACCACCTTCCCGCCGCCTTCAACCACCAACACCGTCTGCTCGCCACCGCCGAGCTCTACGATCTCGAGGCCGACCTCGATGAAAAAGCCAACGTCGCCGCCGCGCACCCGGAGGTCGTCGCGCGCCTCACCCGCCAGGCTCGCGACTTCGACGCCGCGCTCCACCGCGACCAACGCCCGATGCAATTTGTGGCCGGCCAACCTCCGCCCGCCCCCGGCACCGTGCGAACCGCCGACACCGACCTGGCGCGTTACCGCCCCGCACCTTGACCCCGTCGGCACGTCCTTCCTCATCATGACTTCGCGATGAATCCCTGCGCTTTCCTCCGGTCCGGTCTCTGCCTCCTGCTCGCCGCGGCCACCTCCGCCACCGCCGCCCCGCGCTCCGCCCCGCCGCCCCACATCCTCCTGATTCTCGTGGATGACCTGGGCTACGGCGATCCGGGCTGCTACCACCCGCAGTCCAAAATCCCCACACCGCACATCGACCGCCTCGCCCGCGAAGGCCTGCGGTTCACCGATGCCCACGCCCCCGGCGCGCTCTGCCATCCCTCGCGCTATGGGCTGCTCACCGGACGCCACCCGTTCCGCACCGACGTTTCGAAATGGCCCACCCAGCCGCTCATCGAAGAAACCCGCCCCACGCTCGCCTCCGTCCTGAAATCACGCGGCTACCGCACCGCGATGATCGGCAAATGGCATCTCGGCTTCCAGGAGAGCGGCTACGACCGACTCCTCCCCGGCGGTCCGGTCGACCGCGGCTTCGATCGCTTTTTCGGCTTTCGCGCGTCCACCGACATCCCGCCGTATTTTTACCTCGAAGGTAATCGCGCCGTCGTCCCGCCCACGGCCACGATCACCGAAAGTCCCGCGCATCCGGAACTCGGTTACTCGCCGATTCAGGGGAAGTTCTGGCGCGGCGGCGGCATCGCCCCAGGGCTGGAACTGACGAACGTGCTTCCGCGTTTCACCGACGAGGTCGTGGCCGAAATCACCACGCACGCCCGCCAGAGGCCGGCCCAACCGCTCTTTCTCTATTATGCCCCCACCGGCCCGCACACCCCCTGGCTGCCGTCGCCGGAGTTCCAGGGCCGCAGCGGCATCGGCTCCTACGGCGACTTCACGATGATGGTCGACGCCATGATCGGCCGCGTGCTCCAAGCCCTCGACGACACCCAACTCGCCGCCGACACCCTCGTGATTTTCACCTCCGACAACGGTCCCGTCTGGTATCCCGAAGACGTCCAGCGCACCGGCCACGATTCGTCGGGCGGTCTCCGCGGCATGAAAAGTTCCAACTGGGAGGCCGGCCACCGGATGCCTTTCATCGTCCGCTGGCCGGGCCGGGTGAAGGCTGGGGCGACCACCGCGCAGACGATCTGTTTCACGGACGTGATGGCGACGCTCGCCGCCGCCACCGGCGCCCCGCTCGCAGTCGAAGCCGGTCCGGACAGTTTTTCCTTTCTGCCCGTGCTGCTCGGCAACCAGCCCACCACTCAACCCGTCCGCGAGTCGCTCGTCGTGGGACGCTCAATCCGCTCCGGGCGTTGGAAATGGATCGACGGCCGCGAAGCCATCCACTTCGGCCGCGCCTCCAGCGGCACCTACCCAGCAGCGAGCGAGCCGCCCGGCCAACTCTACGATCTCGATGCCGACCCGCGTGAGACCACCAACCTCGCCACCGCCCAACCCGCGATCGTCGCCCGCCTGAAGGCCGAGTTCGCCCGCATCCAGACATCGTCCCGCACCCGCTCATGATCCGCGCGTGTGCTTTGCCGCTCACGCGACCGCCCTGGCACGCGCCTGACAGCTTGGTTGCACCCGGCGAGGAACCCACTTCGCTTCCGCGATGAGCCCGCCCCGGTTCCTTCCCCATTTAGCCCTCCTCGCCTCGCTGCACCTCACCGCGTCCGGGAGCGAGTCCGAAGCGCTGTTCGTGCGCCGCGTGCTCCCGCTCCTGCAGGACAAGTGCCTCGCCTGCCACGGCAACGACGACGCCAAAATCAAGGGCGGCCTGGATCTGCGCACGCTCGCCGAGACCCTCGCGGGCGGCGACAGCGACAAGCCCGCGCTCGTCGCCGGCCAACCCGACCAGAGCCCCCTCTACCTCGCAATTACGCGCACGCACGACGACTGGGAGGCGATGCCGCCCAAGGAAGCGGACCGGCTCTCGGCCGAACAAGCCGGTTGGATCCGGGAATGGATCACCGCCGGCACCCCTTGGCCCGACGCGGCGAAACAAAAGCAGATCGCCGCGGCCAACGCCGAGCAATGGTCCGCCGAAGACGGCATCATCATGAAAACCAGCGGCGGCCTTTCCGCCGACTGGACGAACCGCCGGTACAAACCCGAGGGCATGTGGGCCTACCAGCCGGTAAAAAAACCGCCGGTGCCCGTCGCGCCTGCGGCGCAAGAAGGAGAGAAGGAGCGAAAGAGAGGCGGGGAGAAAATAAACGCCGCCGTCTCCCCCTCTCCCCCTCTCCCCGTCTCTCCCTCTTCCGTAAATCCCATCGACGCCTTTCTCGCCGCCCGCCAGCCCGCCGATCTGCCGCTCGCCCCGCCGGCCGACGCGCGCACGTTGATCCGCCGCGCCACCTTCGACCTCACCGGCCTCCCGCCGACGCCCGAGGACGTTGCGGCCTTTGCGGCCGCCCATAGCGCCAATCCGCCATCGGCGATCGCCGCTCTCGTCGACCGCCTCCTCGCCAGCCCGCACTACGGCGAACGCATGGCGCAGCACTGGCTCGACGTCGTGCGCTACGCCGACAGCAGCGGGTTCGCCAACGACTTCGAGCGCGGCAACGCTTGGCGCTACCGCGACTACGTCGTGCGCGCCTTCAACACCGATCTGCCCTACGACCGTTTCGCCCGCGAGCAAATCGCCGGCGACGAACTCGATCCGAAAAATCCCGAGCTGATCGTCGCGACCGGTTTTCTCCGGATGGGCCCCTGGGAACTCACGGGCATGGAAGTCGCCAAGGTCGCGCGCCAACGTTTCCTCGACGATGTCACCAACAGCGTCGGCGAGACCTTCCTCGCCCAATCGCTGCAGTGCGCGCGTTGCCACGATCACAAGTTCGATCCCGTGCCGACGCGCGACTACTATTCGATTCAGTCCACATTCGCGACGACCCAACTTTCCGAACGCCCGGCCGCGTTTCTCCCCGGAGAAAACATCGCCGGTTTTGACGAGGCGAAATACCTCGAACCTCGTCGCGCAGCTTACCTCGCAACGCTGCGCCGGCTCGATGCCCAACTGCTCGTCTCGGCCGAAAAATGGTTTCACGAAAAAGGCCTCGATCCCACGAAGTGGAACGCCGCGGTCGAAGCGGCGCGCACCCAGGAGCGCAGCGGCAAGCGCCGGGAATTCGAGGGCACCTTCAACCTCGCCCGCACCACACTCACGCGCCAAAAAGTGCCCGAAGATCAATTCCCGCCCAAGCTCGTCGGCTTCAGCCCCGAAGACTACGGCAACGAACGCGTCGCCCGCAAAGGTCTCGAACGACTCAAATGGGAACTCGACCGCTACGAACCCTTCGCCCTCGCTGTCTACAACGGACGCACCCCGGAGCTGAAGTCCGTCTCCAATCCCTTGCGCATACCCGCGGGGCGCATGACCGAAGGTGAACTCGAACAGACGTGCATTCTCACCTACGGCGATCCGTTTGCTCTCGGCGAAAAGGTGTCGCCCGGTGTGCTCAGCGCCATCGGCGTCGCGCCGAAAAATCCGGTGCCCGATACCATCGAAGGCCGCCGCACGGCCTTTGCTGACTGGGTCGCGAGCGCGGAAAACCCCCTCACCACCCGCGCCATCGTGAATCGCGTCTGGCTCTGGCACTTTGGCCAACCGCTCGCGGGCAATCCGAATAATTTCGGCAGCACCGGTAAAAAGCCCACGCACCCCGAACTGCTCGACTGGCTCGCCGCCACCTTCGTGGAGCAGGGCTGGTCGTTCAAAAAACTCCACCGGGTCATCATGACGACCGACGCCTACCGCCGCGGCTCCGCGCACCCCGACCGCAAGCTCCTCGCCGAAAAGGATCCCGCCGGCACGAGCTACGCCGCGTTTGTACCGCGCCGCCTCACCGCCGAGGAACTGCGCGACGCCATGCTCACCGCCACCGGAGAACTCAACCCGACGCTCGGCGGCATTCCGAATCGCCCCGAGATGAACCTCGAAGCCGCCCTGCAACCGCGCCAGGTCATGGGCACCTTCGCCTCCGCGTGGATCCCCCATCCACTCCCCGCGCAGCGCCACCGGCGCAGTCTCTACGCGCTGAAGATCCGCGGCCTCCCCGATCCCGCGATGGAAGTGTTCAATCAGCCCACCCCCGATTTCTCCTGCGAACGCCGCGACGCCTCCACGGTCACGCCCCAGGTTTTCAGTCTCTTCAACGGCGCCACGAGCCACGCCCGCGCGCTCGCGCTCGCCGCCCGAGCCGTGAAGGAAACGTCGGCCGATGCGGACGCGATCACCCGCTGCTTCGCCCTCGCCTTTGCGCGCGCGCCCAGTGCCGCCGAACTCGCCGCCTGCCTCGCCCACTGGAAAGCCATCACCGCCCTCAACGCCTCCGACGTTCCCTCGACTCCCGCCCCGCCCCTCGAAGTCCGCCGCGAAGCCGTCGAGGAAAACACCGGCGAAAAATTCGCTTTCACGGAAACGCTCTACGCCAACGCCGACTTCGTCCCCGACCTCCGCTCCGCCGATGTCCCGGTCCGCACCCGCGCCCTCGCCGATGTCTGCCTCGCCCTCTTCAACGCGAACGAATTCTCGTATGTCGACTAATCGCTACTTCCCCTGCGCCGGCGCCCGCGCCCTCCACGCCCCCACCCGCCGCGACTTCCTCTACGGCCTCGGCGCGAGCCTCGGAAGCGTCGCCTTCTCCGCCCTGCTCGCCCAGTCCTCCTCGGCCCGCGCGGCAGAAAAGGCCAATCCCCTTGCCCCCAAGCCCGGGCACCTCCCGGCCAAGGCCAAGAACTGCATTTTCCTGATGATGGAAGGCGGGCCCTCGCACATCGACACGTTCGATCCGAAGCCGATGCTCGCGAAACTCCACCTCCAAGAATTCACCCGCGAGGGAAAGCAAAAATCCGCGATGGAGAGCGGCAAGCGCTACTACGTCCGCAGTCCGTTCGAATTCATCAAGGCCGGCCAAAGCGGCGCGGACATGGCCACCAATTGGTCGCACCTCGCCCGCGTTGCCGACGACCTCTGCTTCTACCGCGGCTGCCAGGTCGACAGCGTCAACCACCCGACCGCCATGTATCAGATGAACTGTGGCAACCGCTTCGGCGGCGACCCCGGCCTCGGCGCGTGGGTCAACTACGGGCTCGGTTCACTCAACCAGGATCTCCCCGGCTTCATCGTCCTCCCCGAGGTTTCCTACCCTCAGGGCGGCACCGCCAACTGGAGCAACGGTTACCTGCCCGCGAGTTTCCAAGGCACCCCGCTCCGCGCCAAGGGCTCGCCCATCCTCGATTTGACCCCTCCCGCCGGCGTCACCCCCGAACGCCAGCGCAAGAACCTCGATCTCATCGCGCAACTCAACGCTGCCCACGCCGCGCAGCATCCCGGCTTCGACGAACTCGCCGCGCGCATGGACAACTACGAGCTCGCCTTCCGCATGCAGCTGCAGGTCCCCGAGACGCTCGATCTTTCCAAGGAGGACGAGAAGACCAAAGCGCTTTACGGCATCGGCCAGGACGCCACCGATTCGTTCGGCCGCAAGTGTTTGCTCGCCCGCAAGCTCGTCGAGAAGGGCGTGCGCTTCGTGCAGCTCTACAACGGCACCTGGGACAGCCACGACTACATCGAGCGCGCCCACGGCAATCTCGTACGCGGCGTCGACCAACCCATCGCCGCGCTCATTACCGACCTCAAA
>CANHJG010000048.1 GCA_947461205.1 Opitutia bacterium
CCCGGCGTCCGCTGGGCGTTCTCCGGCGAAGTCGAAAACCAGGAGGAAAGCTTCGGCGGCATGGGCAAAATTCTCCTCATCGCCGCCTTCGGCATCTTCGCCATCCTCGTCCTCGAATTCGGCAGCTTCCGTGGCACCCTCATCGTCGCCTCCGTCGTCCCCCTCGGCCTCATCGGCGGCGTCACCGCCCTCTGGATCACCGGCTACTCCCTGTCCTTCACCGGCGCCATCGGCTTCATCGCCCTCATCGGCATGGAAATCAAAAATTCCATTCTGCTCGTCGACTTCACCAATCAGCTCCGCGCCCAGGGCGTGCCGCTCAAGGAGGCCATCGAACGCGCCGGCGAAACCCGCTTTTTGCCCATCGTCCTCACCACCGCCACCGCGCTCGGCGCCTTGCTCCCGCTCGCGATGCAGGGCAGCGGCCTCTACTCGCCGCTCGCCATCGTCATCATCGGTGGCCTCATCAGCTCCCTCCTCTTGTCCCGCGTGGTCACCCCCGTCGTATACTCGCTCCTCCCGCCGGCCATCCCGGTCTCGGAGGAGCCCACGCCGGCCACCACGCCCTGATCGGCCGCCCGCCGGCTGCCGGCGGCGGTTACTTGCCCGCCTTCACCAGCCCCAGCGCCTTCTTGATGTTCTGCACGCTCGGCGGCGAAATCCCCAGCGCGGCGGCGATTTCGGCCCCCGTCTTGCCGGCCTCCACCATCGTCTTCACCTCGGCGCGCGTCGCATCGGTGATCGTCGCGCGCTTGCGGCGCGACCCCGGAGCGGCGCCCGCCACGGGTGCCGCTTTGGCCTTCCGGGCCTTGCGGCCGACGCCGGCCGCCGTCTTCAGGGCCGCGATCAATCCGTTCAAATCGGCGAAACCATATTTAGCCGGTAAGCCGGCCAGCTCCGCCGTCATTTGCGCCGCCACGGCCTTCTCCAGTTCGGCCACGCGATTGCGGGCGGTTTCGAGTTCCTTGATGTGTTCAGAAATCATGGGGCGATCAATGGCTCACATTCCGGCGCCCGCTGCAAGCACCGGATGCAACCCGACCGCCGCACGCTCGGGTTTTCTCGCGACATGGCCCCATATCCCCGCTCGACTCCGCGCGTCCTGCCGCCGATTTTCCCTCGCCGCCCGGTCCCCGAACCCTCTCCCCATGAAGCCCTCCCCTGCTCTCTTCCACCCGCGTTCCAGCGTTGTCCTTCGCGCCGTCTGCACCGCTTCGCTCTTCGCGTGCGCGACCCTCTCCCCGGCGGTCGCCGCCCACTGGCCCGCCTGGCGCGGCCCGAACGGCGACGGCACCACGACCACCGTGAAAAATCTCCCCGTCGAGTGGAGCCCGACGCAGCACATCAAATGGAAGCAGGAAATGCCCGCGTGGAGCGGCTCTTCCCCCGTCGTCTGGGGTGACCGTATTTTCCTCAACACGCCGTCCCGGGAAATCATCGCGGCCGCGGCCGAAACTCCCCCGCCGCCCCCGCCACCCGGGCCCGACGGCAAGCGCGGCAAAAGCAAGGGCGGCGGCCGCGGTCCCGCCGGCGGCAGCATCGGCGGACAAGACTTGTTGCTCCTCTGCCTCGACCGCGCGACCGGCCGCGAGCTGTGGCGGAAACCGTTCGACCAGGGCAACGTATTCAAAATGCAACACAACTCGTCGAGCCCCTCGCCGGTCACGGACGGGACCCACGTGTGGACCGTCTCCGGCAACGGCCTGATCGCCTGCTTCGATTTCGCCGGCACCGAAAAATGGCGGTTCAATCTCGTGGAAAAATACGGCGCGCTCGGCGCCAACCACGGCTACGGCTCCTCCCCCGTCCTCGTCGGCGGCAAACTCGTCGTCCAAGTGCTCCACGGCATGAAGACCACGGAACCGTCCTACCTTCTCGCCCTCAACGCGCTCACGGGCGCCGTGGCCTGGCGCGTCGAACGCCCCACCGACGCCCTGCGCGAATCGCCCGACGCCTACACCACGCCCGCCGTCGCCGAAATCGACGGCCGCAAGCAACTCGTCGTCCTCGGCGGCAACTACCTCACCGGCCACGACGCCGCGACGGGCGCCGAGCTCTGGCGCGCCGGCGGCCTGAATCCCAAAAATGACGGCGCGTTCCGCGTCGTCCCCTCCCCCACCGTCCGCGACGGGATGATCTTCGCGCCGACCCGCAAAATCCCGCTCCTCGCGTTCCGCGCCGGCGGCCAAGGCGATATCTCCACCAGCCGGCTCGCCTGGAGTTGGACCGACCCGCGCAACGCCCCCGACGTGCCAAGCCCGGTGAGCGACGGCCCGCGGTTCTACATGGCCTCCGACAACGGCACGCTCACCTGCCTCGATGCCAAAACGGGCGCGGTGATTTACGGCCCCGAAGACACCGGCATCGGCCGCACGTGGGCCTCGCCCATCATGGCCGACGGCAAGATCTACCTCACCGGCCAGACCGGTGAAACCGCCGTCATCCAGGCCGGTCCCGCTTACAAACTCCTCGGGAAAAACGCTCTCGACGGCAGCTACACACTCTCCACCCCGGCCTTCGCCGACGGCGAAATCATCCTCCGTACCGGCACGCACCTTTACTGCCTGACGCAGTAGCCGCCGGATCGCCTGCATCCTTCGCGGACCGCGCATCGCTTTCCCGCGCCGGGCGTCTGCCCACGCGACTCACCCCATGACGAACCTCCAACTCGCCGTTCACTTCTTTTTCCAGATCGGGGTGATCTTGGTCGTGTGCCAGGTCGTGGGCCTGCTCGGCAAGCGAGCCGGGCAACCCCAAGTGGTTGCGGAAATGATTGGCGGCGTCCTGCTCGGGCCTTCGCTGCTTGGCCTGTTTTTTCCGGCGATCTCGGCGGCGATTTTTCCGCCTGAGACCTTGCGGATCCTGTTTCCGATTTCTCAGCTCGGGCTCGCGGCCTACATGTTTGTCGTCGGGCTGGAGTTTCGGGTGGACATCGTGCAGCGGCAGATGCGCAGCGCGCTGGCAGTCTCGGTCGCGGGCATGGTGACCCCGTTCGTGCTGGGCGCGGGGCTCGGCTGGTTTTTTTACCACCACACGGCACTCTTCCCGCCGCGGACCTCGCTGATGGAGGCGATGCTGTTTCTCGGGGCATCGATGTGCATCACGGCGTTTCCGATGCTGGCGCGGATCATCCATTTTAAGGGGCTCACCGGCACCACCATGGGCACGGTGGCGCTCGGGGCCGGGGCACTGGACGACGCGGCGGCGTGGTGCCTGCTGGCCATTGTGCTCGCCAGTTTTGACGGCGCCCTCGCGCACGCCGTGACCAACATCGCCGGCGGCATCGGTTATGGCGCGGTGGCCCTGGGGGTCATCCGACCGCTGCTCGCGCGGTGGGCGCGCGGAGTCGAGGAGCGCGGTGAATTGGCGGAGCGCGAATTTGTGCTGCTCCTCGCGCTCATGGCGTTCGGCGCGTGGTTCACGGACCTCATCGGGCTCCATGCGGTGTTCGGCGCGTTTATCATGGGGATTGCGATGCCGCGCGGCCTGGTGACGAAGGAGCTGATCGCGCGCATCCAGCCCCTCACCGTCGCGCTCCTCTTGCCGCTGTTCTTCACCTTCTCGGGACTCAACACCCAGATCGGCCTGATCGATTCCACCTACCTCTGGGGCATGACCGGCCTCATTATGGTCGCGGCGATCGGCGGCAAAGGCGTCGCGTGCTGGCTCGCCGCGCGGGCGACGGGTCTTTCGCACCGCGAGTCGCTCGGCATCGGCACCCTGATGAACGCCCGCGGGCTGATGGAACTCATCATCATCAACATCGGCCTCCAGCGCGGCATCATCTCCCCGGCCCTGTTCGCCACGCTCGTCATCATGGCTGTCGTGACGACCCTGATGGCCTCCCCGCTGTTCGAAGTGCTCGTCGGCCGCCACCGCCCGGCCACGACATCGACTTAGGTCGCTTCGCCCCGGCCCGCCGCCCCGGCCCCAAAATCCCCAGCTCCGCCCTGCTTTCACGGTCGGCGCGAGAATTGCATTGATGCCCGCCCCGCCACCGTTCGGCATCCACGCCTCTCCCGCCCGCCTTGCCCACCTCCTGCGCCATGACCCCGGCCCGCCTCTGTGTCCTTCTCCTCCTCGCCGCGACGCCCGCCGTCGCCGCCCCGGCCACGCGCGATGCATGGCCGGAATTTCGCGGCCCGACCGGTCAGGGCGACACGCACGCCACCGGTCTGCCCCTCGAGTGGTCCGCGGAAAAAAATGTCGTCTGGAAACAGCCCGTCCCCGGCACCGGCTGGTCTTCCCCCGTCGTCGGCCGCGGCCGCATTTACCTGACCACCGCCGTGCCGGGTCCCGGATCGACGCCTTCGCTCCACACCTTGTGTCTCGACTCCGCCGACGGCCGCGTCCTCTGGAACACGGAAGTCTTTACCGCGGCGGAAAGCCGGGAACAGACGATCCACCAAAAAAACTCTCAGGCCAGTCCCACCCCGATTCTCGCCGGCGAGCGCCTCTACGTGCACTTCGGCCACCACGGCACCGCGTGCCTCGACCTCACCGGCCAAATCGTCTGGCGCAACCAAGACCTCGGCTACGCTTCCGTGCACGGCAACGGCGGTTCGCCCGCGCTCGTCGGCGACCGCCTCATCTTCAGCGCCGACGGTTCCGCCTCCCCATTCGTCGTCGCCCTCGCCGCCGGCACGGGCGAGGTCGTCTGGAAGGTCGCCCGCACGGCGGACGCGAAACAAAAATTCTCCTTCGCCACCCCGCTCCTCATCACGGTAAACGGCCGGCCCCAGCTCATCGCCCCCGGCAGCGGCGCCGTCTCCGCGCTCGATCCGGCGGACGGCCGCGAACTCTGGCGCGTGCGCTACGGCAGCGGCTACTCCGTCGTACCGCGGCCCGTGTTCGCCCACGGCTTGTTGTTCATCGCCACCGGCTACAACCGCGCCGATCTCCTCGCCCTCCGCGCCGACGGCGAGGGCGACGTCACCGACACGCACCTCGCCTGGCGCACCACCAAGGGCGCCCCGCTCACCCCGTCGGTCGTGGTCGTGGGCGACGAACTCTATGCCGTCAACGACGCCGGCGTGGCTTCGTGCTGGGACGCGCGCACCGGCACCCTGCACTGGCAGGAGCGGCTCGAGGGCAACTACTCCGCCTCGCCAATCGCGGCCGACGGCAAAATCTATTTCCTCAGCGAGGATGGCGTCGGCACCGTCGTGCGGGCCGCGCGCACCTTCGAAAAAATCGCGACCAACCAACTCGGCGAGCGCACCCTGGCGTCCTACGCCGCAACCGACGGCGCGCTGTTTATCCGCAGTGCCAGCCACCTTTACCGCATCGGCCAAAAATAACGCCGCCCCATCCACCCTGTGATGAACCGTCGCCGGCCCCTCCTCGCCTCGCTCCCGGGCAAACTCACCGTGCTAAAGGCCGGCGGGACCAAACCCGCCATCCTCCACCCAGCGGACTTCGGCGAACGCATCCTCGCCACCCCGGCCCTCGTCGGCGCCCGGCCTTCCCTCCGAACGACCACCCGCCTCTGGGCTTCTAAGACCCACTCCGCATGACCCACCCCGCCGCCACTCTGCCGAAACTCCCCGCCGCCCTGGCCCGCGTTCCGTTCTACTACGGCTGGGTCATTCTGGGCCTCGCCGCCGTCGCCATGGTCGGCACCCTGCCCGGCCGCACCCAAGGCCTCGGCCTGATCACCGAGTCGCTCCTCAAAGATTTGTCGCTCGACCGGCTTGCGTTCGCCCAGATGAATCTCTGGGCCACGCTGCTTGGCTCGCTGTTTTGCATCGGCGTCGGTCGCTTGCAGGATCACCTCGGCAGCCGCACCACTCTGCCGCTCGTCGCCGGCCTCCTCGGCGCGGTGGTGCTGGCCATGAGCGCGACGACCAGCGCCGCCGTCCTGTTCGGGTTGCTGGTGTTGTCGCGCGGCCTTGGCCAAAGCGCCCTCTCCGTCGTGAGCCTCGCGATGGTCGGCCAATGGTTCCGCCGCCGCCTCAACCTCGCCATGGGCCTCTACGCCGTCGGGCTCAGCCTCGGCTTCATGGTGGCGTTTCCCGTCGTGGGTTCCGTCGTCGTCTCCGACGGCTGGCGCACCGCCTGGGCCGGCCTCGGCTGGTGCCTCCTACCCGGCCTCGCCCTGACCGCCTGGTGGCTCGGCCGGCGCGGTCCGGAGGACTGCGGGCTCGCCATGGAAAACGACGCGACGCCCGCCGCCCCGGCCGCAACGCCGAGTTTCACGTGGGGCCAAGCGCTGCGCACACCGGCCTTCTGGGTCTTCGCGCTGGCGAGTTCCGTCTACAACCTCGTCGCCTCGGGCATCGGTCTCTTCAACGAATCCATCCTCGCCGAGCGGGGCTTTCCCGCCGGCATCTACCACCGCAGCCTCGTCGTCTGCGCCCTCCTGTCCCTCGTAGGCAATTTCCTCGGCGGCTGGCTCGCCTCCCGCTGGAGCATGCACCGGCTGATGGCCCTTACCATGGTGTTGCTCGCTGGCGCCCTCGCCGGTCTGCCCTCGCTGCGCACCATCGCCCAGGTCGACGCGTTCGCCGTCGTCATGGGTCTCGCCGGCGGATTCGTAATCGTGATTTTCTTCAGCTACTGGGCCGAGACTTTCGGCCGCGCGCACCTCGGCCGCATCGTCGGCACCGCCCAAATGATGACTGTCGTCTCGTCCGGCGTCGGCCCCCTGCTTCTTGCGCAATGCCATGCGATGACCGGCTCCTACGCCGCAGTGTTCTACACGCTCGCCGCAGGGGTGTCTCTGCTCGCCCTCGCCGCGTGGACGGTGCAACCTCCCCGTCTCACTTCCTCCCCATGAAATGCTTCGGTCTCGCCGACTCGCCCCCGTCCGGTTTTCCCCCGCCGCGCCGTCTGATTTCGTCGGTGCTCTTCGGCGGCGTCAGTTTCTCCGTGGTCAGCCTGCTGGCCTATTCGATCTGGGCGTTCCGCCTCGTCCCCGGCACGGCCGGACTCTACACGACTACGGCCCTGGTTTACGTCGGTCTCGGCGGGCTGGCACTCAGCCGCCTGGTGGCCGCGCCCGGCGCGTGGAAACGTTTTCCGCCCTGCTTCGCGCTCGCGTTTCTCGCCTATGCGGCGGGCTGGTGCGTGTTTTGGTTCGGCTTGCGCGGACGCTACCAGGCCGACCTGTTCGGCGCGGCCGCGGGCCTCGCGGCGATGACCTGGGTCCTGCAGCGCGCCTTCGGCCGCACGCCGGGTTTCCTTCTGACCTTCGCCGGACTCTTCGCCCTCCACAGCGCCGGCTATTACCTCGGCGAGCAACTCCACGCCGCCGTGCCCGGCACCAACGGTCGTCTGCTGTGGGGCGCCGCCCACGGCCTCGGGTTTGGGGCCGGACTCGGTTTCGTCCTCCACCGTTGCCAAACGCCCGCGGCCGAGAACACTGCCCCGCATCCATCCGCGTAGCCAGCACGTATTATCCGGTCGCCCCTTCCCCCCCCTTCGCTTTCACACCGCCATGTCGCCCTCTCCCTCCTCCGAAAACTACGACGCCATTATCATCGGGGCCGGTCCCGCCGGCTCATCCGCCGGGGCCCTCCTCGCCGAGTACGGTCACCGCGTGCTCATCCTCGAGCGCGAGAAATTCCCCCGCTACCACATCGGCGAATCCCTGATCCCGTTTACCTTTCAGCCGCTCCAGCGTCTCGGGATGATCCCGAAAATGAAGGGCTCGCACTTCGTGAAAAAATACAGCGTGCGTTTCGTCCAGCCCGAGGGTGGCCGCTCCCAGCCGTTCTATTTTTTCAACCGCTACGACAAGGACACGATCGCGCAGTCCTGGCAGGTGCTGCGCTCCGAGTTCGACCAGATGATGCTCGATAACGCCCGCGAAAAGGGCGCCGACGTTCGCGAGGAATCCTCCGTCACCCGCCTCGTCATGGACGGCGAGGCCGTCGTCGGGGTCGCGGTGACCGACCGCGCCGGCCGCACCTACGAGGTGCGCGCCCCCATCACCCTCGATTGCACGGGCAAGGAGGCGTTCGCCTCGAACCGCAACGGCTGGCGCGAGCGCGACCCGTTCCTCAACAAAATCGCCATCTGGACTTACTACAAGGATTCGAAGCGCGCCGAGGGCCTCGACGAGGGCGAGACCACCGTGGCGTTCATCCCGCACAAGGGGTGGTTTTGGCATATCCCGCAGCACAACGGCATGGTGAGCGTCGGCGTCGTCGCCGACGGCAAATATCTCACCCGCGACGGCGTGAAGGACCCGCAGGCCATGTTCGAGCGCGAGATCGAAGAAAACCTTTGGATTAAAGACCATCTCTCCGTCGGCCGCTCCACCGGCGAATACTGGGTGACGAGCGAGTATTCGCGCCACTCCCGCTACTGCGCCGCACCCGGTCTCGCGCTCGTCGGCGACGCCTTCGCGTTCCTCGATCCCGTGTTCAGCAGCGGCGTGATGCTCGCCCTCAAGAGCGGCCAACTCGTCGCCGAAACCGTGCACGCCGGTCTCGTCGACGGCGACCTCTCGCCCGAACGCTTTGCCGCCTACGGCGCCGCCATGCGCACCGGCGTGGAAAACATGCGCAAACTCGTCTACGCATTCTATAACCCAACCTTCTCCTTCAAGCAGGTGATCGACCGCTACCCCGAGGCGGGCGGGGACATCACCGACTGCCTGTCCGGCGACCTGAACAAGGATTTCTCGCGCCTCTGGGACCAGTTTCGCGAGTTTGTGCCGATCCCCGACGATCTGCCCTACGGCGAACCGCTCGCCGCCACCGTCGCGGCGGTCTAGCCGTCCGTCCAGCGACGCGGGCCCGGGGGAGCGGCTCAGCCTGCGTCAACGACCGTGCGCCCGCACGTCGTAGCACGACACGGTGTCGTGGTAACGCACGTAGAGCCGGCCGTCATGGATCACCGGATGCGCCCACGCGTCGCGGTCGCGCGCCACCGCGAGCCGGAAACGTCCCCGCACCACGAATTCCTTTTCCGTCGGTTCCAGCAGCGCCATCCAGCCGTCCTCAGCAAGTGTGTACAGCCGCTCGTCGGCCCACATCGTCGTGCCTTTCATCAACTCCGCGCTCTCGTAGAGCAGGGCACCGGTGCGCGCATCGAGCGCCTGCCAGCTGCCGCGGCGCGGATAGGTCGAGCCGTACAACCGGCCGTCGCGGTGCACCACGCCGCCCTGGCAGGTGTCGAGCGCCGTGGTCCATCCGTCCTCGACGCCCACCGGTTGGCCGGCCGCGCGCGGCGCGACGAGCCGGTAGAGTTGGCCCGGCGGGCCGATCGGGGCGGTCATGAACACGGCGTCGCCCACGAGCACGGGCGAAACCGCGAGCACGGAATACCGCGTAACCCGCGGCCGCGTCCATTGCAGCACGCCGGTGTCGGCATCGGCGCAGTAGAGTTGCCGCTGCGTGCAGCCGATCACGAGCCGCCGGCCGGCGAACGTCACCAGAATCGGCGCCGCATAGGTGGCGCTCTCGCGCTGTTCGGACGCAGGACCGGCTTGCGCGATTGCCCACCGCAGCTCCCCCGTGCGCGCCTCAAGCGCGACCAGCATCGCATCGCGCCCGCCCGCCGTCGCATACACGGCGTGGTCATCCACGAGCAGGCATTCGCTAAACCCCCACGTGATGTTCTCCGCGCCGAAACGTTGCGCCAGATCGACCGCCCAGAGTTCCCGCCCAGTCGCCGCGTCCAGGCACGCGATCCGGCCGTGGGCGTTCTCATGATACAGTCGGCCGTCGCGGTAGGTGACCGACGTGCGCGCCCCCTGATATTGGTTGAGCCACGCGTCGCCGTTGCGCGCCGACCACAGGGGCTGGCCCGCGAGATCGTAGGCAAGAATGCGCAGCTCGGCGTCGAAATCGCCGGTCACGTAGAGCCGGCTGCCACCGATGATCGTCGACGAGAAGCCGCGCCCCGCACCCTTCGCCGACCAGAGCAATTTCGGCCCGCCCTCAGGCCACGTGGCGAGCAGCCCGCGCTCATCGCTGACGCCGTCGCGGCGCGGCCCGCGAAACTGCGGCCAGCCCGGCTCCGGCGAAGCCACGAGCGACGCGGACTCCGCAAACGCCAACCCGGCGCCCGCCAGGAACGCCACCACCCACACGACGCGCAGCGGCGTCGTCATTTTTCGCCGATGCACCACAGCGACTCCTGCCGCCCTTCGCCCTTTTTCGCACTGCGCAGGTAGATGCGCCCGCCGCAGATTGCAGGCGTGGCGAGGGCCTCGTCGCCCAGCGAGTTCTGCGCGAGCAGTTTGCCGAAACCCTGCGCCGTCGCCTCGAATACCGAGGTCACGCCCCGCAGGCTCGTCGCATAAAACCGGTCGCCCACCAGCACCGGCGACGCGTAGTAGTCCTTGTCGACTTTCTCCCGCCACACCTCCTCGCCGGTGTCGGCTTTCCAGCACACCGCATGGCCCGTGTCCAACATCGCGAACAGGTGCCCGTCGCGCACCAGCATCGAAGGCACGTAGACCCGCACGGTGTTTTGCCAGGCGATCTTGCCGGAGCCGTCGGCCTCCACTGCCGTCACGTTGTTCTTCGGATAACCCCCGCTCACGAAAACCCGGCGGCCGTCGGTCACCGCCGTCACGACCGTTTCGTCCGTCGAGCCCTCGATCTCCCACAGTTTCTTCCCGGTGAGCGGATCGAAGCTGGCGACCACTCCACAGCCGCCGAGCACGGCCTGCGTGCGGCCCGCGATTTTCACCACCGCCGGCGAGGCATAGTTCGCGACCTTGGGCCGGTCCTGCTGCCAGAGCATTTTGCCCGTGCGTTTGTCGAGCCCGACGAGTTTGCCGCCGCCTTTGTGGTCGGCCGCCACCAGCACCACCGATTCGTGCACGACCGGCGAAGAGCCGAAGCCCTGGTGCGGCACGTAGTCGGACACGCGCTGCTGCCAGAGAATTTTCCCGGCCAGATCGAGCGCCGTCGCATGAATCGCCTTGTCGTGCAGAAAATTCACATACAGCCGCTCGCCGTCCCACGTCACCGAGCCCGAGGCCTGCGACGTGTTGCGATGCCCAACCGTGTCGAGCGGGCCGCGGTGGACCACCGTCTCCCATTGTGGCTGCCCGCTGGCCCGATCGAAACAGAGCACGAATTGCTCCTGCTTGGCCTCGTCGGCGCTGGTCAGGTAAACGTGATTGCCCACCACGATGGGCGTGCTGTGCCCCCGCCCGCGGATCGGCGCCCGCCAGACGACGTTTTCCGTTTCGCTCCATTTCACCGGCACCGTCTGACCGGTCGCCGCGTGACCGTCGGCCGTGGGGCCGCGCCACACCGGCCAGTCCGCACCGGGCGCGGCTTGGGCGGACAAAACGCCGAAAAGAAACGGGACCGAGAGGAGCGCGGGATAAATATTCATGGGGTCGGGGGGGGGCGGTGCACGAGTTGGCCGAAACCGGGGCCCACGGCAAGCGCGCGCCGCGCGATCCGTCGCCGAATTCTCTTTGACCGCGTATCCTCCTCCGCCTGTGCTTCGACCCGCGCCAGCGTCGGTCGCTCCCTCCATTCCGTTACCCCATGAATTCATTGCCCCGTCTCGCCTTTTTTTCTGCGGTCGCCACGGCGAACCTCGTCGTCACCGCCGGCGCCCAGGAATGGACGCGCTTTCGCGGTCCCAACGGCACTGGCATCAGCCCCACCGCCGGCGTGCCCGTCGTGTGGACGGAAAAGGATTTCGCCTGGCGCGTCCCGATTTCCGGCGCCAGCCACTCGCAGCCGGTCGGCTGGGGGGACCGGTTGTTCCTGTTGACCGCCCTCGCGGAGGGAAAAGAACGAGCGATCATTTGCGTGCGAAAATCGGACGGCAAGGAACTCTGGCAGAAGAGTTATCCGCTGCCGATGGCACGCCTCGGAAACAAGAATACGGGCTACGCCAACACATCCCCGGTGGTGGACGCCGAGCGCGTCGTCGCCTGTTTCGTGTCGAATGACCATTTCTGGGTGCGCGCCTTCGACCACGCTGGCCACGAACTCTGGAGCCGCGATCTGGGGACCTTTGCGGCCCAGCACGGGCACGGTGCCTCGCCCATGATTTACGAGGGCAACGTGATTGTGACGAACGATCAGGACGGCGTAAGTTCGGTGGTCGCCCTGGACACAAAAACGGGCGCCGTGACGTGGACGTCCCCGCGCGCCGCCGGTCGCAACGCCAATATCGCCACCGCTTACGGCACGCCGATCACGCACCGGCGCGCCGACGGCACGGTGGAATTGCTGCTCACGAGCCAGTCCCACGGCGTCTCCAGCCTCGATCCGACGACCGGCGCCCTCAATTGGGATTCGCCGGTGTTCGACAAACGCATGGTCGCCTCGCCCATCGTGGCCGGCGACTACGCGATCGGCAGCTGCGGTTCCGGCGCCGGCACCGGCAACTATCTTTCCGCCATCAAACTCGGCGGCAAGGGCACCGTCGGCCAGACGCACGTCGCCTACACCCTGCGCCGCGCCACGCCCTATGTGCCGACCCCGCTCTTCCACAACGGCCGCCTGTATCTGATCAGCGACGCCGGCATCGCCAGCGCGATCGAGGCGGCGACGGGCAAAGAGATCTGGTCGGAGCGCCTGCCCCGCGCGGAGTTCTTCAGTTCACCCGTCTTGATCGCCGGGAAAATCTACTGCGCCACCACCAAGGGCGAAATGATCGTCCTCGCCACCGGCGACACGTTCCAGGAACTCGGGCGCAGCCCCCTCGGCGAAGGCACCCACAGCACCCCGTGCGTCGACGGCGGCCGGCTCTACGTGAAAACCTTCACCCACCTCGTCTGCATCGCCGCCCGATGATCCGTCCCCGACTTACCCTCTGCGCCCTCGCCGCCCTCGCCGCCGCCGGACTCTACGCCGACGACTGGCCGATGCTCGGCGGCCGCCCGGACCGCAATATGGTTTCGCGCGAGGCCGGTCTGCCCCTCGACTGGAGCGCCGGCGGAAAGATTCCCCGGAAAAATCTCAAGTGGTCCGCTCCCCTCGGGAAAGTCACCTTCGGCGCCCCCGTCATCAGCGGCGGCCGCGTCTTCATCGGCACCGACAACGACCCGAAGGACCACACCGAACACCGCGCCGTGTTGAAGTGTTTCGCGGAAAACGACGGCCGTCTCCTCTGGGCGGCCACCCACGAAAAACTCCGCAATCCCGCCGAGGACGACGGCACCATCGGCCTCACCTCCACCCCGTGTGTCGCTGGCGACTACGTCTATTACGTGAGCAATCGCGCCGAGCTCGTCTGCCGCGCCGTGCAGGACGGCCGCGAAGTGTGGCTGATCGACCTGCGCGCCACCCTCGGCGTCCTCCCCAACCAGGCCTCCTCTTCGTCCCCCCTCATCGCCGGCGGACTGCTCTTTGTCGTCACGGGCAACTCGGCAGACTACAAGACCGGCAAGGTCAAAAACCCCGCGGCGCCAAGCTTCCTCGCCGTGGACGCAAAGACCGGCCGCATCGTCTGGCAGGATAACTCCCCCGGCAGCCGAATCCTGACCGGCCAGTGGGGCTCGCCCGGATACGGCGTCGTCGCCGGCGTGCCGCAGGTGGCGTTTCCCGGAGGCGACGGCTGGCTCTACTCGTTCGAACCCGCGACGGGCAAACTCCTCTGGAAATTCAACGGCAAAGCCCACGAAAAACCGTCGGCCACGGGCGAGCCGGAGACCGTCTTCCAGTTTCTCGCCGCCCCGGTCTTCGTCGGCGACCGCGTGTTGGCCGCGATCGGCGAGCCCGAGGCCGGCTCCGGCCCCGGCGCCCTCCGCTGCCTCGACGCGCGCCAACGCGGCGACGTCACGAACACCGCCGAGCTCTGGCGCCTCTCCGGCGAAGACTTCAACGACAGCATCTCGATGCCCGCCGTGCACGACGGCCTAGTGTACGCCGCCGACACCCCCGGTTACCTCCACTGCCTCGACGCCGCGACCGGCAAAAAACTCTGGCTCCACGACCTGAAAGCCAACATCTGGGGCTCGCCGCTCGTCGCCGACGGCAAGGTCTATGTGCAGAGTTCCGAAGGCGCGGTCGTCGTGTTCGCCGCCGGCCGGGAGAAGAAAATTCTCGCGACCAACAGCGCCCTGCCCGAGCTGCAGCACGGCACGCCCGTCGCCGCCAACGGCACTCTCTATATCACCGGACAGACCCAGCTCTTCGCGCTCGCCGTGGAAAAATAGCCGCCCCGCCGCGGACTCCCGCCGACGCTCCCATGAAATTCCCCCTGTCCTCCGTCCTCGGCCTGTTCGTCTCCACGGTCGCGCTCGGCGCCGCGGACCCGCCCGCCCAGGCGGGCCGGAAATTTCCCGACCCCGCCCCGCCCGCCGTCGCTCCGCGGCGCGATGCACCCGCCCCCGCCGCGCAGGACCACCCCGACGTGACCTTTCATGCCGCGCCCAAGCCGCTCCCCGCGCGCGCCACCACCTCGGACTGGCCGTCCTTCCTCGGTCCGACGCACAATATGGTTTCGCCCGAGACCGCACTGCTCAAGGAGTTCCCCCAGGACGGCCTTCGCCCCGTCTGGGAAATCAAGAAAGGCGAGGGCTTCGCCGCACCCGCCATCGCGGACGACCGGCTCGTGCTGTTTCACCGCGTCGGCGATAACGAGGTCGTCGACTGCCTGCGCCCCCTCGACGGCCAGCGCCTCTGGCAGTTCGCCTATCCGAGCGCCTACCGCGACCGCTACGGCTTCAATTCGGGACCGCGCGCCAGCCCTGTCATCGCCGCCGGCCGCGTCTTCACCTTCGGCGCCGAAGGCCGGCTCCACTGTCTCGATTTGGCCACCGGTCAGGTGCTCTGGCGCCGTGAACTCCTCGCCGAGTTCGGCCTCAAGCAGGATTTTTTCGGCGTCGCCTCCACCCCGCTCGTCGAAGGCGACCGGCTCATCATCAATCTCGGCGTGCCCGGCGGCCCCTGCGTCGCCGCCTTCGACATCCGCACCGGCCAACTCGCCTGGGGCGCCGGCACCACCTGGGGCCCGAGCTACGCCTCCCCCGTCCCCGCAACCATCCACGGCCGGCGACGCGTCTTCGTGTTTGCCGGCGGCGAAAGTAAACCGCCGACCGGCGGTCTGCTGTGCCTCGATCCCGCCACTGGTCAGGTGGACTTCACGTTCCCCTGGCGCGGCACCCGCTACGAGTCCGTCAACGCCGCCTCACCCGTCGTCGTCGGCCACCAGGTCTTCATCGCCGAGTGCTACGGCGCAGGCGGCGCACTCTTGGACCTGCTGCCGGACGGCACCGCGCGCCCGGCGTGGACGAATCCCACCTTCGGCATGCACTTCATGTCGGCGATCCACCAGGACGGCTTCCTCTACGGCGTCCACGGCCACGGCCCGAATGACGCGGACCTCGTCTGCGTGGAATTGAAGACTGGGCGCGAACGCTGGCGCGCTCAACCCACCTGGCAGGAAAAAGTCGAGTCGGCCCGCGGCCCCCGCGACCTCACGGTCGGCACGTTTCGCTCCTCGCTCCTGCACGTCGACGGCCGCGCCCTGTGTCTCGGCGAATTCGGCCACCTGCTCTGGCTCGACCTGTCGCCCGACGGCTACCGCGAACGGTCCCGCACCTGGCTGTTTGCCGCCACAGAAACCTGGACGCCTCCCGTGCTCTCCCACGGCTTGCTCTACGTCTGTCAAAACACCCGCGGCTCCCTCCGCCAAGAGCCCACCCGCCTGCTCTGCTTCGATCTCCGCGCCGCCGATTGAGGCCGCCCCTGCGCCCCCGCATCGTCCGGCCATGAACGCTCGCTCTCACCCGCTCGTCCTCGCCGCCGCACTCCTCGCCGCCACCCTTTCGGTTTCCGCCGCCTCGTGGCCCCAATACCGCGGACCGAACGCCAGCGGGCTCGACGCCTCCGCGCCGCTCCCCACGACGTGGAACATCGCGACGGGCGAAAACATCCGCTGGCAAACCCCGATCCCCGGCCTGGCCCACGCTTCGCCCATCGTGTCCGGCGAACGCATCTACGTCACGACCGCGAT
This sequence comes from Opitutia bacterium, assembly GCA_947461205.1. Taxonomy (GTDB): domain Bacteria; phylum Verrucomicrobiota; class Verrucomicrobiia; order Opitutales; family Opitutaceae; genus GAS368. Next base: position 15,892 of record CANHJG010000048.1, read on the forward strand.
CAGCGCCGCCGGCGCGGTGGATCTGAAGGTCGGACTCTACGGCGACATCGGCGCGGCCAAAGACCACGCCTCCCACCAGTGGCGCCTCCTCGCCCTCGACCGGGCCACCGGAAAAATCCTCTGGAACCGCCTCGGCCACGAAGGCGTGCCAAAATCCGTCCGCCACACCAAGGCCACGCACTGCAACTCCACCCCCGCCACCGACGGCACGCGCATCGTCGCCATCTTCGGCAGCGAGGGCCTGTTTTGTTTCGACGCCACCGACGGCCGCCTCCTCTGGAAAAAAGACCTCGGGCCGATGGATGCCGGTTACTTCAAGATGCCGTCCGCGCAATGGGGTTACGCCGCCTCGCCGATCATCCACGAAGGAAAAGTGATCGTCCAATGCGACGTCCAGCAGGGCTCCTCCCTCGCCGTTTTCGACCTCGCGGACGGTCGCGAAGTCTGGCGTACCGCGCGCACCGACGTCCCGACCTGGAGCACCCCCGCCATCGTCATCGCCGGCGGTCGCACCCAGATCGCCGTCAACGGCTGGCACCACGCCGGCGGCTATGATTTCGCCACAGGCCGAGAGCTCTGGAAACTCGACGGCGGCGGCGACATTCCCGTGCCCACCCCGCTCGCCGCCGGCGACCTCATCTACTTCACCAGCGCCCACGGGCGCAGCGCCCCGATGCGCGCCATCCGCGCCGACGCGCGCGGCGACATCACGCCCGCCAACGCCGACTGGAAACACCCGTCCATCGCCTGGAACCACGACCGCCGCGGCAACTACCTGCAGACCCCGATCCTCGTCGGCCGCCTGCTCTACGGCTGCCGCGACAACGCGACGCTCACCTGCTTCGATGCGATCACCGGCGAAGTGCGCTACAGCGAACGCCTCACCGCGAACGCATCGGAGGGCGTGACCGCGTCACCCGTGTCGGACGGCCGGCACCTTTTCTTCACGAGCGAGCTGGGCAACGTCTTCGTCGTGCCCGCCACGGACCAATTCTCCCTCGCCGCGAAAAACGCCCTCGACGAAACCTGCCTCGCGACCCCCGCGATTGCGGCCGGCACGCTTTTTTTTCGCACCCGCGACCAACTCATCGCCATCGGCGCCCGCCGCTGACCCGCCCGGCTGCCGGAAAAAAACCCGCGGCCGGCCTGCGAAAAAACTGGACGCCTCCTTGCACTTTCGGGCAGGGGTTAAGCGTCTTTGCAGACTCCGCGGGGCCCGTCTGCCCCCAACCTCCCCTCTCCTCCCCTTCACCATGTTGTTTCACTCCCACCGCCGGCCCGTTCGCCTCGTCGCGAGCCTCGCCGTTCTCACCGGAATTTGCGCTGGCCGTTTGGCCGCCGCCGACGCGAAGGCCACCGCCATGTCGCCCTTCAAGGTCGAGGCCGAATTCGGCGTCGACGGCCTCCGGATCCAAAATTCCACCTCCGTCCTCAACCAATACCTCCTCCAGCAGCACGGCGTGGCGCAACTCCAGGACATGGCCGGCCTCGCACCCAACCTCGGCACGAGCAACAGCGACACCCGCGGCTTCGGCGACGTCGTCTCCCTACGCGGCGTCTCCAACTCGATCTTCTTCTCCGCCCCCGCCGTCGGACTCGTGATCGACGACGTGCCGAGCGGCACCGTCTCTTCCTATCCCAGCGCCCTCCTCAACATCGAGAGCTTCACCGTCAAAGCCGGCTCCCAGGCCACCGACTACGGCCGCAACGCCCCCGGCGGCGTGATCGACATCAAGACCCGCACCCCCGGCGCCACCCATCAGGGCAACGTCCTGCTCGACTACGGCTCCGCCAAATACTCCGCCCTCCAGGCTTCGTTCGACGGCCCGCTCAACGACAAAATCGGCTACAGCGCCAGCGTCGGCCTCACCGAACACGAGGGCTACATCGAAAACACCTTCCGCAAGCGCACCGCCGACGACCGCCGCTCCGTCGCCGGCCGCGGCGCCCTCTACTGGAAGGCCGCCGATCAGCTCCAGGTCCGCTTCGGTCTCACGATGGAAAATGCCAGCGACGACGCGACGCGCCTGACCTCGCTCTTCAGCCGCAATCCCTTCGAGGTCGCCTCCGACCTCAACGGCGAAACCAAAGTCGAGCGCCTCCAGCTTTCGCTCCAAGCCAAGAAAACCTTCACCTGGGGCTCGCTCACTGCGACGACGTCCCAGCAGCAATGGGACCTCGATCCCTCCGTCACCGACCTCGACCTCTCGCCCTTGCCGCTCGCGTTCTCCAACGTGAAACAGAGCGAAAAATTCTGGACGCAGGAGTTCCGCTTCGAGTCCACGCCCGGCGCCAATCGCACCCAATGGCGCGCCGGCGCCTTCTATTCCGACTCGACCGTCGACGGCCGCGCGACCCGCGTATTCATCGTGCCCCCAAGCGCCTTCGTCCCGCCGAATTTCGTGCAGACCGAGCGCTCCGCCTTTTCCGTGGGCCAGATGAATCTCGCGGGCTATGCCAACCTCGATCAGCCCGTCGGCGACAAGACCGTCCTCAAGGTCGGCGCCCGCCTCGAGCGCACCGAGTCCGACCTCGACCGCACCAAAGCCAGCTCGAACAGCTTCGGCTTCCCCGCCCCCCAAGACCCGCGCCTCCGCGGTGCGCAGCGCCATGACTACCTGTCCGCCTCGGGCGCGGTCGTGCACTCCGTTTCCCCCTCGCTCAACCTCCAGGCCAAAACCTCCATCGCCCACAAACCTGAGGGTTACAGCGGCTTCACCGGCAACCCCCTCCTCGCCCGTTTCGGCGGCGAACAAATCTGGGCCACCGAAGCCGGTGTGACCTTCGGCCCGCCCAAGGGCCGCTTCGGCGGCAGCGTCCTCGCCTTCTGGAATGCCATCGACAACTACCAGTTCGAACGGACCGTCCCCAACTCCACCGACTTCGTCGTCGTCAACGCCGCCCAGGTCCTCGCCCGCGGCTTCGAGGCCAAATTCATGTGGAGCCCCGTCGAGAAGGTCTGGTGGGATTTCCAGGCCGGCTACACCGACGCCACCTTCGACGACCACCGCGACGCCTCCGGCGCCCGCGTCGACGGCAAGCGCGTCCCCTTCATCCCCGCCGCGACTTTGCGCACCGGCGTGACCGTCGATTTCGGCCAGGGTTGGTCGGCCAATGCCAGCTATGCCGCGATCGGCCGCTCCTACTACGACGAACGCAACACCGCCCTGTTCGCCCAGCCGGCCTACGGCATTGTTAATGCTCAGCTGCGCTACCGCTTCGACCGCTACACCGTCGCCCTCTACGGCCAAAACCTCACCGATAAAACCTATTACCAGTTCATCAACCCCGAGATCTACGCCGGCAGCCCCGGAGCCCCGCGCCGCGTCGGCGTCCAATTCTCGTTCGTGTATTGAGTAGGAGGCCACCCTCCCCATCGTAACCGAAGTTCGGCCCGTCCGTCTCGCCCGTCGCCTCAGTTCACCTCCTGTTTTCGTCCCATGAGAATCCCTGCTCGTCTCCTCCCTGTCCTCCTCGTGTTCGCGGGCGGCCTCAGCGTCGGCCCGGCCCAGGCGGCCTCCGGCTGGCTCAATTGGCGCGGGCCCGACCAAAACGGCGTCTCCCAATCCACCGTCAAACTGCCCGACACCCTCGCCCTCAACGGTCCCAACCACCGCTGGTCCTTCAAGGTCCGCGGCGCCGGTGCGCCGGTCATCGCCGATGGGCGCGTCTACGCCTTCGGCTTCTACGGCGAGACCACCGATGTCGAAGAAACGCTGCTCTGTCTCGATGTGCAGACCGGGAAGAAACTTTGGGAATACCGTTTCCGCGACTACCTCAGCGATACGACCTACAACCGTTACGCCATCGGCGCGCCCCTCGTCGATGCCGAGACCGGCAACGTCTACCTTGAGTCGACGTGGGGCCAACTCATGGCGTTCACCCGCGACGGCAAACTCCTCTGGGAGCATTCGATGGTCGAGGAATACGGCCGCCTCACCTTCCCGAACGGCCGCACCGGCTCCCTTGCCATCGACGGCCCGCTCGTCATCACCGACGGCATCACCGCCAACTGGGGCGCCGACGGCCCGGCCCGCAACCGCTTCTACGCGTTCGACAAACGCACCGGTGAACTCGCCTGGTTCTCCACCCCCGGCATCGAGCCCATCGACAGCTCCTTCGCCACGCCCGTCTTCGGCAACCTCGGCGACCAGCGCGTGTTCTACGCCGGCACCGGCTGCGGCTTCATCGTCTGCGTCAATGCCCGCACCGGCGAACCCGTCTGGCGCTTCCGCCTCTCCGGCGCCGGCGTCAACGCCGACGTCCTCCTCCTCGGCAACGACAAACTCATCGGCGTCCACGGCAAGGAGAACATCGACTCCACCGCCCACGGCCGCCTCGTCGCGATCACCATCCCGACCACCTATCCCACCGGCCCGAAGCCGCTCATCCTCCCCCCCTCCGCCGAAGTCTGGCGCAACGACGACTTCATCGCCTTCAGCAGCTCCCCGCTGCTCGTGAACAACCGCGTCTATTCCACCATCGCCACTGGTACCCTGGTGTGCGCCGACGCCACCACCGGCAAGACGATTTGGCAGGAAAAACTCTCCCCCGACCAACTCCACGCCTCGCCCGCCTACGCCGACGGCAAGTTCTACATCCCGATGCAGAACGGCTCCGTCTATGTCGTCAAAGACGCCGGCGACAAAGCCACCGTCGTCTCGACCAACCCGTTGGGCGCACCCTGCCTGGGCGCGCCGTCCTTCTACGGCGATGCCGTGTTGGTGTTCACCAAGGAAGCCCTCCACTGCTTCGGCCCCAAAGCCTCCGCCGCCAGCGTGCCGCCCTCTGTCGCCTTTGTCCCCCCCGCGCCCTCGACCGCCCCGATCACCCAGCTCCAGGTCGTCCCCGCCGAGTTCGCCCTCTCGCCCGGCCAGTCCCAGTCTTTCACCGTCTACGGCCTCGACGCCACTGGCCGCCGCGTGCGCGACGTCACCAGCGAAGCCTCCTTCGCCAAATTCATCCCGCCCACGGCCCTCGTGAAATCTGAAGTCGATGCCGAGATCGCCGGCAACGTCGTCAAAACCACCGCCAGCTCGAAACTCTCCGCCGGCGCCTTGCAGGCCAAGTGGAACACCCTCGTCGGCAACACCCGCGGCCGCATCGTCGCCGGCCCCGGCTACAAGGAGACCTTCGAAGCCCTCCCCCTCGGCCAGAAAAACGCCGCCAGCGAAGACGTCGGCTTCCCCCCGCTCGCCTGGCTCGGCGCCCGCCTCAAATGGCACATCCTCGAAAAAGACGGCAGCAAGGTCGCCGCCAACCGCCTCGATGCGATCCTGTTCCAGCGCACCATGAACTTCATCGGCAAACCCGAGATGAAGAACTACACCTTCGAGGCCGACGTCATGACCGATGGCACGCGCCGCTCGATGTCCTCCGTCGGTCTCGTCAACCAGCGCTACCTCATCGCGATGACCGGTAACAGCCGCATCCTCGAAATCACCAGTAATCACGAACGCGTCAAAGAGTCCGTCCCCTTCGAAGCCCAGCCGAACGTCTGGTATCGCCTCAAAACCCGCGTCGACCACGACGCCACCGGCGAAGGCGGTTTCGTCCGCGCCAAACTCTGGGAAAAATCCAAGCCCGAGCCGACGGCCTGGACGATCGAGATCCACCAGAAACAACTCCACACGCACGGTGCGCCCGCCGTGTTCGCGTTTTCTCCCCAAAGCCTGAAGCGCGTCTTCATCGATAACCTCTCCCTCTCCGCCAATGAATAACCTGCGTTCCTTCCTGTCCTGCTCCTTGTTCACGGCGGTGCTGGTCGCGCCGTTCGCCCACGCCGGCGATTGGCCCATGTGGGGCGGCACACCGAGCCGCAACATGGTCTCCCCCGGCAAGGGCATCCCCACCGACATCGTCAGCGGCAAATTCCTCCCCAAGTCCGAAACCGTCGATCCCAAATCCACGAAAAACATCCGCTGGGTCACCAAACTCGGCTCCCAAGCCTACGGCACCCCCTGCGTCGCCGGCGGCCGCGTCTTCGTCGGCACCAACAACGAATCGCCCCGCGATCCCACCCAGATCGGCGACCGCGGCGTCCTCATGTGTTTCGACGAAAAAACCGGCGCACTCCTCTGGCAGCTCGTCATCCCCAAGGTCGGCGCCGGCAAGGTCAGCGACTGGGAATACGTCGGCCTCTGCTCCTCCGTCGCCATCGAAGGCGACCGCGGCTACGTCGTCACCAACCGCGGCGAAGTCGTCTGCTTCGACGTCAAGGGCCAGGCCGACGGCAACCAGGGTCCCTACCTCGACGAGGCCAAATTCTCCTCCGTCGACGGCAAACCCGTGACCATCGGCGAAAAATCCGCCGACATCCTCTGGGTGAGCGATGTCCGCAACGAGATGGGCATCTTCCCGCACAACGTCTCGAGCTGCTCGCCCCTCATCGTCGGCGACAAAATCTTCATCGCCACCTCGAACGGCGTCGACTGGTCGCACCTCAACATCCCCGCCCCCTTCGCCCCCGCCCTCATCGCCGTCGACAAAGCCACCGGCAAAGTCATCGCCGAAGAGGCCTCCGGCGTCTCGAAGCGCGTCCTCCACGCCAGCTGGAGCTCCGCCGCCTTCGCCACCGTCAAGGGTAAGCCCATGATCGTCTGGGGCGGCGGCGACGGCTGGTGCTACGGCTTCGACCCCGAACCCTACGCCCACAAAGAAGGCTTCCAGGCCCTCAAAGAACTTTTCCGCTACGACGCCGATTCGCCCGAATATCGCACGAAGAACGGCCAGCCCCTCAAATACGCCACCCACGACGGCCCCAGCGAAATCATCGCCACCGTCGTCGTCGACGGCGACCGCGCCTACATGGCCATCGGCCAGGACCCCGAACACGGCGACGGTGTCGGCATGGTCAGTTGTATCGATCTCACGGCGACGGGCGACCTCTCCGGCAAGGCCGTCTGGACCAACAAAACCGTCGGCCGCACCATCTCCACTCCGAGCGTGGTCGACGGCCTGATTTACCAGGCCGAATACAACGGCAACATCCACTGTCTCGACGCGAAGACCGGCAAAACTCTCTGGATGCACCCCACCAACAGCCGCATCTGGTCCTCCACCCTCGTCGCCGACGGAAAAGTGTACTGCGGAAACGAAGACGGCGAGCTCGTCATCTTGCAGGCCGGCCGCGAAAAGAAACTCCTCGGCAAGGTCGAGTTCTTCACCCCCATCTACGGCTCACCCGTCATCGCCAACGACACCCTCTACGTCACGACGATGACCCACCTCTTTGCCGTCGGCCGCTGAGCGCTCGGCGCGGGGCCCTTCGCGGTCCTGCGCGTCCCCCGCAGTAGCCCGACCCGGCCGCGTCGTGCCTCGCGCTACTAGCCTCTGGCCGCATTTTCCTTCGCCTCATTCCCGCACCTGATTATTTCCCCGATCCATTCCATGAGCAGCAAACTCACCCCTCCCCAAGCCCAATCCGCCCTCGACGCCTGGACCCGCAAAATGATCGCGTGGCACTTCTCGCCCGCCACCGGCTGCGACTACTGGCTCAAGTGGGCCAAGACCGCCGGCTGGGATCCGCGCAAGGAAATCAAGTGCTTCGCCGACATCGCGAAAAAATTCCCCCACTTCGACGACGACGTGCTGCGCACCGAGCAGCCCGAGCGCTTCGTCCCCAAGGCCTACGCCAAGCGCCCCTACAATGTGTTCGAGACCGGCGGCACCACCGGCATGCCCAAGCAGCGCGTCGGCTGGGATGACTACAAGACCGACTACGAAGAATACAGCGACCACTACGGTCCCGACTTTTTCCCCAAGGGCAATTGGCTGATGGTCGGCCCCACCGGCCCCCGCCGTCTGCGCCTCGCCGTGGAGCATCTCGCCAACTACCGCGGCGACTCCTGTTACTTCGTCGACCTCGACCCGCGCTTCGTGAAGCGCCTCATCGGCACCGGCGAGATGGCCATGGCCCGCAAGTATCAGGAGCACGTCATCGACCAAGCCGCCACGATCCTGCGCCACCGCAAGATCACGAACATGTTCACCACCCCGCGCCTCCTCGAGAACCTCGCCGAGCGTATGTCCCTCGTGAAGGCCGGCCTCAAGGGCGTCTTCGTCGGCGGCACCACCATGACGCCCCAATACGTTCGCTTCGTCGTCGAAGAGGTCTTGGAAAACAAGATCAACTTCGCCCCCACCTACGGCAACACCCTCATGGGCCTCGCGATTTCAAAGAAGCTCACCAAGGCCGACAACTACAGCCTCACCTACTACGCGCCCCAGCCCCGCGCCACCCTCCGCATCGTCCACCCCGACAACCCCGCCGAACTCGTCAACTACGGCGACTACGGCCGCGTCGAACTCACCACCATGACCAAGGAGTTTTTCGTCCCCCGCTTCCTCGAACGCGACGAAGCCATTCGCCGCCCCCCGTGCAGCGAGTTCCCCTGGGACGGTGTCGGCGACGTCCGCCCCTTCCAGTCGCTCACCAAAACGATCATCGAGGGCGTGTATTGAGTGCGCCCCCCGCCCAAACCATGAGCGCCATCCACATCCCCGTCCTCCGCCTCGGCCAGACCTACCGGAGCCTCGACACGATCAAGTTCAACGTCTCCGGCCAGCCGCTCGAAATCAGCGTCGCCAACTCCGGCCTCATCCGGCGCGATCTCCAAGAACTCGCCCAGTCCGGCGAGGCCTTGCGCGCCATCCCCTGCGAGACCCTCGTCGGCTACATGGAAAAAGCCGCGGAACTCTACCTCCACGGCCACCTCCCTTGGGGCGACGGCGCACGCCTCCAGAGCCCCGACGACTACGTCGCGGCCCTCTCCCAACTCACCGGCCTCCCCCACAGCCTCGGCCGCTCCAACATGGGCAAGGTCCACGCCGCGATGTCCAACATCCGCGCCGTCATCTCCGGCCTCACCCGCGGCATGCCGCTCGAACTCTTCGACCGCGGCTTCGTCCGCCAAAACGGCCTCGACGTAAATTTCTTCGCCGAGACCAACAGCCTAGGCGTCCTCCTCCCCAGCAATTCCCCCGGCGTCAACTCCCTCTGGCTCCCCGCGCTCGTCATGAAAATCCCCGTCGTGCTCAAGCCCGGCCGCGAGGATCCCCTCACCCCCTTCCGTCTCATCCAGGCGATGATCGCCGCCGGCTTCCCCCCCGCAGCCTTCGGCTTCTACCCGACCACCCACGACGGCGGCGACACGCTCCTCTTCGGCACCGGCCGCGCCATCGCCTTCGGCAATGACACCACGCTGAAAAAATACGCACCCTACCGCCACATCAACGTCCACGGCTCCGGTCGCAGCAAAATCGTCATCGGCGACGACTTCGCCCAAGACTGGCCGAAACACCTCGATGTCATCGTCAACTCGATCGCGGCGAACGGCGGCCGCAGCTGCATCAATTGCTCTTCCGTCCTCATCGGCAAAGACCGCGACAAACTCGCCGATGCTCTCGCCCGCAAACTCGCCGCGATCGAACCGCTCCCGCGCGATCATCCCGACGCCACCCTCTGCAGCTTCGCCAATCCAAAATCCGCGAAAGCCATCGACGAACGTCTCGAAGAATTCCTCCAGGTGCCCGGGGCCGTCGACCTCACCGCGAAATACCGCAACGGACCGCGCCTCGTCGAAGCCCACGGCCAGACCTTCCTCCGCCCGACCCTCATCGTCTGCGACGACCTCAACCACCCGCTCGCCAACACCGAGTATGGCTTCCCCTTCGCGAGCGTCCTCCAGGTGCCCCAGGCCCAAATGATCGGCCAGATCGGCGAGTCGCTCGTCGTCTCGGCCTTCACCCGCGATCAGGCGTGGAGCATCGATCTGATGACGAGCACCAACATCGAGCGCCTCAACCTCGGGCCGTATTCGACCATGCGCGTCCAGTGGGAACAGCCGCACGAGGGCAACCTCTTCGAATTCCTCTACCGCCGCCGCGCCCTCCAGGGCGATCTCGTCGCCGTCTGAACCCACCCCCTCCCTCGGAAACACGGTCGCGCGTCCCCCGCCGTTGCCGCCTTCATGATTGCCCCTTTCGCCTCCCGCCCCTCGCCGAAAATCGTCTTTGGCCCGGGGACGCTGCGCGAACTGCCCGCCTGCGTGCGCGACGCCGGCGGCACCGCCGTCTTTCTCGTCAGCGACCGGGGCCTCGCGCGCACCGGGCACCTTGATCGCGCCCAGCGCCTCCTCGAGGCCGCCGGCCTCCCGGTGACCGTCTTCGCCGACGCGAAAGAGAATCCCACCGAGTCCGACATCGCCGCCTGCCGCGAGGCCGCCCGGACCGCGACCTTCGACTGCTTCGTCGCCCTCGGCGGTGGCAGCAGTCTGGATACGGCCCGCGCCTGCAATTTCGTCCTCACCAACGGCGGCGTGATGCACGACTACCACGGCTACGGCAAAGCCACCCGGCCCCTCCTGCCGCTCATCGCCATCCCCACCACCGCCGGCACCGGCAGCGAAACCCAGTCCTACGCCCTCGTCAGCCGCGACGGCAGCCATGAGAAAATGGCCTGCGGCGACCCCAAGGCCCGCGCGCACACCGCCATCCTCGACCCGGAGCTCACCGCGACCTTGCCCCGGTCCGTCGCCATCTTGTCCGGCCTCGACGCCCTCTCCCACGCCCTCGAATCCGCCGTCTCCACGAAACGCAACGAGCTCTCCTCGCTCTACTCCGAGTCCGCCTTCCGCCACCTCGCCACCGCCATCGAGCGCGTCGTCGCCGGAGCCGCGACCGACGACGACCGCGGCCATATGCTGCTCGGCGCGGCCTTTGCCGGCCTCGCCATCGAAAACAGCATGCTCGGCGCCGCCCACGCCAGCGCCAACCCCCTCACCGCCCGCCACGGCGTCGTCCACGGCCACGCCGTTTCCCGCATGCTGCCCTCGGTCATGCGCTTCAATTCCACCGTGCCCGCCGCCGCCGCCACCTACGCGCGCTTCGAAACCGTGCTCCACGAGGCCAGCACCACTCCCCTGCCGTTGATCGACTGGGTCGCCGCCATGGTCGCGCAGAGTTCCCTGCCGCCCCTCGATTCCGGCCCGATGGATTTTCCCCTCCTCGCCGACGATGCCACCCGCCAGTGGACGGGAAAATTCAACCCGCGCGCGTTGCAGGCCCCCGACTTCGTCTCACTCTACGAGCGTGCGTTTTCGACTGATGTCACCCCCTGACGGATTCTGCGCCCTCGCCCGGGCGACCCTGCTCACCGCGGCCCTGCTGCTGGCCGGCTGCGGCGAACGCTCCTCGGCCGACGCCGCGAAAAAATCTCCGTCCAAGCCGCCCGACCCTGAGACCGCCTGGCCCATGACCCGCGGCGGCCCCGCCCTCAGCGGCCATGTCGCCACGACCTCGCCCCGCGACCCGGTCATCGCGTGGACCTTCACCGCCGCCGGCCCGATTTCCGCCGAGGCCGCCCTCGTCGCCGACCGCGTCTTCATCGGCACCGCCAAGGGCACGCTGCATTGCCTCGCCGCGGCTACCGGCCAACCGCTCTGGGAATTCTCCACCAAGGACGCCATCACCGCCGCGCCCGCGGTCGCCGGCGGCAAAGTGTTCCTCTCCTCCAACGACGGCCGGCTCTACGCCCTCGCCGCCGACACCGGCCACGAAGTCTGGCAGTTCGCCAGCGACGACAAAATCAGCGCCGGCGCCATCACCCTCAAATCCCCCGACGGCACCGCCGACTGGGTGCTGCTCAACGGCTACGACGGCACCACCCGCGTGCTCCACGCCGCCGACGGCAAACTCGTCTGGAGTTACAAGACCGACGACTACATCAACGGCTCGCCCGGCGTCGTCGACGGCCGCTTCCTCGTCTTCGGCGGCTGCGACGCCCAGTTGCACGTCGTCAACCTCAAGGACGGCACCCTCGTCCATAAAATCCCCACCGACGCCCAGATTCCGGCCTCCATCGGCACTTTCGGCACGATGGCGTTCTGCGGCAACTACGCGAATCAGACCGTCGCGTTCGACGTCGTCGGCGGCAAAGTCGCCTGGACCTACGAGGATCGCGCCCTGCCCTTTTTCAGTTCGCCCGCGATTAACGATCGCCTCGTCCTCATCGGTTCGCGCGACAAACACCTCCACGCCATCCACCGCGCCACCGGCGAGGGCGCCTGGAAATTCAAGACCGGCGGCCGCATCGAGGGCTCGCCCATCGTCTTCGACGACGCCGTCGTCTTCGGCTCCACCGACGGCCGGCTTTACGCCGCGTCGCTCGAGACCGGCGCGGAACTCTGGCAACTTGAGCTCGGCGAATCGCTGGTGGCGTCCCCCGCGTTCGGCCACCGCCAGCTGGTCGTGGGCGGCGAAAAAGGCACCGTGTTCGCCGTCCGCAGCCGCCCCCCGCAAAAACCCTGAGCATATTTCCGCCTTCCCGCGTCCAGCCCCCACCCGACCTTCCTTATGAACGAAGCGCCCACCAGCCCCACCACCCCGGCCAAGAGTTCAACCCTCGCGGGTAATTATTTCATCTCCAACTACCCGCCGTTTTCTTTTTGGTCCGAGGACCAAAAATTTCAGGTGGAGCAAGCCCTCGACACCCCGCCCGCCCCCGGCGCGAAACTCGGCCTTTACCACCACATCCCGTTTTGCCGGAAGCGCTGCCATTTTTGCTACTTCCGCGTCTACACCGACAAAAACGCGCAGGACATCCAGACCTACCTCGATGCGACCGTCACCGAACTGAAGTCGCTCGCAGCTCGCCCCCTCTTCCGCGACCGCAAACCCCACTTCGTCTACTTCGGCGGCGGCACGCCTTCCTATCTTTCCGCCAAGCAGCTCCACGAACTCACCGATAAACTCAAGGCCGTCCTCCCGTGGGACGCCGCCGAGGAAGTCGCCTTCGAGGCCGAGCCCGGCACCCTCAATCCCGGCAAGCTCACCGCCATCAAAAACGTCGGCGTCACCCGCCTCAGCCTCGGCGTCGAACACTTCGACGACCACGTACTCGAAATCAACGGCCGCGCCCACCGCTCCGCCGAGGTCTTCACCGCCTACGAGCGCGCCCGCGCCGAAAATTTCGCCCAGATCAACATCGATCTGATCGCCGGCATGCTCGAGGAAACCGAGGCCCTCTGGCAGCGCAACATCGAGCAGACCCTCGCGCTCCGGCCGGACAGCGTGACCATCTACCAGATGGAGATCCCCTACAATACCACCATCTACAAAGAGATGAAGGCCGACGGAAAACTCGTCGCCCCCGTGGCCGATTGGCAGACCAAACGCCGCTGGGTGAAGGAAGCCTTCGCCGCCCTCGAAAGCGCCGGCTATACCATCGCCAGCGGCTACACCGCCGTCCTCGACCCAAAGCGCACCAAGTTCGTCTATCGCGACGAACTCTGGACCGGCGCCGACTTGATCGGGCTCGGCGTCGCGTCCTTCTCCCACGCCGCCGGGGTCCACTACCAAAACGTCACCGAAATCGAACCCTACCTTGCGGCGATCAACGCCGGCCAGCGCCCCGTCAAACGCGCCTTCCGCACCACCCGCGAGGAACTCATGATCCGCGAATTCATCCTCCAGATGAAGCTCGGCCGCGTCGCCCTCGGCTACTTCGCGGAAAAATTCGGCGTCGACCTCGCGCAACGCTTCGCCGCCCAATTCGGCCACCTCGCCGCCGAGGGTTTTCTCACCGTCGACGCCACGCAGGTCCGCCTCACCCGCGACGGTCTCCTCTGCGTCGACACCCTGCTGCACGAGTTCTTCCTCTCGCAGCACCGCACGAACAAGATCGTCTGACGCCCCCGTTTCTCCACGCGTGGAAACCACGGACCAACCCGCCGTCCCGGCCTTGCCGGCCGCCTTCGCGCGGTTCATGCGCGAATCCTGCCGCCTCCCGCTCGACACCTTCCGTGCCCTGCCCGGAGCCCGGCTGCCCGACCTCCCGCGCCGCCTCCTCGACCATCGGCGCGACATGACCTCCACCCTCGCCGATTTTCACGGCAGCCCCCTCCGCGTCGACGTCCGGCAGGTCAGCCACGTCGACGATTTCTACCTGCGGGAAGTCTTTCTGCGCACGACCGCCACCGACCGGATCGTCGAATACGGCGTGCTCGCCGTGGCCCTCGCCCGATTCACACTGGCGCAACGCGCGGCCCTCACCGCCGGCCGCACGCCACTCGGCACGATCCTGCACGACTTCCAGATTCCGTTCGTCAGCGCCCCGCTCGGATTTTTCTCCGCCCCGGTGGCCCAGCTCCCCCTGATCCCCTCCGCGTCGCCGGCGGCCACCGAGTGCTTCGGCCGTTTCAACTGCCTCGCCCAACCCGCGGGCGAACCCCTCGCCTGGATTCTCGAGATTCTGCCCTCGCCGTGAAAATCGTTTTCCTCACAGCCGGCACCGGCAGCTACTACTGCGGCGCGTGCATGCGCGACAACGCCCTCGCCCGCGAACTCCACCGCGCCGGCCACGACGTCACCCTCGCGCCCATGTACCTGCCGCTCATCCTCGACGAGACCACCCTCGTCGGCGCGGAAAAGGTCCCCGTGTTTTTCGGCGGCATCAACGTCTTCCTCCAGCAGAAAATCCCGCTCTTCCGGAAAACCCCCGCCGCCTTCGACCGCCTGCTCAATTCCACCGGCCTCCTGCGCTGGGCCGCGCGCCACAGCCACATGACGTCCGCCCGCACCCACGGCGAGATGGCCGTCGAGATGCTCAACGTCGCCTCCAGTCCGCTCCGCAAGGAACTCGACAAACTCCTCGACTGGCTCGGCGACATCGCGAAACCCGATCTCGTCTGCCTCTCCAACGCCCTGCTCGCCGGCTTCACCCCCGAGCTGAAACGCCGGCTCGGCGCTCCCGTCGCCGTCTTTTTTCAGGGCGAGGACTCGTTCCTCGACAGCCTGCCCGAGCCCTACCGCACCCAATGCTGGGCCGCCTTGCAACACCACCTTCCCGCGGCCGATGCCCTCCTCTCCCCGAGCCGCCGCTACGCCGATTACATGGGCCGCCGCCTCGGTCTCGCCCCCGCCTCCATCGAAATCGTGCCCAACGGCATCTCGCTCGAAGGTTACGCCCTCGGCGCCGAGCCCGCGGTCCCCACCATCGGCTACCTCGCGCGTCTGTGCCGAGAAAAGGGCCTCGAACTCCTCGTCGACGCCTTCATTTTTCTCGCCCGGGAGCGGGGCGATTCGCGCACGCTTCTCAAGATCGCCGGGGCCGCCACCGCCGGCGACCAACCGCTGATTGCTCAACTCCAAAAACGGCTCGACGCCGCCGGCCTCACCTCGCGCGTCACCTGGCTCCCCAACGTTTCCCGCGACGAAAAAATCTCCTTTCTCCGCGGACTGACCCTCTTCTCGGTGCCCACCCTCTACGAAGAAGCCTTCGGCCTCTACGTCGTCGAGGCGATGGCCTGCGGCGTCCCCGTCGTCCAACCCGACTCCGCGTCGTTTCCCGAAATCATCGCCGCCACCGGCGGCGGCCTGTGCGTTCCCCCGCAGGATGCCCGCGCGCTGGCCGACGCCTGGCAGCACCTGCTCGCCGATGCGCCCCGCCGCACCGCCCTCGGAAAATCCGGCCGATTGGGCGTTGAAAAACGCTTCAGCGCCCCGACTATGGCCCAGCATTTTGGCTCGGTTGCCCGCCGTCTCACCCACGCCGCGGACTAACCCCCGGCCGCTGCATGGACACTCCCACTCATTTTCATTTCTGCCACCGCCGCGCGGTCGAGTTCGCCGACACCGACCTCGCCGGCATCATGCACTTCGCGAATTTCTTCCGCTTCGTCGAATCCGCCGAGCACGCCTTCTTCCGCTCCCTCGGGTTCCGCGTCCACCAGTCCGACGGCCGGTTGCAGGATGGCTGGCCGCGCCTCGAAGTTTCCTGCCACTACCGCAAACCCGCCCGCTTCGAACAGATGCTGGAGATTTGCCTCCGCATCGATGAGGTCCGCACCAGCAGTCTGCGTTACAGCTTCTGGATCTTCGCCGAAGCCGACCCGTCGCGCGCCGTCATCGCCCACGGCACCTTCGGCATCGTCCACGTCGAACTCGACACCGCCGCGCATCAGATCCGCAAGACCCCGGTCCACGACGATCTCCGCGCCAAACTCGCCGCCGTCATGGCCGCCCCCGCCCCCCTTTCCGCTTCCTAAACCTTCCTATCCAAAAAAATACCATGCAATGGCTCTATTATGTCCTCCTCACTGTCGCTACGTGGGGTCTCTACGGCGTCTATCTTCACAGCGGCCAGATGGCCATGGGTGATCCCGTCAACGGTCGCTACAAGGCGTTCCTCTTCGTCGGCGTCGCCTACTTCATCATCGCCGTGCTCGCGCCTCTGCTCGTGCTGAAACTCAACGGCTCCGACTTCAATTTCCCGAGCAAGGGTGTCTGGATCTCGCTCTTCGCCGGCGCGCTCGGCGCGGTCGGCGCCTTCGGCATTCTCCTCGCCTTCGGCGCCAAGGGCATGCCGACCGTCGTCATGGCCATCGTGTTCGCCGGCGCCCCGATCGTGAATGCCGTAGCCGCCACCCTCATGCATCCACCCAAAGGCGGCTTCGGGGGCATCGCTTGGCAATTCTACGCCGGTATCGTGCTCGCCGCCGCCGGCGGTTGCCTCGTCAGCTTCTACAAACCCACGCCCGCGCCCAAGGCCGCCGTCACCAAGGCCGCTCCCCTCGCCGCCGGTCAGCGCTGATTTCCGACGTGGCGCTCGCGCAACAGCAGCTGGCCGCGCTCAACCGCCTCCTCCGCGCGATCGCCCCGTCCAACCGGTTCTACCAGCCCAAGCTGGCGGCGGCCGGCGGGCTCCAGGGGTTTGCCTCCCTCGATGACTTTCGCGCCCGGATGCCGTTCACGACCAAGGACGAACTCGCCCGCGATCAGGTCACGCACCCGCCCTACGGCTCGACGCTGACGTATCCGCGCGAGACCTATTCGCGCTACCACCAAACCAGCGGTACCAGCGGCCGCCCCCTTATCTGGCTCGACGACCGCGACAGCTGGCAGTGGGTCGTCGACCGCTGGAAAGTCGTGTGGGAAAAAGCCGGCGCCGTACGGGGCGACTCCGTCTTGTTCACGTTTTCCTTCGGGCCGTTTCTCGGTTTCTGGGCGGCCTTCGATTCCGCCGCGCAACTCGGCCTCCTCGCGATTCCCGCCGGAGGCATGAGCAGCCTCGACCGCCTCCGTTTCCTGCTGGCCCGACGACCGCGCATCCTGTGCTGCACGCCCACCTATGCGCTCCGCCTCGCGGACGTCGCCCGGGAGGCCTCGATTTCCCTGCGCGATTCCGGCGTCGAAGTCATTATGGTCGGCGGCGAACCCGGCGGCAGCGTCCCGGAATTTCGCGCGCGCCTGGCCCAAGGCTGGCCCGGCGCCCGCGTCGTCGACCACCACGGCATGACGGAAATCGGCCCCGTTTCCTACGGTCTCCCCGACCAGCCGACGCTGCTCCATTTGCTCCACGGCGCCTACCTCTGCGAGGTCCTGCAACCCGGCACGAACCGGCCCGTCGCCCCCGGCGAGCAGGGGGAGCTCGTCCTCACCACGTTGGGGCGCACCGCCTCCCCCCTCGTGCGCTATCGAACCGGCGACCTCGTCCGACCCGCTGCCGTGGCCGGTGAGGATCCCGCAGCCTTCGCCCTCGCCGGAGGTATCCTTGGCCGCGTGGACGACATGGTGATCGTACGCGGCGTAAATCTCTATCCAACGGCCGTCGATGCCGTGGTCCACGCCGTGTCGGGCGTCCGGGACTACGTGGTTGAAATCGACCCACGCGGCGCGCTCGCCGAAGTCACCGTACGTTTCGAGCCGACCGAACCCCACCTCGATCCGTCCGCCGAACTGGCGACGCGGCTCCGCGACGCGTTTCAGATTCGGTTTAACGTCGAAAAAGTCCCGGCCGGCGTCCTGCCGGTCTTCGAAATGAAAGCCCGCCGCTGGAAAATCCTCTCCTGACATGATCGACCTCGCCCGCGTTTCCAAAATCTACCAGAGCCCCGCCGGCCCGATCACCGTCTTGCGCGACCTCGACCTGCGCGTCGCCGCCGGCGAATCCGTCGCCATCGTCGGTCCCTCCGGCAGCGGCAAGACCACGCTGCTCAATCTCCTCGGCGCTCTCGACCAGCCCACCGCGGGCACCGTCACCATCGACGGCCA
>CANHJG010000049.1 GCA_947461205.1 Opitutia bacterium
GCGATCAACTACGCGGGCAACGCCGAGGCCGCCGCCGAGGCGCTCGCGCTCGTCCGGGCTGCGGGTGGCGACGGTTTCATCGTGCAGGGCGACGTCGCGGTGGCGGCGGATCGCGAGCGGCTCGTGGCCGAGACCATCGAGAAATTCGGCCGCATCGATCTGCTCGTGAACAACGCCGGGGTCGCGCCCAAAGTCCGCGCGGATCTGCTCGACGCGGGCGAGGAGAGCTTCGACCGGCTCTTCGCGATCAATTTGAAGGGGCCGTTTTTCCTCACCCAGCTCGCAGCGAAACAGATGCTCCGGCAGGCGCCGGATGCGGAGGGTTTTCGTGGCCGCATCGTTAACATCACGTCGATTTCCGTCTACACGGCGTCGGTCAACCGCGGCGACTACTGCATGGTCAAGGCCGGGCTGGCGATGATGACGAAGCTCTTTGCCGACCGGCTCGCGCACGACGGGATCAACGTTTACGAGATCCGTCCGGGCGTGATTGCCACGGATATGACCGGCGGCGTGAAGGAAAAATACGACAAGCTGATTATCCAAGACGAACGCGGCATCACGCCGATCCGCCGCTGGGGCAAGCCCGAGGATATCGGGCGCGCCGTGCGCGCGATCGCCGAGGACCGGTTCCCGTTTTCCACGGGCGCGTGCTTCGACGTGGACGGCGGATTTCACCTCCAGCGGCTCTGATGCGCGGCTCGCCGTGCGCCAGCGGCAGTGGGCGCACGGGTGGGCAGTGGGCCCGCGGTGCGCGCGGCGGCGGTAAAACTTCGCGCCTGCGCGTTTCGTGATGCGCATTTTTTTTGCGATCGGGCGCAGCGCGGGGGGAGGTGGGGAGGGAAAACCGGGTCCTGCGGGGCCGGCGGCGTGGGCTTTGCGGTGCAACACCACCCCAGCCCAAAACTGCCCGGCTTCGCGCCGCGGGACGAGCGTCTGCCGCCGCTCGCCCAGGGCGTCGCCGACCCCGTCGAGGGCGGGGCCGATGCGCTGCACGCGTTGCGGGAAAATGTCGTCGCGGGCCGGTCCGTGGGGTTCGACGATTCCCCGATCCGGGCCGAGGGCGGGCCGCTGCGCACGTCCGGAGGCAAGGCCTCTGGCTCGGCGCCGTTCTTCCACCCGCTCTCCCGCGTGGAGCGGATCGTGCGCGCGGCGGCCGATTGAGGCCTACGACATGTTGAGGTGGTCGGCGAAAGCCGTGCTTTCTGGCGGGTTGCGCCGCTCGGCGACGATCGGTCTATTTTCGGTGGACGATGCGGAGGTGGTGGCGTCGAAGACGGCAACTGGTCCGCCGACCAGCCGCATCGGGCGGCGAGCCACAACTCCGCGGCGATGGTCCGCACGCCGGCCACGCGCGCGTAGTTCCACGCGCGGTTCGAGCCGCAGAAGCATGATGGCGAGCCCGGGTTCTACCGCAAAAGCAACCCGCCCATGATCGAGCCGAGCGTTTACGATCCGAACGGTCGGACGGAAGCCATCACGTTTCCCGTCGAAGGCCCGGACTTCGGCATCGACCGCGAGGATCTTTCCGCGGTGAAGCACGTGGAGTATGTCCGCCTCGTGCAGGCATACTGGGTCCAGGCGGGACGGCCCCACGGGGACACGTCGCCGGGGCTCCACCACAATGTATCCTGTACGATCTCCGTGCGGCCCGACGAGTGGACGGCGGTGGCGGACTTCGGGTGGGCGCACCGCCAGGCGTTTACCGGCATCGCGATGCTGCAGGATTGCGGCGACAAGGTCTACCAGCAGGCCCCGCGCGAGGGCGTGGTCACCGCGGCGGATCTCGCGAAGTGGAACGCGCTCTCCGACCGGAGCGTTGACGACACGGCGCTGGAGGAATCCGAGGACATCACCGATTTGAAGCTGGTCGTCGCGTGCGCGGGCGGGGGTGCGAGGGGGCTGGAGGCCGGCGCCGGGCGAGGGAGGGTCTCACTTGCGAAACGTGCGCCAATTACTACGGTGCGCAGTCGCATGAAAAAACTCGTTACCCTCCTCTCCTCCCTGTGCCTCGCAGTCGCGGTTTACGCCGGTTCGGGCAAAGTGCCCGCCATCTCGCACGCCGACCTCCAGGCGGCGATTGCCAAGCAGGCCGTGACGGTCCTCGACGTGAACGGCAGCGACTCTTTCGCCGAAGGCCGCATCCCCGGCGCGATCGATTTCACCGCCAGCGAAAAGAAACTGGCGGCGCTGCTGCCCAAGGACAAGACGGCCCTCATCGTCGCCTATTGCGGCAACGAGCAGTGCAGTGCCTACCAGGCCGCCGCCAGCGCCGCCGTCGCGCTCGGTTACACGAACGTGAAGCACTACGCGCCTGGGATCGACGGCTGGACGAAATCCGGCGCGAAAGTGGAGAAGAGCTAAGCGCCGGTTTGCGCCCGCTCGTTTCCCCCCAAATCGGTCCGGGCCGCAGGCCCGGGCTTTTTTGCGCTCGCGACGAGGCGGGGGGCGGGCACGTTCGCCGGGATGTTGCTGACCTGCCAATCCGGATTTGAAGCGCTGCTCGTGCGTGAGCTGGCGGACGCGGGTGCGCCCGTCGTCGAGCAGGGCCCGGGCTGGGTGCGGACCGACGTCACGGTCGCGACCGAGACGCTGGCGTTTCCCTGGCTGACGTTGCGCGATCCCGTGGAGGTGCGCGGCGAATCGGTCAACGCCCTCGCGTCGCGCGTGGCGGACTATTTTCTCGCGAGCCTGCGCGGGGAGCGGATCGAGGCGGCATGGCCGAATGTGTGGCTCGGGCCGCCGGAAACCGTCGGCCTCGGCCGGCGCCTCTCGGCGGTGGAGTCGGCGTGCGGTGAGCTATTGAAGAAAAAGCTTTCGCGTGTGGCTAAGCTCGCGGTGGCGGACGTGCCGCGGGGCGTGAGCACGCAGGCCGCCGGCGCGCGCGGGCTGTGGGTATATTTCGTGGATTTCGGCCGCGCGTATGTCGCGCGCGAGGCCTTCGTGCACGGCCAGCGCCGGATGGCCGACGACGAGCTCGCGCCGTCGCGCTCGTATCTGAAAATCGAGGAGGCCTACATCCTCCTCGGCCGGGAGCCGGGGGAAGGGGAGAGCGTGTGCGACCTCGGCGCGGCGCCCGGCGGCTGGAGCTACAGCGCGGCGAAACGCGGTGCGCGCGTCGTCGCGATCGACAACGGCCCGCTCAAGGGCGGTGCGCTCGATCATCCGCGGATCGAGCATTTGTGCGAGGACGCGTTCAAGTTTGCGCCGCGGGCGGGCGATACCTTCGACTGGCTGTTTTGCGATTTGGTCGAGGAGCCGCACCACGTGTTGCAGCACATCGTCACGCCGTGGCTGGCGCAGGGCTGGTGCCGGCGTTTCGCGATCAATTTCAAGATCGGCCGGGTGGATGCCGGGGCGTTGCTGCGGGAACTGCGCGCGCCGGATTCGCCGTTCGCGAAACACGCTCCCGGCTTCCGCATCCGCCACCTCTACCACGACCGCGAGGAGTTTACGGTGGTGGGCGAGCTGCCGCTGCGCTGAGCGGGTTCGTGATTTTCACTTTTGTTTGGTTTCGGGGCGGCGGGTGGGTCAGGGTGGGGCATGGCTCACAATCCACGGCTTGGTTTTCATCCTTCCCTCGCGGCCCGGGCGGCGGCGGCGCGCGACGCGGCGAAGGCTGCCCCGGCCAAGCAGCCGGCTGCGGTGGACCGCGTGGAGACCAAGGAGCTGCGGCTCTGCGGGCTCGCGGCGGTGCAGGCGCGGTTTGCGCGCGATCCGGCTTCGATCCAGCGGCTGTTTTACGAGGCGGCGATGGGTCAGCGCGTGGGTGGGATCTGCAAGGTGCTCGCAGGCGCGAAAAAAATTTACCGGCAGGTGGAGTCCGCGGAGTTGGAGAAGGTCGCCGGTTCGCTGCACCATGGCGGCGTCGTCGCGGTCGTCGCGCCGCCGGTGTTGCGCGTGCCGACAGCGGCGGATGTGCGCGAGTGGGCCCGGCGCGGCGAGGCGGTACTGGTGCTGGACCGCATCGGCAACGCGCACAATCTCGGGGCGATCGCGCGCACAGCGGCGTTTTTCGGCGTGGCGCGGATCGTGATTCCCGACCACGCGAACGCGGCGAAGCCGAGCGAGGCGGCCCACCGTGTGGCGGAAGGCGGGTTGGAGGTCGTCGAAGTGTGGCAGACGCGCGATCTCGTCGGGTGCGTGCGCGAGCTCGCCGCGGCGGGTTACGATGTGGTCGGCGCCGCGACGCGCAGCGGAAGGCCCGAGGCGGCGCCCAGCGCGGCGGGCAAACCGCTGGCGCTCGTGCTCGGCAACGAGGAGCACGGGCTCACGCCGGTGGTGGCTTCGTCGTGCACACGGCTCGTGACGATTCCGGGCCGCGGTAAGGTGGAGTCGCTCAATGTCTCGGTCGCCGGCGCGGTGCTGATGTGGGAGCTGCTGGGGCGGCGCGCGGGTTAGTCGGTGTTGAGGAAAAACGTTTCCCAGACGAGGCGGGCGGTGAGCAGGGCGATGCCGGCCACGGCGAAGGCGAAGAAATAGGCCGACGCCTGAGTCATGGGGTGGCTCGTTTTCCACGCAAGGGCGCCCAAGGGAACGTTGACGGCGAGGAGCAGAATCCAGCAGCGGCGCACGCGGCGTTGGTGCGGCGTGCGGTGGCGCGGATCGATGGTGACTTGGTTGAGGCCGGCGGCTTCGGCGACGTCGAGGTTGGCGCGGAGGATCGCATGCACGTCGTTTTCCCGGGCGGGCGACGGCGGAGCGGCGCGCAGCGGCTGTCCCGTCGCGGCGGCGCGGTGGAGGTCGTGCACGTCGATGCGGGCGCCGTGAACGCGGACGATGCCGGGATCGGGGAGCGGGGCCGAGGCGGGCGGCGGCGCGGAGGGCCGCGGGGCGTTGGCCGCGGCAAACGCGCGCGGCTTGAAACCGTAGAGTTTCCGCGGCGGATCCGGTTCGTCGGGCATGGCAGGGCGGTTGGGCAGGGGGCGGGCCGCAAGAAACGGCGCACGCCCGGTCAGTAGTCGTCCAGCACGAACCACATGATCCACGTCGTCGCGCAGCTGAAGAGCACCATGCCGCCCAAGGCGAACAGGGTGCCGACGACGTTGAAGCCGGAGAGGCCGGCGAGCACGGCGAAGACGAGGTTGCCGGCGACCAGGGTGACGATGTAGTCGCGCTTGCGGCGGCCGCGGGGCTTCGGGGCGGGAGACCTATCGTTGAGGCCGGCGGCGTCAGCGCGGCTGAGGTTTTCCCGGAGCAGGGCGTGGACCTCGTTGGGGCGCGTGGTGGACGCCGTGGTCGGCGGCACGGCGAGTGACGCGGCCGGCGTCACGAAGGAAGCGCGGACGAGATCGCGGACGTCGATGCGCACCTTGGTGGTCGGAACAATGCCCGGATCGGGCTTGGGCTGGGCCGCGGTGAGCGACAGATCGGTGGGCACGTCGTTGATACTGGCGAATTCCGCGGTCTTGAATTTGTAGTGCTTGCGGGGAGGCGTGGAATCGTCGGGCATGGCGAGAAAGGGGGCGGCGGATGGGCGCCCCGGAAGGTTCGCGGGTTTTAGCTTTTGTCCAGAGAGCGGGCGGCGCAGTGTCCGCGTCAATCCAATCCTGCACCTCTCGCCGCCCCATGTTCGCCTCCTCTGACGTTTCCGCAATCGGTACGACCGGCGGGTGCAACCGTCGGCGGTGCGTCGGCAAGCCGGGCGAGGTGCTCCGGTCGCGGTTGAGAGGAACGGCGCGGCGCAAAACCGGTCCTTTCGTTCCCTGTGGCTGACACCGAATCCATTGCCCGGGCCGTCGCCGCCGACGACGAATACGCGGAGCGGGTGCGCCGGGCGCAGGCGGGCGACGAGGCCGCGTTCGGCGAGGTGGTGCGGGGCCACTACGAGGCGGTGTTTCGGCGGGTGGTCGGGATCGTGCGGAACGAGCACGATGCGCGCGACGTCTGTCAGGAGATCTGGGTGACGGTGTGGCGCAGGCTGAAAGACTACCGCGGCGACGCGAAATTTTCCACGTGGCTCTATGCGGTGGCGACGAGGCGCGCGATCGATCATCAGCGGAAACAACGGCGCTGGTTCACCCGGTTTCTGCCATTTCGGACGAACGAGCGGACGGGCGAGACGATCGAGCCCGCGGCGACGGGGTCGGAGCCGGGCGAGGCGCTCGAAGGTGCGGAGCGGTCGGCGCGTTTCGAGCGTGCCATCGCGGCCTTGCCGGCGAAGCATCGGGCCGTGCTGATCATGCGCGAAGTCGACGGTCTTGCCTACGAAGAGATCGCCCAACAACTGAATTGTCGGCCCGGCACCGTCATGTCGCGGCTGTTTAATGCGCGTCGTCTGCTGGTGAAAAAACTCGGAGAACTCCCATGAAATCGATCCTGTTGAAAGTCGTTGCTCTCGCCGTCGTGCTGGCGGGCGGGTGCGTGGTGGCGGGCGCGGCCGACGGCGGCCCCGGGTCCGTGCGCGCGATATTGGTGTTGGCGTCGAACCAGCGCGGCGAATCTGACGCGCGGCTCTCGGCCTACGAGCCGACGCTGCGCCGGATTTTGCGGTTCGAGAGTTACACGCTCGCGGGTGAAGGCACGGCCTCGTTAGCGGGAGCCGGGAAAGCTACGGTGAAATTGGGGCGCGGGCAAACGCTGGGGCTCGATGCGGAGAAATCCGACGGCAAGGGCGTGCGCCTGAAGGTGAATTGGCAGGACGGCGGGCGCTCACTCATGAACACGGGGCTGGTGCTGCGCCCGGGCGTACCGGCGGTGCTCGGCGGGCCCGCCCACGGCAAGGGCGGCGAGGTGTGGGCGGTGATTTTGGTGGCGGATTAACCGTTGGTTCGCAACGGAATGCGGGTTATTCTCCATCGGGGCGAAGAAAAGTGAATAAACGCGGGGCGAGGTTCGTCCGAAGGAGCGAACCCACTCAAAATCATGAAGACCACCTCAGTCCTCGCTTCTGTGTTCGCCGCCGTGAGCGGCTTGGCCAGCCTCGCCGCCCCTGCCCGGGCCGGAACTGATTTTCACCTCAACATCGGAATCGGATCCCGGCCCGGTCCCGTGATCGTCGCCCCGCGCGGCGCGCCGGTCGTCGGGGTGCCCGCGTCGCCGGATTATGGTTACGGCTACGGTTACGGCCGGCCGGCGCCGGTTTACCGGGATGCCTGCCCGCCGCCCGCCCCGCGCGGGTATTGGACGGAAGTGCCCGTGAAGGTGTGGGTGCCGGCCGAATGGATCGTCACCCGGGGCCATCACGGTCGTGACGTCCGCACGCTGCGGCCCGGCTACTTCACCTACCGGACCGACCGCGTCTGGGTTGCCGACGCGGGCCGGCCGGGCGATTTCGGTCACGGGCACACTGGTTTTGGCTACGGTCGTGGCCGGGGTTGAAGCAGAGCACCCGTATCCGTTGAATCGAGTCACGGTTTGAGATCATGAACTGTTCTTCCGCCCAACGACTGCTGTCCGCTGAACGAGACGGCGCGCCCGCCAGCCCTGAGCGCGCCGGCCTCGCGGCGCACGTCGCGGGTTGCGCGGAGTGCCGGCGGATTCAAGCTGAGTGGGTGAAAACGCAGGCAAATTTGAACGTTGCCGCGACCCGGGTGGTGGTGCCCGACGAGGAACGCGCCTGGCAGGAGATTCATCGCGAGATCCGTGCCACGCGTCCGACCGCGGCACGGGCGTGGTGGAATCTCGGACGGTGGGCGCTGCCCCTCGGCGCCGCGGCGGCCTTGGCGGCGGTCGCGTGGATCGGACCGAGCTGGACCGACGAAAATGGGTCGCAGGCGGGGGCGCGCGCGGAGTTTGTCGAAGTGGCGGGCGATGCGTCGTCGGTCGTCTACGTGGATGACCAGAGCGGCTGGCTCGTCGTGTGGGCGGCGGCGGAGCCGAGCGGAAAGGGCGAGTAGACTGGCTCGCGCTGCATCCCGGTCGCACCGGCGCTGCAACGCCAGGCCGCGGCGGTACAGATCAGCGTCCGGCGAGCCGCAGGACGCCGACGCGGAGAATGAAGACGGCGGCGAGGGCGAAGAGGAGCACGACCACGACGTTGAGCAGCGTGGCCGCCCAGTAACGCAGGGGCGATTCGGAGCGGCGAATGGGCGCCGAGCGGTGAAACAGCGCGCGGCCCCACTGGGTTTCTTCGGTCGCGATGTCGCGCCGCGTGCGCCAGGCGATGAAGAGCGTGAGCAGGAGAAAAAGGACGCCGAGGATTTTGAAGAAATTGAAACGCACGGGGGGCTCAGGGAGCGGCCCGGAACGTGAGGGTTTCGCCGGGGCGTGTCACGACGTCGTCAGCGAATTCTTTCGGCGGGGCGGGGGGGGTGGGCTTCGCCTGAGGGGAGAGGAGTAGGGCGGGGCGGGGGGCGTAAAGAAAAACGGGTGGGGGTTTTCGGCCGAGGCGGCGGCGAGGTTTGCGCCGGCGGCGCGGATGAGGGGCAGGCGCGGGCGCACGCGGAGGACATCGCCGACTTTGGCGAGGATCGTGGCCTCAGTGAGCTTACCGGCGCTCCGTGAGAGCGAGGAAATTTCAAAACCGCCGTGCGCGCGGAGGCCGGCCGCGCGGCCGACCGACCGCGCATCGGGAGGGAGGATAAGATCGATGGCGCCGTCGTGGCTTTGGAGGAAGCGTTCGGCGGGGGTTGGCGGTGCAACCGAAATTGCCGCGCGCCATCGGCTTCACCGTTGCCGACGCGCGCGCCTAGGCCAACGGCCGCCGCGCCGGGCTCGCCCCGCACCGGGTCTCGTCGCGTTGGAGCGACCATGACAGGCCATTCAGCGGCTCCCTCGGCCTGGTCTGGCGTCCCGCTGCGCCGAGTGACCCCCGGATTTACGGTTGCTCCAGCGGCGAGCTCAGGCCGTTCGATTTGTCCCTCCACTGAAAGCTGACCAGCCGGCTGACGACCGACATCCAGGGGCGCACTATTTCCGGCGTCCCCGTGGTCGGGTATGAGTCGCCGCCGGGTGTGCCCGAGGGTCAAAACTGCACCCTGCGCGAAATGCAGAACGACGGGGCGAACGGGGTGCTCGGCCTAAGAGGTCAGTTCTCGTGCCGGATGTTTTACACCCAACTTGGCCAAATGCATTTCACACAGGGCACGGAGCCCAGCCCACAGAGCAGCCACAGAGCGGACAAGGTGCTTGGCTCCGTGACCTCGGTTCGGACCTCGGTGCGCTCTGTGACAAAAGGATTTCTTCGGAAAAGTGTGATTGATGCAGGCTAGGGCCGGTGGCGGCCATTCCGGACCGGTGCCGGCGAGACCGCGGCCATCGCGTGCCTTGTGGCTTGCCGCTAGGTGGGAATTGTTGCCCGATGCGAAGGGTGACCGTTGGCTGCAAGCGGCGATCGCCTCGCCCCAACTGGTTTCCGTTCACCTGACCTACCCCATGACTAACTCCCTCTGTCGCCGGCTGACTCGCTGGTGCAAATTCTCCTTGTTCGCGCTGTGCGGGTTTGCGGCCGCAGCGGTGGCCCTCGCCCAGATCGCAGCGACCGGCAACGTTCAGGGCCGCGTCTACAATCCCGCCTCGCGCGAATACGTCGGCAATGCCGAGGTGCGGATCGCCGGCACCGAGCGCGTCGTGTTCACCGAGAGCGACGGCACGTTCTCCTTTCCCAGTGTGCCCGTCGGCCCGGCGACCCTCACGGTGACGTTTTCCGGTTACACGCCGGCGACCGAGTCCTTCACGATCACGGCGGGCCAGACCGCCGTGCGCGAAATCACTCTCACGAGCGCGGCGGCAGGGGCCGCGACGACGAAAGACGGCGCCGTGCAGTTGCAGGCTTTTAGCGTCTCCTCCGAGCGCGAAGGCAATGCCAAGGCCGTGCAGGCCCAGCGGCGCAACATGGATATCACCACGTCGGTTTCGTCCGATGTCTTTGGCGACATCACCGACGGCAACATGGGCGAATTTTTGAAATACCTCCCCGGCGTCGACGTCGACTACGTCGAGTCCGAAGCCCGCGGCCCGCGCCTCGGGGGCATGGACGGTCAGTATGTCGGTGTCACGGTGGACGGCATGCGCACCGCCAGCGCCGATTCCAATCGCGGCGGCGGGGAAGCTTCCCGGGCCACCAGCTTTGAGAGCATTCTTATTACCGGCATCGAATCGATTGAGATCAGCCGCACGACGAGTGCGGAGTCCGACGCCGACTCGCCGTCCGGCACGATCAATATGCGCACGCGCCGCGCCTTTGATCGCCGGGGCCGCACCGTCGGCTACAACTTCAGCCTCAACTTCAATGCCGAGGAATTTACGCTCCGCAAGACCCTCGGCCCCGCCGAGCGCTTGCGCTACAAATGGCGGCCGAATGCGCAGCTCGAATACTCGGAGTCGTTTCTCAACCAGCGCCTCGGGCTCATGCTCACGGCCAGCCGCGCCAATTCTTACACCGAGCAGTATTCGTTTACGCAGGACTACAACCGCACGACGGTGAACACCGCCACCGTGAAGGACAATCGGCCGCTCGTCATCCGGCAGCTCGATTTCAAGGACGGCCCGAAAATGATCGCGAAGGACGCGTTTTCACTCTCCGCCGATTTCAAGGCGACGCGCCGGCTCGTGCTCTCGCTCAGCGCGGTCTACACCTATGTCGAGGGGGAATTTTGGAACCGTAATTTCACCTTCGTCGCGGCCAACTCCAATGCCAACGTCAACAACGGCCGCTCCACGATCGGCGGCGACGGCGTGCTCAGCCTTTCCACCCGGCGCACCGCGCAAAACACGGTCCCGGCGATCAACAACGGTGGCGGCACCGCCGCGCTGGAGAACTACACGCGCACCGTCTCGCCCAAATTCGAATACAAGCTCGACTCCGTGCTCTTCGACGGCGGCTTCAACTACTCGCGCGCGGTCAACAGCTACGTCTCCCTCGAACGCGGATTTTCCCAGGCCGAGACACTCTCGATTCCCGTCGACTGGACGGCGACGCGGCCGCGGGCCGATTCGCACGAGTGGACCATCCGCCAGACCTCGGGCCCGGATCCGTTCAATCTGGCGAACTGGACGGGCGGCACCCGGGTGCAGAGCGCCGACAGCCGTTGGATCACGGAGATTTACCTCGCCTCCGCCAATGCCAAGTGGAACTTCCAGCTCCTCCGTCGTTTCCCTGCCGTGCTCAAGTTTGGCGGCAAGTGGACCGAGGAAAACCGCAAGAACAACAACTACGCGCCCTGGGAACTGTGGCGCTACATCGGGGCGGGCGGCGACACGTTTACGGGCATCAATGCCGCGACCGGCATTCCCGCTGTCACGGCCAATGGCAACTGGGCCAATCTCGGCTACGTGGCCGTGCATCCTTTTGAGACCGGCACCACGAATGCGCTCACGTTCACCAACAGCGCGGGGATTACCGGCAATTTGCCGCGGGCCGATCGGAAGCGCATTGGGGAACTCTTCCAATCGCAACCGCAGGACTTCGTGCGCGTCGCCACCGTCGACAACTACTATACCGCGTTCATCGGCAACCGCCGGAATTTCCGCCAGACCGTTACCGCCGGTTACACGCAGCTCGATGTGAGCCCGGTCTCCCGCCTGACGCTGCGGGGCGGCGTGCGCCTGGAGCAGACAAAAAACCGCTTCGTGGAATACGACCCGCGCCTGCGCCGGGAGGTGCTCGCCGCCGGGTTTCCCATCACGGCCGCCGGTCGTGCGACGACCATTCCCGGCCTGGAATACCAGTATTTCAGCCAGCCCCGCGCCGTCCGCACCAGCGATTATTCGAATCTGTTTCCCTCCGCGCTGCTCAAGTATCGATTTACGTCGAGTTTCGAATTTCAGGGCGGCTACAACCAAGCGATCTCCCGTCCGCCGGTCGATTCGCTGACGGGGATTTACAATATCCTGGAGGACGCGCAGCGCGTGGAGGCCCCCAACGCCGATCTCGAGCCCGAACACTCGAAGAACTATCAGGCCCGGCTCGCCTATTATTTTGGCAACCGCGCGCCCGGCCAGCTCACGTTGCAGGTTTCGCAGAACGACATTCGCAACTTGCGCGAGACTTTCGACTATACGGCGTCCGAATTCGGCGAAGAGGATCCCGATCTCCAGACTTATACGTTTCGCACCACGCGAAACAGCGTCGAGACCCGGCGCTTCCGCAACCTCGAGCTCTCTTACAACCAGACCCTCGGATTCCTCCCCGAGCTTTTCCGCGGCACGAGTGTGAATCTCTCCTACTCGCGCACCTACGCCAGTCAGCGCCGCAATGGCATGGCGCCGCACCGCCTCTCGGGCCGCCTCGGCTACGCTTACAAAAAGTTCAACGGCTCGTTCGGTGGCGTCTTCACGGACGAGCGGCCCGACGGAGTCTATGGCCGTTTCCGCGAAGCCGTTTTGCAGTTCGACACGTCGCTCAACTGGAAACTCACGCGCCGCGCGACGCTCTACGTGCAGGGCCGCAATATTACCGGAGAGCCACTCCGCTGGTTCGACACGCCGACCGGCGTGGCTGAGCGGCGCCAGCGCATCCTCCGCCAGTATCAGGAATACGGAGCCAACTGGAATTTCGGGGTGAAGGGGACGTTTTGAGCGCAGCGTGAGGCCGGGGAGGGCGCCGGGCGCCCGGTCCCGAGCGTGCGCTCCGCGGTCGGGCTCGGCCACTCACGCGGCGATCGGCCATCCGGCGCCCGCGGAGGGCCCGCCCGCCGCGGGCGATGGATGGCCGTAAGGTGAATTGCGCCCGGGATGGCCGCAGCGTCGTCAAAGCACTTGCAGTGCAGCGCGACTTTCTTTTCGGTCGGAAACCGTCGGCTGCAACCGATGGTTTCCGCCGGGTCCCCAATCCGCGGTTGTCCGCCGTCCGTGATCCCGCCGCCCCCTTTTCGCTCTGTCGCCGCACGGCGGCGGGATGAACCCGTGGATGGCCCTTTTAATCCCATGACCCTCCCCTCCCCAATCCCTCTTCTGCACTGGCAGAGATTTCTCGCGTTCGCCTGCTGCTGGCTGGCGGGCGCCCTAGCGGCCCAAGCGCAGCCCACCGGCTCGATCCAAGGGCGCATTTTCAACCCGGCCAGCCGTGAATACGTGCGCAACGCCGAGATCCGCCTCGACGGCACCAACCAGGTGACGTACTCGGAAAATGACGGCTCGTTCCAGTTCGTGGGTGTCGCCGCCGGCAGCGCGGCGATTACCGTCACCTACACCGGCTACAACACCGTTAAAGAATCGTTGACCGTCACCGCTGGTCAGCCCGCGGTCCGCGAGATCAACCTGATCAGCGCTTCCGCCGCGCCGGCCGCGGGTGTCGCCAAAAACGGTGAAGTTTTGCAGCTGGCGGCTTTCAACGTGTCGTCCGAGCGCGAAGGTAATTCCAAGGCGATCATGGACCAACGGCGTAACATGAACATTTCCACGTCGGTCTCGTCCGACATTTTCGGCGATGTCACCGACGGCAATGTCGGTGAGTTCCTCAAGTATCTGCCCGGGGTCGATCTCGATTATGTCGAGTCCGAAGCCCGCGGCCCGCGCCTCGGCGGGATGGATTCCCAATACGTCGGCGTCTCCTTCGACGGTATCCGCACCGCCAGCGCCGACGCCAATCGCGGGGGCGGCGATGCGTCGCGCGCGACGAGCTTCGAGGGGTTTTCGATCACGGCCATCGAGTCCATCGAGGTTAGCCGGACCACGAGCCCCGAGTCCGACGCCGATTCTCCGGCTGGGACGATCAATATGAAGACCAAGCGCGCCTTTGACCGCAAAGGCCGCTCTTACGGATTCAACACCAGTATGAATTTCAACGACGAGGAATTCACCCTTGGGAAGACCATGGGGCCGACTGACAAGATGGAGCATAAGGCCAAGCACAACTATGAGTTCAACTACGCTGAGTCGTTTATGAACCAGCGGCTCGGCATCTTGGTCAGCACCAGCCACGCCTCCTCCTACACCGAGCAATACCTGATGAACGTCGGTTACAACCGCTCTCCGAATGCGTCCGACTCCCGGCCGCTCGTCGCCCGGCAGATCGATTTCAAGGATGGCCCGAAGTTTATTTTGAAAGACTCCCTGCTGCTGACCGCCGACTATAAGGCGACCCGCAACCTGGTCTTGTCGCTCAACGCCATCTACACCTACACCGAAGGTGAATTTTGGAACCGCAACTTCACGTTCGTCGCCGCGAACGACAATGCCAACGTCAACAACGGCCGCAATTCGGTGGGCGGGGACGGCCTGAACACGATTGTCGCTCGCCGCGAGGGCACGGCCAATGCCGCCACCCTCAACAATGGCGGCGGGTCCGCATCGAAGCTGACTTACACCCGCACGTTTTCTCCCCGCTTCGAATACAAGCTCCCCACGTGGGTCATCGATGGTGCCGCCGGTTATTCCCGCTCGCTGAACAATTACGAAGCCTTGGAGCGCGGATTCTCCAGCTCGGAAGGCGGCAGTGTTGCCAGTGGGTTTACGGCCACTCGCCCCCACGCCGAATCTTGGGAATGGACTATCCGGCAAACTTCCGGTCCTGACTGGTATGATCTCCGCAGTTTCACCAACACGGGCGCCCGCGACGGCGGCACCCGCGCCAACAGCAGCAGCAATATTTGGGCGACCGAAATTTGGACCGGTCAGCTGAACGCCAAGTGGGTCGTGCCGATTCGGAAATTCCCCGTTTCGTTGAAGGTGGGCGCCAAGTGGAACGAGGAAAATCGCGACCACCGCGGATACGGCAATATCGAGGTCTGGTCCTACACTGGGCCCAACGGTAACACGATCCGGAAGAATGCGACCACGGGGGCGTTCGAAAACGCCACGACGGGCAATTGGGCGAATGTCGGCCCTCAGTTCATCTCGCCCCACGCGTTTGATCTCGGCACCACGAACGCGTTGACGGTGTACAACGTGAACGGCGTCCCAGGCATGCCGCCGCGGGTGAACCGGTACGCGGTGGCCGATCTCTTCCGGGCGCAGCCCGAGAATTTCATCAATACGGCCACGCCGGAGAACTACTACACCGATCTCTACGCCGCGCCGCGTCTTTTCCGCCAGACGATCAAGTCCGGCTATGCGCAATTTGACGCTCGCCCCACCTCCCAACTGCAGCTCCGTTTTGGCGCGCGTCTCGAAGACACGCAAAACGATGTCCGCGAATGGGACCCCCTGCTCCGGGCCCAAGTGCTCGCGGCCGGGTATCCGGTTTACGCGCCCGGCACGAACGGCGGTCGCGCGACGACCTTGGCGGGCCTCCGCCACCAGTTTGAAAGCCAGCCACGGGTCACGCGCACGTCGCAATATCGCAATCTGTTCCCGTCCGTCTCGGCCAAATATAATATTCTCCGGAATTTCGAATTTCACGCCGGCTTCAACCAAGGTATCTCCCGACCGCCGATCGATAATCTCACCGGCCTCTGGGTCGTCGACGAGGTCAACTCCCGCGTCTCCGCCCCGAATCCCGAGCTGCAGCCCGAGAAGACCACGAAGTATCAGGCGCGGCTTGCGTATTATTTCAGCGGGCGTTCCCCCGGCCAGCTCAGCTTGGATTTGTCCCAAAATGAAATCACCAATTTGCGCGAAACGTTCGACTACTCCGCCGATGAGTTCGGTGTCGAGGATCCCGATTTTGCGGGCTACATCTTCCGGGCGACCCGCAACAACTCCCAGGTCCGGAAATTCCGGAACATGGAACTGTCGTACAACCAGACGCTCGGATTTTTGCCGCACGAAATGCTCCGAGGCATCAGCTATAATCTCGCTTACACCCGCACCTATGCGAACGCCCGCCGCGGCGGTCTCGCGCCGCACCGCGTCTCCTCGCGCCTCGGTTACGCCTATAAGAAGTTTAGCAGCTCCATCGGCATGGTCTGGCGCCCGGAACTTCCGGATGGCGGCACCTACGGACGCACGGTGGGCGAGATCACTCAGTTCGACGTTTCGCTGAATTGGAAACTTACCCGCCGTCTCACCACCTATCTGCAAATCCGTAATCTCACCGGCATGCCGGTGCTGTGGTATGAGTCGCCGACCGGTTACGCCGAAGGCGACAACCGCTACCTACGGCAGATGCAGGAATACGGGGCGAACTGGGTCTTCGGTCTGCGCGGCCAGTTCTGAGGGTTGCGCCACCTGCCCGCGCACGTCCAGCGCCGGCCTTCGGGCCGGCGCTTTTTTGCGGCGCGAGGCGGCGGTGGTCAAAGTGCTTGCGGTGGGCGCGGCAACGACGCCCACTTCGTGAATTCGAGGTTTCCTCCGCCGAGTTTGTCGACCCCTCGTATTCTCGCCCCGTCGTTCCCAGCCCACATTCGACTGGCTTCGCCCGATGCCGGCGCGGAGTCTCCCGGCCCAACCCACCGACCCATGACTACACCTCCTTTCCATCCGCCGCTGCACTGGCAGAGATTTACCGCGCTCGTCGCTTGCTGGCTCGTCGCCGCGCTTTTTGTCCACGCTCAGGCTCTTAGCACGGGCTCCGTGCAAGGCCGCGTCTACAATCCCGCCACCAAGGGCTATGTGGCCAACGCCGAGGTCCGCCTCGAAGGCAGCAAGCAGATCGCCTACACCGAGACCGACGGCACGTTTCAATTGAACAACGTCCCCGTCGGCCCGGCCAACATCGCGGTCACCTTCTCCGGCTACAACACCGTCAAGGAAACCGTCACCGTTACCGCCGGCCAGCCCGCCGTGCGCGAGATCAACCTCGTCAGTACGGACAGCGCTCCGCCGACCACGAAAAACGGCGTCGTGCAGATGCAGGCCTTCACCGTCGACTCCGAGCGCGAGGGCAACTCGAAGGCGATCATGGAACAGCGCCGCAGCATGAACATCGGCAACTCCGTTTCCGCCGACATCTTTGGCGACGTGACCGACGGCAATGTCGGCGAATTCCTCAAATATCTGCCGGGCGTCGACATCGACTACGTCGAGTCCCAGGCCCGCGGCCCCACGCTCGGCGGCATGGAGTCCCAATACGTCGGTGTCTCGTTCGACGGTATTCGCACCGCCAGCGCGGATGCGAACCGCGGTGGCGGCGACGCCTCCCGCGCCACCAGTTTCGAAGGTTTTTCCATCAATGCCATTGATTCCATCGAGGTGAACTTCACCCGCACGGCCGCCTCCGATGCCGACACTCCGGGCGGCTCGATCAACATGAAGACGAAGCGCGCCTTCGAGCGCAAAGGCCGCGCTATTTCCTACAACTTCGGCGTCAACTTCAACGATGAGGAATTCACCGCTAGCCGCACTTGGGGCAACCGCGAGGGCAAGGAATCGAAGGCGAAGCCCAACTACTCGCTCGATTACGCCGAGTCGTTTTTTAACAACCGCTTCGGCCTTTTGGCCAGTGCGAGCAAGGCCAGCTCCTATGCCGAGCAGCGCCTTATGACCAACACCTACAGCAACGCCGCCACGGCCGCCGATCCCCGGCCTCAGGTCGTGCGCCAGATCGCCTTCAAAGACGGTCCTCTCACCGTCGTGAAAGAAGCTGCGACCCTCACCGCCGACTGGAAAGTCACGCCGCGCCTCGCCCTCTCGCTCACCGGCATCTACACCTATGCCGACTCCGAATTCTGGAATCGCACGACCACGTTTGTCGGCGCCAACGACAACGCGAACGTCAACAACGGTCGCCCCAGTCTCGTCGGCAACGGCCTGACCAGCATTACCGCGACGCGCGCGACCGCCAACACCGTCCCCGTGATCAACTATGCCAACGGCCCCGGAGACAAACTCACCTATACCCGCACGTTCGCCCAGAAGTTTGAATACAAGTATGCGAACCTGACCGTGGACGGCGCCGCCTCGAATTCGCGCTCGGTCAATAATTACGATGCGCTGGAGCGCGGCTTCTCCTCCGGCGGCACCACCACGCTCGCCTCCGGCTGGTCGGCCACCCGGCCCAGCGCCGAATCCTACGAATGGACCATCCGCCAGACCTCTGGCATCGATCCGTCCAATCTCGCCAATTGGACCGGCGGCACCCCGCTGACCAACATTGATCGCACGTGGATCACCGACATCTGGTCCGGTCAGGTCAACGCCCGCTGGACGCCCGCCTTCCTTTCCCGCTTCCCCACCGTCGTGTCCTTCGGCAGCAAGTGGACCGAGGAAACCCGGAACAACCGCACGAACGACGCGATGTCCGTCTGGCGTTACATCGGCCCCGGTGGCGACGTGGTCACGCGCGATGTCAACGGCACCCCCAGCGTCACCGCCAGCGGTAACTGGGCCAACCTCGGTTTCGTCGCCGTTCAGCCCTTCGACATGGGCGCCTCCAACGCCCTCACCCTGTTGAATCAAGCCGGCGTTCCGACCACCCTCGCGCGGCCGAACCCCAATCAGATCTCGGCGCTCTTCCACGAGCAACCCGCGCTCTTCGCGAATGCTGGCACCCCGGCCAATCTTACAACCACGATCATCGGCACGCGCAATGTGCGCCAGACCGTCACCGCCGGTTACGGTCAGTTGCAGACCCGGTTCACCAACAAACTCACCGCGGTCGCCGGCCTCCGCTGGGAGCGCACCCAGATCGAATCCACGGAGTGGGACCCGCGCACGCGGGACGAAATCGTGGCGGCTGGTTACCCGGTCAACACCTCCGGCAGTGCCACCACCTTTAACGGCGTGCGGTATCAGTATCAAAGTCTCCCCCGCGTGCAGCGTCATTCCACGTACACCAACCTCTTCCCGTCGGTAAATTTGAAATACAACATTCTGGCTAATTTCGATTTCCAGACGGGTTTCACCAAGGCGATTGGCCGTCCCCCCATCGACAATCTGACCGGGGTTTGGAATATCGTCGAAGATGCTGCCGGCACCGTGAACCGCGTGGACGCGCCGAATCCCGGGCTCCTGCCCGAGAAAATCGACCGCTACGACGCCCGCTTTGCCTACTACTTTGGCGGCCGGTCCCCCGGTCAGGCGACCCTCACCGGTACGGAGGTGTGGACGGAGAATCTCCGCGAGACCTTCGATTACACGGCGGAGGAGTTCGGGGTGACCGACCCGGATTTCAAAGACTACATCTTCCGCTCCACCCGCAACGGTGACCGTACCCGCCGCAACCGCAGTCTCTCCGCCGCCTACTCGCAAAAGTTGGGCTTTCTCCCCAAGCCGCTCAACGGAACGAGCTTTAATGTTTCCTACACTCGCTCCTACCTGACGGTCCGGCGCAACGGACTGGCCCCGCACCGCCTCTCCTCGAGGCTCAGCTATTCCTACCGGAAATTCAGCAGCAACGTCGGCATGGTCTGGATCGCGGCCCGGCCCGATGGTGCTTACGGGCTTTACCGCCGCGAACTCACGCAGTTCGACCTCTCGCTCGGCTGGGCCTTCAGTTCGCGCTATCGGCTCTACGTGCAGGCGCGCAATTTCACCGGAAAACCCGATATCTGGATGACGACACCCGCCGGCTACCGCGAAGGGCAGCAAGCGGCCGTCCGACAAATGGAAGAATACGGCGCCAGCTGGGTCTTCGGCGTCGCCGGGCGGTTTTAGGACGCGCCCATTTCTTCGAGGTGGAGCGCGTTGACCTCAACGCGCTTTCCCGGTGCGCCGACAAATGGAAGAATCCGGCGCCAGCTGGGTCTTCGGCGTCGCCGGGCGGTTTTAGGACGCGTCCATTTCTTCGAGGTGGAGCGCGTTGACCTCAACGCGCTTTCCCGGTGCGCTCCGTTTCGAACCGCATGCGTCCTGCCCTGCCTGAACCCTCGAACTCCCGCCCCGATCCGCGATGTGGTTTCGCGCTCGGCGCCGTGCTGGTGATCGCGCTCGTCGCCGCCTACTGGGTTTCTCTGCGCGGTGATTTCTTGTGGGACGACGATCTGCACATCACCGCGAATCCGACGATTATCGGTCCGCTCGGGTTGACGGAGATCTGGACAACGGCGCGGGCGAATTATTTTCCGCTCGTACTGACGAATTTCTGGGTGCAGCACGCGCTGTGGGGCCTCGATCCGCTGGGCTATCGCCTCGTGACGCTCGCGTGTCATGCGTTTGCCACGATCTTGCTCTGGCGGGTGCTGCGCCAACTGCGCGTACCCGGAGCGTGGCTCGGCGCGGCGCTGTGGGCGCTGCATCCGGTGCAGGTCGAGTCGGTGGCGTGGATCTGCGAGCTGAAGAACACGCAGTCGGCGGTATTTTTCCTACTGGCGATCGGATGTTGGCTGAAGTGGATCGGGGTAGGGCGGGTTTCTGCCCCGCCCTCGCCCGCTGCGCCAAGTTCGAAGGGCGGGTCGGAGACCCGCCCTATTCCAGACCGGCGGCGCTTCTACGGCTTGGCCCTCCTCTTCGCCCTCCTCGCGATTTTGAGCAAACCCTCGACGGTGATGCTCCCGGTCGTGCTCGCGCTCGGCGGGTGGTGGCAGCAGCGCCGCCTCACGTGGCGGGATCTTTGGCCTCTGGTGCCGTTCTTCGCGCTGTCGGCGATTGCGGCGGGATGGACCATCTGGGAGCAACGCGTGCACTCGGGCGCCGAGGGGGCCGAGTGGGCGCAAAGCTGGCCTGAGCGCTTCGCCCTCGCGGGCCACGTCGTCTGGTTCTACCTCGGCAAACTCGTCTGGCCGGCCGAGCTGATGTTTATCTATCCGCGTTGGTCGATCGACGCGGCGAGCCCGCTCGCCTTTGCGCCGCTCGCCGCCGTGCTCGGGGTGTTGGCGCTACTCTGGTGGCGGCGAGACGGCGCCCTGCGGCCGGTCTTCGCGGCGGCGGTCTTTTTTGGGGCGCTGCTGTTTCCTGTGCTCGGCTTCTTCAGCGTGTATTTTTTCCGGTATTCCTTCGTCGGGGATCATTTTCAATACCTCGCGAGCATGGGGCCGCTGACGTTGGCCGGGGCGGGATTGACGGTCTTGGTCGAGCGCTTTTGGCCGGCCGGCGGCCGGGCCTACCCTCTGCGCGGAATCGTGCCGGTGGTGGTGTTGAGCGCGGTTGGCGTGATGACTTGGCGGGAGACCGGGCAGTATTTGAACAAGGAAGCGCTGTGGCGCACGACGCTCGCGCGAAATCCCGAAGCCTTCATGGCGTGGGCCAATCTCGGGGCGACCTTGGCAGAAAAAGGCCGCCACCCTGAGGCGATCCTTGCGTTTCGCCGCGCCCTGCAACTCCGGCCGCAGGATGCGCCCGTGCTCAACGATCTCGGCTGCTCGTTCGTTTTACTGGAACGTTCGGCCGAAGCGATTCCGTTTCTCGAGCGGGCGCTGCAACACCGGTCCGGCTTCGGTGATGCGCACAACAACCTCGGCAACGCCCTCAGCCGGGTCGGTCGCGGCGACGAGGCGATCACGCACTACGCCCAGGCGGTGAAATTTAAACCCACCCACGCCGAGGCGCATGACAACCTCGGGTGCGAACTTGGGCTGAAGGGCCGCCTGCCGGAGGCCATCGCGAGCTTCGAGGAAGCGATACGCCTGAAGCCCGACACCGTTAAGTATCGCCGCGATCTCGGCGCCGCGCTGGCCCGCGCCGGCCGGCTGCCGGAGGCGATCGGGCAATTCGAGCAAATCGCCCGCCTCGAGCCCGCGCAGCCCGCTTCGCACGCGGTGCTCGGCAATGCCCTGGCACAGGCGGGACGTTGGGACGAGGCGCTCACGTGTTTTCAGGCCGCCCTGCGTCTCGCGCCCAACGACGCGGATCTGCGCGGGAATATCGGGGTCGCGCTCGGCACGTTGGGCAAACTGCCGGAAGCGGTGGTGGAGTTGAAGGAGGCCATCCGCCTGCGGCCCGGGTTCGGCGAGGCGCACAATAATCTCGGACAAATTCTCCGCTCGTTAGGGAAGAATTTGGAAGCGGCCGACCACCTCGACGAAGCCGAGCGGTTGCGCCAGGCGGCGTCGCGGCGGGAATAGGCGGGCGGTGGTAGGCCCGCCCGCTGAGCGGGCGCCCGGCGACCGTCCGGGTCTACGGTGTTGGGGCGTTCACGAAAACGACGTAGTGATTCGCGCGCACGGGCGCGCCCTCGGTGTTGGAGCCGAAGGTGAGGCTACCGTCGTTGGTCATCGTGCGCTGGAAAATCTTCATCGGCGTGCCGTTGACCGTGACGGTGAGCGCGGAGGGTTTGAATTGCTTCGTGAGCCACGGGGGGAGCGGGGCGCGGTCGTCGTGGGCGACGGAGACGACGGGGCCGCCGGTGACGGCGAGTTCGATCAGGTCGACGGCGCTATAGCGTTGATCGTCGTCGGCGATCTGCACCCAGTCGGCTCCAGTGAGTGCGGAAGGGAGGTCGGTGAAAGTGTAATCGCGGTCGACATAAATTTTCTTGCCGTTTTGGGCGCCGGATTCGATGTGCACAATGGAGGCGCTCGGGCCGGTGTAGTGGAAGGTTTTGATGAACGTGCCGAGGAGCGCGGCCGCCTTGGCGGGGGCGGCAGGTTTGAGGGCGGCGGCAAACGAAGCGTCGAAGGATCGCGCGGGTGCGCTCTTCGGCAGCGCCACGGTCTGGAACACGGGAGCGGTTGGGGTGAGGCCGTGGTCGGCGGCGAACGGGAGTGAAGTGAGGGTGATGCTCGCGGATTTGAGGCCTTCGCTGGTGACACGGACGGTGATGGGACCCGCGGTCCGGGTGGCGCGCACGGCGACGCGGTTGATGCCGGCTTCGAGGTCGAGGTAGGGGTGGTTGATGGAATTGATTTTTCCGCTGTTGTAGCCGCCGCGCCAGATGGCGGGCCCCGTGGTTTCGAAATCGGCGCGTTGTTGGGCGGTGGGGCAACGGTGGCCGGCGGCATCGACGATTTCGACGTCGATTAGCGCGACATCGGCGCCATCCGCACGGAGTCCGCCGGGCGCGGTGATCGCGGTGAGCTTCAGCGCGACGGGTGCGCCGGCCGTGCGCTTCGTTTGGGTGGCTACGATCTTTCCGGCGGTGCGGGCGACGGCTTTGATTTCGCCGGGTGCGTAGGCGACGTCGGCGAAGGTGAAGAGGTATTTGTCGGATACTTTGCCGAGGCCGAGGGATTGGCCGTTGAGGAAGAGCTCGACGGATTCGGCGTTCGACGCGACGTAGAGAGTTTTCTTGGTGCCGGCGGGATAGGTCCAGTGGCCGATCACGTGGACTTGCGGATCGTCGCGCCACAGGGCGGCGCAGACCCAGTAGGCTTCTTTCGGGAGGCGCACGGCATCGACCTCGCCGCTCGCACGGGCGACCTCGACGGCGACGCGGCCGCCGCTGGTGGAGTCGGAGAAGATCCAGTTGGCGCCGCCGCTGTGTTCGGCGGGCCCGAGTTTCTTAATATAGTGGTTTACCTGGTTCGCGGCGAATTGCTCGGAGGTGAGCTGGTAGGTCTGGCCCTTGGCCTCCGGGTAGCCGAAGGAGGGCGGCGAGGCGTGGTCCCAGACGCGGCGCGGGGCTTCCTCGCGGTTATACTCGCCCTCGAAGACGGGCAGTTTGGCGATCTCGCGCCCGCCCTCGGTGCCGATGCCGATGTCCATGAATTCCGCCGTGATCTGGTCGGCGCGGCGATGGGTGTAGGCGCGGCCGCCGTGGGGATCGTAGCGGTCCATGAGGCCGCGCATTTCCAGCGCATGGGCGCGGGTGGCCTTTTGGTTGCCGCCTTCCCACGCGAGAATCGAGGGATTGTTGCGGAAATAGATGATGACGTCGCGAAACGCGATCGTGCGGAGCTGCCACGCGGCGCGCACGGTGTCGGCCTCGCCGTCGACGCCGGGTTGGTCGGCGATGAGGCCGAGACGGTCGCCGGCGGCGATTTGGGCGGGACTGCCGGCGGTGTGGCCCCAGCGGACGAAATTGCCGCCGGCGTTTTTCATCAGCTCCATCGTCTGAAACTGGAGCCAGTCGGGGAGGGCGGCGCCGAGGCCGGGCCACTCGTTGGTGGATTTCTGGCCCCAGCCGTGAAGTTTGAGGTGTTGTCCGTTGATGAAGAAGCCTTGCGCGACATCCCAGCGCACGGCGCGGATACCGAGGGGGATTTCGGTGGTGTCGACCGTTTCGGGGCCCACGTGCAGGGTGCAGACGACGCGGTAGAGATGCGGGTAGGCGGGCTCCCAGAGGCGGGGTGCGGGGATGACGGCGGCGAGGGTGAACACCGTGCTCGCGCCGGCGGCGACGGCTTGGGTGGTTTTCAGCGTGACGACGGACTTGCCGTCGGCATCGAACATTGCGACGTGGAGCTCGGTTTCTTCCGCGGAGGCGCGGCGGTTTTGGACGGGGACCTCGACGCCGATCTTGGCGGACGCGGATGAAATCTCGGTCGCGTAGACGTAGGGTCCGGCGGTTTCGAGGAACGAGAAGAGCGGCAGCGAAATGTGGAGCGGGTCGGTGATGATCAGGCGGACGTTGCGGTAGAGACCGCCGTGCGCGGGATGCCAGTGCGGGTTGTTCCACGGGATCTGGTCGGCTTGGAGATCTTCGAGTTTCTCGGGGATGCCCTGATTGATCTCGGCGTGGAGCTTCGCGAGGTTGGGGTTGGCGACGGAGCTGAGGGCGGGCGCGGTGGAGCCGGTGCCGTTCAGCTTGGCGATCTCGGCGGCGGTGGCGGGATCGAGCGGGTCGCGCATGAAGCGGTTGTCGGTCATCACGGCGAGCACGTTGGGGGCGCCGATCTTCAGGTGCGGGGTGAGGTCGAAGCCGAAAGGCGTGAAGCCGGTTTTGGCGATACCGAGGAGCGTGCCGTTGAGGTAGATTTCGGCGACCTGGCGGGCGGCCTCGAACTCGATGAAGATTTTTTTGCCGGACCAGGCGGCGGGGGCGGTGAAGGTTTTCCGGTACCAAGTGCGGCCGGACCACTGGATCTGTTCACCGCGGTGTCCGGGCGTGGACCAGTTGTCGAAGGTGTCGGTGTCGTTGTAGGTGTGCGGGGTCGAGACGATGGTCCAGGTCTTATCGTCGAAGCCGGGAGCGTGGGCCCCGGCGGGATCGTCTTTGAGAAACCGCCAGTCGGGGTTGAAATTGAGGGTGAGGCGCTCGGCGGCGGAGAGGGTCGCGGAGAGAAGCGCGAGGGGGGCAGCGGCGAGGCGGAGCAGGCGCGCGGGGAGGAGACGAATCATGGCTTGAGCCTACACGGGCGGAACGCGGGCGGACGAGGGCGAACCTGCTTAGGTCGTTAAGTGATGCACGGAAGACAATGGACCCCGGGGCGGGAGTTCAGCGACCGCGCGGAAAAAAGAGAAAAAATTGGAGTGAGTGCTAGGGTTTGAGGGCGGTCATCACGCTGCGATCGGCGATAGTTTCGGCGAAGGCGAAGTCCCGGAAGCCGGCATCGGTGAGGAGGGTTTCCAGCTCGGAGGTCGCGTAGCATTTGCCCTCGGTCACGCTCATCAAAATCGCGGAGTAGGCGGCAACGGGGAGCGGGCCGGTCTTGGCGGCATTCAGGTGCGCGTCGTGGATCACGAGGAGGCCGCCGGGCGGGAGCGCGGCGAAGCTGGCGGCGAGGAGGGGGCGGACCTTGGCGACGTCCCAATCGTGGAGGACATTGGAAAAAAGGTGGATGTCGTGGTCGCGCGGGAGCGGGTCGGTGAACATGTCGCCGGCGACAACAGCGACGCGGGCGGTGTAGCCGCGTTTTTCAATCATGCGGCGGGCGATGCGGTCGACGGGCGGGCGTTCGAAGACGGTGGCGGTGAGGTGTGGA
Source organism: Opitutia bacterium (assembly GCA_947461205.1). Lineage (GTDB taxonomy): Bacteria > Verrucomicrobiota > Verrucomicrobiia > Opitutales > Opitutaceae > GAS368. Next base: position 25,440 of record CANHJG010000049.1, read on the forward strand.
TGGTGGGCGGCGATGGTGCAGGCGTAGATGCCGGAGCCGCCGGCAATATCGAGGAGGCGCGTGCGGCCGGCGGCGGGAATTTTCTTCGCGAGCGCGGGGCCGAGCGTAAAACCGCGGCAATCCATCGCGGCGGTGAACGTGGTGGCGAACTCGTCGGTGAGCATCGCCTCGGTCCAGGTTTTTTCGTTTTTGTAGCTGGCCCAATTGGCGGGCTTGTCGGTGCGGAGGATCGTGATGAAATCCTTCACGACCGGACGCTCTTTCGTCGACGCGTAATAGGGGCCGAGGAAAAAGGGTGAGGTGCTAACGAGGTGCTCGCGGGCGAGGTCGGTGACGTGGAAGAGGGGATGCGCGGAAGAGAGGGAAGGGGAAGGGGTGATGAAGTGGTTCGCGGTGAAGAGGGTGAGCATCACGTCGGTGGGGCGCGCGGCGGTACCGAAGTGGCGGCAGATCGTGGCGAGGTCGGACGGGTGCGCGGCGAGCCAGGTGAAGAGATCGAACTCGGTGATCGCGGCGGTGAGGAGATCGGCCGCGTAGAGGCCATCGCGGTAGCGGTAGACGGACGTGGGGTCGGTGGCGGGGGTGAGGGTGAGGTCGAGCATGGGAGAAGAGGAGGTGCCCACGGAACACACGGAGGACCCGGAAGAAAAATCGGAGTGTGTTTGGGGAAGGGGGGCGCCGGAGGGCAGGTGGGAGACCTTGCCCTACTTTCATTTCCAAGACTCGTCGAAGAACCCGGCGGTGGCGATTTTGCCGGGCCAGCGCGGGCCGGGGGCTTCGCGGAGGTCGATGATCGCGTAGTCGGGGAGCTTGGGGAGTTGCAGCGAATTGGAACCGTAGGCGTGTTCGCGGAAATCAATGCCGCTGTTGAGCACGACGTAGTGCGCGGGGTTAAGGGGATTGGGGAAGATGAGGATCGGGGCGTGGTGGGCGGCGTCGTAGGTTTGGCCGCGGAAGGTGAGAGCTTGGCCGTTCCACGTGAGCGGGAGTTTGCCGGTGGCGAGAAGGCGCGCGAGGACGCGGTTGGACGTGGGGTCGCCCCAAAGGATGAGGTTTTTCGAGGCGAGGTCGGCGTCGGTGAGCGCGGTGTCGTCTTTCACGGGCGCGTCGCCGCGGAAGAGGTCGCGCCACAGCTTGGTGGCGTGGGCGAGTTCGCCGTTGGTCCAGGTGCCGAGGCGGGCGTTGAGCGGTTGGCCGGTGGGGCGGACGAAGACGAAGGGCTCCATGAAGGCATCGTCGATGGGGCCGGTGAGTCCGGGCTTTTTCCGGACCGTCGTGTCGGCTGAGGCACGCAGCGACCACTGCCCGGCGATATCCCGGGAGAAATGGGACGGAAGGGGCGAAGGAGACGAAGCGGGAACAGCGAGTGTCTGGCCATCGAGCGTGACGGTGCGGAGGCGGGGGAGTGTGATGCTGAGGGCCGTGACGTTTTGGGTGGTGACGGTGGCGGTGCCGTCGCCGGTGTGCCGGGCGGTGAGGTCGGCGCGTTCCCAGTGGTGGGCCAGGCCGGCGACCCGCACCCAAGCGGCAGCGGGGTAGCGCAGCGTGTAGGTGCTGAAGCGAATTTCGCGAGGAGCGTCGTCGCGGCCGATGTCGGCGAGTTTTTCGAGGCGGGCGATGAGTTCTTTTTTCGTCGCGGGCTCGTATTTGTGTTCGGTCTTGGGGCCGATGAGGCGTTCGAGTTTCAGGCCCTCGGCGGCCATGGCCTGCTCCATGAGATCGGCGGAGGCTTTTTGCGGGTCGAGTTCGCCGCTGTAGGCGATCGTGGGAACGTTGAAGAGGTTCCCGGCGTAGGGGGTGGCGCTATACCAGTTCCAGAGTTTCTGCTCCCACGCGGTGGGCGGTTCTTTGGCGAGGTAGGCGCGCTGGTAGTTGGCGACCTCGGCGAAGCCGGCGCCGGGGGAGGCGGAACTCCAGAGGCCGGGGTGGTGGGTGGCGAGGTGCCAGGTGCTCGCGCCGCCCATGGAAAAACCGGCGACGGAGGTGCGGAGGGGATCGATGGCGTGTTCGCGCCGCACGGCGTCCATGGCCTCGAAGACGTCGACTTCGCCGGCGAACTTCGTGGCGTTGCAGAAGCGGCCGTAGGGGATGAGGACGAGGGTGTGGGCGGGAACGATCTCGGGGGCCTTGGCTTCGCGCTCGGCGAGGAAGGCGAGTTCGGTACGTTTCTCGCCGCGGCCGAGGAGCCAGACCTGGAGGCGGCCGGACGCGGTGCGTTGCCAGCCGGCGGGGACGACAAGGCCGTAGGGCTGGACGGAATCGTCGAGTTTGGAGCGGTAGCCGCGGACGACGAGGCCGGTGGCGTCGAGCCACGGGGCTTTGCCGGAGCGCAGAGCGGCGATGCGCTCGCGGCCGACGGCGAGGAGGTGGCGCGCGGTGGCGACTTCTTTGGGCGAGAAAAATTCGTCGTAGCGGAGCGGCCAGTCGACGGCCTTGTGGAAAATTTCGACGTCGGGGAGCAGCGCGAGGAGCGAGATTTTTTTCGCGGCGGTGAGCTCGGTGCGGAGGGCGGCGAAGTTGGCGGCCAACGCGGCGGTGGCGGCGGTGAGCTCGGTGCGGTCCGGATCGGGAATTGCGATGCCGGCGGGCGGGAGACGTTTCGCAGGGGGCGGGGGTGTTTGGGCGGGGGCCGTGAAAGGGAAAGTGAAAGTGAGAGTGAAAAGAAAAGGGAGCGTGAAAGGGAGGGCGGCGGGGAGGCGCATGGGGGAAGGAATTTTGACCACGGATCGCGCGGATCTAACGGATAAAGGCAAAGGTGAGGGGGGATTGATCCGTGGTATCCGGGTGAACAGTGATCGATGGATTTTTTGGTTAGGGCGGGTCGGAGACCTCGGCCTACTTGAGGGCGCGGAGGCGGTGGTTTTCGGAGTCGCCGATGAAGACGGTGCCGTCGGGGTCGACCCAGATGCCATGGGGGCGCGCGAGGCCGGCGGTGAGCGGGGCGTCGCCGTCGGGCCCGTCGGCGGGTTTGCCCATGCCAACGAGGGTGGTCATGAGGTGCGTCTTCGGGGTGATGGCGCGGATGGCGTGATTCTCGGTGTCGACGAGGTAGACGGTGCCATCGGGGCCGACGGTGAGGCCCTTGGGGCCGTTGAGGGTGGCGGCGAGCGCGGGGCCGCCGTCGCCCGTGAACCCTTTTTGGCCGGTGCCGGCGATGTGATGGATGCGGCTGGCGGCGAGATCGAATTTGAAGACTTGGTTGCCCTCGCGGGTGGCGAGCCAGAGGTGGCCTTGCGCGTCGAAGTCGAGCGTGCGCGGGCCGCGCAGGGGCGTGCCGGCGATGGGCGAGTTGTCGGGCGTGGGGCCGGGTTGGCCGGTGCCGGCGAAGGTCGAGATGACGCCGGTCTTCGTGGTGACTTTGCGGATCACGTGATTGCGGATGTCGCAGATGTAGAGATCGCCGGCGGGGTCGAATTGGATGCTGTGCGGCTGATTGAGCTGGGCGGCAGTGGCGGGACCGCCGTCCCCGGAGTAGCCGGGTTTACCGGTGCCGGCGAGGGTGGTGATGATGCCGGTGGCGAGGGTGACTTTGCGCACGGCGTGGTTCTGCATGTCGACGATGTAGAGGTCGCCGGCGCGATCGAAGCGGATCTCGTGTGGGAGATTCAGCGACGCTTCGAGGGCGGGGCCGCCGTCGCCCGAGTAGCCGGTGGTGCCGTGGCCGACGACGGTGCGAATCGTGCCGTCGCGGGCGATGGCGCGGACGCGTTGGCCGCCGTATTCGCAGAACCAGAGGTGACCGTCGGGGCCGCGGACGACGCCGAAGGGGTTGTTGAGTTGCGCGGCGGCGGCGGGACCGGCGTCACCGGAAAAGCCTTTCACGCCGGTGCCGGCGACAGTGCGGAGGGTGGACGCCGGGAGCGGGGGAAGGGCGAAGAGGAAAGCGGAGGCGAGAAGGATAAATTGGCGGGAGGCACGCATGGTGAAATAAAAATTAATTCCAAGGCTCTCCAAACGAGACACCGAGGTCGCGGAGGAGGCAGGGAGGCCACAGAGGAAACCTCCGTGGACTCGGGTTGGATCTCCGTGGTCTCTGGGTCGCGGTTTGGTTTAGCTTACTTCCATTCTTCGTCGAAGAAGCCGGCGTTGACGATTTTGCCGGGCCAGCGTGGGCCGGGGGGCGTGCGGAGATCGACGACGGCCCAGTCGGGGAGCTTGGGGGTTTGGTGGGCGTTGTTGCCGTAGCCTTCGGTGCGAAAATCGATGCCGCTGTTGAGGACGATGTAGCGCGCGGGGTTGAGCGGATTGGGGAAGATGAGAATCGGGGCGTGATTCGCGGAAGGGTAGGTCTGGCCGCGGAAGGTGAGGGACTTCGCGTCCCAGGTGAGCGGGAGTTTTCCCGTGGCGAGGAGCTTCGTGAGGACTTTGTTCGAAGTGGGGTCGCCCCAGAGGATCAGATTTTTGGATGCAAGGTCGGCGTCGGTGAGCGCGGTGTCGGCGATGACGGGGGTGTCGCCGCGGAAGACGTCGCGCCAGAGGTGGCGGGCGGCGGTGAGTTCGCTTTCGACCCAGGTGCCGAGCTCGGGGTTGAGCGGTTTACCGGAGGGACGGACGAAGACGAAGGGCTCGAAAAAAGCGTCGTTCACGGGGCCGGTGAGGCCGGGGGATTTGCGGAGGCCGCCAGCGGGGCCGGCGCGCCACGTGTCGCCGGAGCGATGAAAGTGGAGCGTGGCATCGGTGGTGGGGACGGTCTGGCCGTCGAGCACGACGGTGGTGGCGTTGATGCCGGGGAAGGAAACGGCGGTGACGTTTTTCGTGTGGGCTTCGAGGCGGAGGCTGTCGTGTTGCGTGGCGCGGACCTCCGCGAGTTGCCAATGCTCAGTCATGCCCTCGATGCGGACCCACGCGGATTCGGGGTAGCGGAGGGTGTAGGTTTGCAGCCAAACTTCGCGGGGGCTGGGGTCGCGGCCTTGGGCGATGAGGGTTTCGAAGCGTTGCGTGAGCTCGGCCTTGGTGGCGTCGTGGTATTTGTGGGCGGTGTCGGGGCCGATGAAACGTTCCAGTTTCAGGCCCTCTCTGGCGAAGGCGGCGGCCATGAGATCGGAGGCTTCTTTCTGGCCGTCTTTGTCGCCGGTGTAGGCGAGGGTGGGAAGGTTGAAGAAATTTCCGGCAATGCCGGTGGCCTCGTAGTGGCGCCAGAGGAGTTGCTCCCACGCGGGACGCGTTTCTTTGCCGGGAGCGAGGGCCTTCGTGAAGAGGGGGGTTTCCGCGAAACCCGCACCGGGCGAAGCGGCGCACCAGAGGCCGGGGTAGTGCGGCGCGAGGTGCCACGTGCTGCCGCCACCCATGGAGAAACCGGCGACGGCGATGCGGAGCGGGTCGATGGCGTAGTGGGCGCGAACGGCGGCGAGGGCTTCCATCACGTCGACTTCGCCGGCGAACTTGGTGGCGTTACAGAAACGGCCGTAGGGTACGAGCGTCATCGTGGCCTTCGGGGTGAGCTGGGGCGGGCCGGCTTCGCGCTCGGCGAGGAAGGCGAGCTCGGTGCGTTTCTCGCCGCGGCCCAGCAGCCAAACCATCAGCGGCGTCGGGACCGACGGGTCGACGTCGAGGTTGATGACGAGGCCGTAGGGTTGGACGGAGCCGTCGAGTTTCGAGCGGTAGCCGCGGACGATGAGGCCGCGGGCTTGGAGCCAGGGGGATTTTTTCGTGCGGAGTTGCTCAGCGCGTTCGCGGCCTTCGGCGAGGAGGTGTTTCGCGAACGCGATTTCTTTGGCCGAGTAGAACGTGTCGTCGGCGAGGGCCCAGGCGACGGCTTTGGGGAAGATTTCGACGTCGGGGAGGAGGGCGAGGAGGCGGGCGTCGGAGGGGGACGAAAGGTCGCGGGCGAGGGCGTCGATTTCGGCGCGGAGGGCGGCGGTACCGGCGGTGAGTTCGGCGCGGTCGGCGGTGGTGAGGGAGAGGCCGGGGGCGGGGATTTTTTTCGGGACGGGCTGGGGAGCCGGCGCGGCGGGTGGCGGGGTTTGGGCGTGGGACGTGAGTGGGAGAGTGAAAGGGAAAGTGAGGGTGAAAGTGAGGAGGGCGGGGACGAGGCGCATGGGGGAGTTTTTTTGGCCGCGGGTTTCGCAGCGGGCACGGATAAAGGCGGGGAGGGAACGCGAGTCTTCGGCGACTTTTCGAGCTCCGAAGATTCACGTGATCCGTGAATCAAGGCGGGGACGGCGCGACGGATTTGGGCGCAAAAAAGGGCGGGTCGGAGACCCGCCCGACGGAGGATCAGAGTTTGGCGAGGATCGCCTTGATGCGCACCCAGGCGTCGGCGCGGGCCTGTTTGTTTTCGGGGCTGCCAGCGGGATCTTCGCCGGCGCGCATGAAGCCGTGGCCGGCACCCTCGTAGGTGACGGGGTCGAAGGTCTTGCCGGCGGCCTTCATGCCTTCGACGGCGGCGGGGAGGCCGGCGTTGATGCGGGCATCGTTGCTGGCGTAGAAACCGTAAACGGGGGCTTTGATCTTGCCCATGTCTTCGGGTTTCGCGGACGAACCGTAGAAGACGAGGCCGGCTTGGAAGTCGGCGTTCACCGTCGAGTAGAGAAAAGTTTTCCCGCCGCCCCAGCAGAAGCCGCCGACGACGACCTTGCCGTTGCAGGCGTCGAGTTTTTTCACGTAGGCGACGGCGGCGTCGAGGTCGGCGTCGATTTGGGTTTGGGCGAGGCCGCTAATTTTGGCGCGGGCGCCGTCGGCGCCGCCGAGGGATTCGGTGCCGCCGCCATTGGGGCCGGCGCCGGAGAGGAAGTCGGGGGCGATGACGAGGTAGCCGGCTTCGGCGAACTGATCGACCATGCTGCGCATCCAATCGGAGAGCCCGAAGATTTCGTGAATGAGGACGACGGCGGTGGCCTTGGTTTTGACCTCGGGGAAGCCGACAAAGCATTTCACGTCGCGGTCGCCGTGTTTGACGGTGACCCACTCGAGGTGGCGCGGGGATTTTTCGAGGCGGGCTTTGGCCCAGTCTTGGGCGGAGGCGGCGGAGGCGAACGCGCCGAGCGCGGCGAGGAGGAGGGTGAGTCGTTTCATGGGAGTGGGCGGAGGGACGGGGGGAGGACGGATCAGCGTGGCGATTGGTTGCTTTTGGGCGATGTAAAACAAGGGTGACGGCTCCATGAAACTTTTTTCGTTAATGGCGGTGGGTCTTGGCCTGGCGGTGACAGCCGGCAGGGCGATGGGGGCGGCGGAGCCGCTGGCGACGGAGGCGCGGCTGGCGATGGAGAAGGCCACCACGTTTATGCGGTCGATTGCGACCGAGGGTGGATACTTGTGGCGCTACTCGGCCGATTTGCAGGAGCGGGCGGGTGAGAACCCGGCGACCGCGACGCAGATTTGGGTGCAGCCGCCGGGCACGCCCTCGATGGGCCTGGCGTTTTTGCGGGCCTATGAAGTGACCAAGGATGCGCGCTACCTCGAGGCGGCGAAGGCGGCGGCGGATGCGCTGGCGGTGGGGCAGTTGGAGTCGGGCGGGTGGGACTACGTCGTGGATTTCGATCCGCAGCAGAGCCTGCGCTGGTATCGGCGGAGCGATGGGGGCAAGCTCTCCGCGGCGGACGCGGCGAAGCGGCGGAATGTTTCGACGTTTGACGACGACAACACGCAGAGTGCGCTGCGGCTGCTGCTGGCGGTGGCGGATGCGAGCAAAGGCTCCGACGAGCCGCGTGATGGGCGCATCCGCGCGGCGCGCGACTATGGGTTGGCGAAGCTGATGGCGGCGCAGTTGCCGAACGGCGGTTGGCCGCAACGGTGGACTGGCGTGCCGGCGGATCCGAAGACCCATCCGGTGAAGGTGGCGAGTTTTCCGACGGCGTGGTCGCGCACGTACTCCAAGGAGAATTACTACGGGCACGCGACCCTGAACGACAACACGCACCGCGACTGTGTGATGACGCTGCTCGAGGCGGCGAAACGACTCGGCCAACCGGAGTATCGGGCGGCGGCGTTGCGCGGCGGGGATTTCCTGATCGCGGCGCAGTTGCCGGAGCCGCAACCGGGCTGGGCGCAGCAATACAATGCGCAGATGGAGCCGGCGTGGGCGCGGGCCTTTGAGCCGCCGAGTGTGTGTTCGAACGAAGGCGCGGGGGCGATGCGGCTCCTCGTGGATTTGTATCTCGAGACTGGCGAGAAAAAGTTTCTCGAGCCGTTGCCGCGGGCGATCGCGTGGTATCGGCGCTCGGAAATCGCGCCGGGCAGGTGGGCGCGCATGTATGAGCTCGGCACTAACAGGCCCATCTATGGCGACCGTGACGGAAAATATTATTACCGCGTCGAGGATCTCTCGCCGGAGCGGCAAACGGGCTATTCGTGGAAGGGGAGCTACGGTGTGCCGGCGGTGATCGCGCTTTACGAGGAGGTCGGGCGGGCGGGAAGGGATGCGATGGTGGCGAAGCGAAC
>CANHJG010000050.1 GCA_947461205.1 Opitutia bacterium
GCCAACGCCCTGCTCTATGCCAACAGCCAGTTCATCGCCCTGGGCTTCCCCGGCACCGTTGTAACCTCGCCCACCGGGGCCTCCGGCACCTGGACCCTTCGCACCGTCACCACCGTCAACTACAACGATGCCCTCTACGCCAACGGCCGCTTCGTCGCCGTCGGCGCCAACGGCGGAGTCCTCACCTCCACCGACGGCGCGGCCCTCACCTCGCTCGCCCCCGCCGTCCCCGCGGTCACCGGCACCGTTCGCCGCGTCGCTTACGGCGCCGGGACCTTCGTCGCCGTCGGCGATTCCGGTGCGATCATTACCTCGCCCGACAGCCTCGTCTGGGCCAACCGCTCGTTCGGCACCACGAACTATACGGCCCTGGTCTACGCCGGTGGCAAGTTTGTCGCCGCTGGCGCCGCGGGCGTCTACGCCACCTCGACGGACGGCCAAACGTGGGCGGCCGGCACCGGCACCATTGGCCCGGCCAACGTCACCGGCCTTGCCTCTGTCGGCCTCTCCCCGCCCTACGTGGCGGTCGATTCGGCCGGCGGGATCTACACCTCGCCCGACGCCGTCGGGTGGACTGCCCGCACCAGCGGCACCACCAAGGCCCTCAATAACGTCCGTTTCGTCGGCGGCGTCTTCGTCGCCGTCGGTGCTGCCAGCACCATTTTGACCGCGCCGTCCGACGGTGTCGCGTGGAGTCCCCGTGGCCTCGGGACCTCGGATGTCAACCTGTTGGATACTTCAATTTTGGCCGACGTGATCGTCGCCGTCCACAACACCAGCGCGTTTAACGGCAGGGTCTTCCTCAGCTCAGACGCCCTTTCCTGGTCCGCCGCTGCCCTCGGCGGCACCGGCGGCAACCCGATCAACCTCTTCGCCCAAGCCGGCATCACTTACGGCAACGGATCCTTCTTCGTCGCCAGCAACAGCGGCATCGTCGCCCGCACCGCGCCCAATACCGGCCTCCAACGCATCCTCACCCAACCCCTCGCCGCCACCACCCTCGCCGCCGGCGGTTCCGCCACGCTCTCCGTCACTACCAGCGCCACTTCCGGTGCCACGTTCCAGTGGTATCGCGGTGCCAGCGGCGACACCTCCGCGCCTGTCCCCGGCGCCACCAACGCCAGCTTAACCACCTCCACCTCCGCTCGCTACTGGGTGCAGGTCGGCGGCGCCGGCTCGCTCCCGATCGCCAGCGCTACCGCTGATGTGACCGGTCCTGCACCCACGATCACCACGCCGCCCGTCGCCACCACCGTGACGGTCGGGCAGGGGGGCTCGCTTTCGGTCACCGCCTCCACCACCGGCGCCGGCCCGCTCACCTACCAGTGGCGCAAGTTCGGCTTACCGCTCCCCGGGGCCGTCGCCTCCACGTTGGCCTGGGGCACGGCCGCGCTCACCGACGCCGGCTACTACGACGTCGTCGTCAGCGACGGCCTCGCCTCCGTCACGTCGAAGGGCGTGCGGGTCGACGTCGTCCCCGCCGTCGCCAACTATCCGACTGTCCTGCGCCCGCGCGCCTCGGCGCCGCGCATTGAAGTCAACAACGCCAACGCCTCCGCGATCGCCGTCGATACCTCCGACAACAACCGGATCTACGTCGCGGGCGAATTCACCCGCGTCAACGGCGACCCGCGCCTCGGCATCGCCCGCTTCAACGCCGACGGCTCCTACGACAGCACCTGGGTTCCCGCGGCCGTCACCGCGGGCGGCTCGATCCGCGCCATTCTGATTGAGTCCGACGGCATCATCATCGGCGGCGATTTCACCGGCGTCGGTGGTGCGCTCCGCAATCGCATCGCCAAACTCAGCAAGACCACCGGTGCCCTCGACGCCACGTTCGCTGCCGCCGGCATCGGCCCCTCCTTTCCCGTCTACGCCTTCGCCCGCCAGGTGATGGCCGACAGCTCCGTCCGCTACCTCGTCGGTGGCTCGTTCTCCAACTTCGGCTCCACCAGCAGCGTCAACCGCCTCGTCCGGATCGATGCGACCGGCGCGCTCGACACCACGTTCGCCACGGGACTTACAGGGTTCAACAGCGATGTCCGCGCCCTCGTGGTCGATGGCACCGGCACCGCCGCCAAGATTTATGCCGGCGGTCTCTTCACCTCGCACCACGGCGTCACCACCAATCGCAACCGCCTCGTCCGCCTCGATAGCACCGGCGCCTACGATACCACCTTTAACATCGGTGCCGGCCTCAACGGCGACGTGCGCGCCCTCGCGCTCTCTGGCACCGGCTCCAGCGCCAAACTCTACGTCGGAGGTAGCTTCACCTCGGTCAACGACGTCACCACCAATCGCAACCGCATCGCCCGCCTCGATGCCACCGGCGCCTACGAGACGTCCTTCGCTGTCGGCTCCGGCTTCAATGGTGACGTCAACGCCCTGGCCCTCGATACCGCTGGCAACGTCTACGTGGGCGGCGGCTTCACTTCGTTCAACGGTACCACGAGCAACGTCAACCGGGTCCTCCGCCTCACCGCCCTCGGGGCGCGCGACACCACCTTCAACAACGCCCTCGCGGGGGCCAATAGCACCGTCAACGCCCTGCTCCTGCGCGAGGACGCCGTCACTCCGGCCAACACCCGCCTGCTCCTCGGAGGTTCGTTCACGTCGTGGAATGCCACGGCCCGCGACGGCTTCGCGCGCGTCGCCGTCGACTCCACCGGAACCCTCGACGCCGCACCCTCTGCCACGATCCGCCGTCCCGGCCAGATTTTGGCCATCGAGCCCGCGCCCAACGGCAAGTGGTATATCGGAGGTTTCTTCCATTTCATCGACGACGCGCCCCGCAGCCACCTCGCTCGGCTCAACGCCGACGGGACTTTTGACGCCACGTTCAACACCGTTGGGACCGGCTTCAACGGCGCCGTCGCTGCCATCGCGCCCCTCGGCGACGGTCGCCTCGTGGTCGGCGGTAATTTTAACAGTTACAACGGCACGACGCGCGCGAACCTGTCCCGGCACTTCGCCGACGGCTCCCTCGACTTCAGTTTCAACCCGGGCAACGGCACGGGCTTCAATGGCCAGATCAACGCGGCGGTGATCCAGGCCGACGGCAAGATTGTCGTCGGCGGCTTCTTTACCACGTTCAGCGGCGGCACCCTCAATCGCATCGCCCGCGTCAATGCCGACGGCTCCTCCGATACTGCATTCAACACCGCCGTCGGCACCGGCTTCAACAGCAGCGTCAACGGCCTCGCGCTCCAATCCGACGGGAGCATTGTGGTCGGCGGCGCGTTTACCACGTTGAACACCACGGTTGCGGCCAATTACATCGCCCGCCTCACCCCCGCCGGCGCGCCCGACTCCGCGTTTACCACCGCGGGCGGCACCGGTTTCAGCTCCTCGGTGCTCTCGCTCGCGACCCGCCTCAACGACAAGATCGTCGCCGGCGGTGCCTTCACGACCTACAACGCCGTCGCCCGCAACCGCGTCGCCGTCCTCACTGCCGACGGCAGCCTCGACACCGGCTTCGCGCCCGCGTCCGGCGCGAACAACAATATCAACGCCCTCGCGCTCCAGTCCGACGACAAGGTTTTCCTCGCTGGCTACTTCACCACCGTCAACGGCACAAACCGCAGCGTCTTTGCCCGCGTCACCGGCACCGGCGCCACCGACGTGGCGGTCAGCGTCCCCACCGTCAGCACGCCGATTTCCTCGGTCAGCGTCCTCCGCTACATGCCTGACGGTAACGTGCTGGTCGGCACCACGCGCCTCGACTTCGCCGAGTTCGCCGGCCGCGGTTCCGTCTACGTTCTCGAAGCCGCGCCCGTGCCTGCGATCACCACGCAACCCGTCGCCCAGACCGGCACCGGCGGCGGCTCCGCCACGTTTTCCGTCACCGCCACCGGCGATAACCTCTCCTACCAGTGGCTGAAGAACGGCGCCGCCATCTCCGGCGCCACCAATGCCACCCTCGCCCTCACCAGCCTCTCGCTCGCCGACCTAGCCAACTACTCCGTCGTCGTCACCAATCTCTACGGCACCGTTACCAGCTCCGCCGCCGCACTCTCTGGCAGTGCCCCGCTGCCCACCATCACTGCGCAACCCGTCGCCGCCAGCGGTACCGTCGGCGGCAGCACGTCACTCACCGTCGCCGCCAGCGGCACCGGCACCCTCGGCTACCAGTGGCGCAAATTCGGCGTACCAATCGTCGGCGCGACCTCGGCCACGCTTAACCTTACCACCCTCGGCCTCGACGCCGCCGGCTACTATGATGTGCTCGTCATCGACGGCCTGACCGTCCGCACTTCGGCCGCCGCAGCGCTCACGGTGTCGCCGTCCGCCGCCGCCAACGCCCTGCGTCCGCGCGCGTCGTTCGAGCCCCGCGTCGAACTCGTGGGGAGTATCGCCAAGATTGCGCCGCTTGCCGACGGTCGTTTCTACGCTGCAGGTTCCTTCACCTCCGTTGACGGCACCGCGATCGCCGGCATCGCCCGCCTTCTTCAAAACGGCACGCTCGATCCCTCGTTCACGCCCCCGCTCATCGCCGGCGCGGTCAACCACCTCGCCGTCCAGGCCAACGACCAGATTGTGATCGGAGGCACCTTCGGCTACGTCGGCGGAGTCAACCAATTCCGCCTCGCACGGCTCAACGCCGACGGCACGCTCGACACCACCTTCGCCGCCAAAGTCGGCTCCGGCGTCTCCGGCGGCAATGTCAACGCCCTCGCAATCCAGCCCGCCGACCAAAAAATCCTCATCGCGGGAGCCTTCACCAGCGTCAACGGCTACGTCGCGAATCGCATCATCCGCCTCAATCCCGACGGCTCGCCCGACGCCACATTCGCCCTCGATTCCGGCTTCGACAACTCCGTCAACGCCTTCGTCCTCCAGCCCGACAAGAAGATCGTCGCCGTCGGCAACTTCACCGCCTTCAACGGCAATGCCGCCACCCGCATCGCTCGCCTCACCGAATTCGGTGCCTTCGATTCCACGTTCGCGACCGGCACCGGCTTCGACGTCGCCCCCGCCGCGATCGCGCTCCAACCCGCCGATAACAAGCTCGTCGTCGTCGGCAGTTTCATCTCCTACAACAACGTCGCGTCCAACGGCATCGTCCGCCTCGATTCGCTCGGCGCCCGCGAAGCCGGCTTCCCCGCCGGGGTCGGTTTCGGCGGCCTTAGCAGCACCGTCGGTCCGCTGACCGTCGCCCTCCAAACCGTCGCCTCGACTAACTCAATCGTCGTCGGAGGAACGTTCACCAGCTACAACGGCGCGACGATCAACCGCCTTGTGCGTATCGCCGCGACCGACGGCGCCGTCGACGCTGCGCTCAACACCACGCTCGGCACCGCGGGCCTCAACAGCACCGTGCGCCACGTCGCGATTCAGGGCACCACCAACCAAATCCTCGTCGGCGGCCCGATCACCCTCGTCAACGCCACCGCCCGCTCCGGCCTCGTCCGCTTCAACGCCGACGGCACCCTCGATTCGCTCAACCGCCCGTTCCTCGAGCCCGGCCAAGTCTTCGCCGTGCAACCCGTCGCCAACGGCAAATTCGTCATCGGCGGCTTGTTCACCCATGTCGGCGGGGTACCCGCGGCCCACCTCGTGCGGCTCGATGCGACCGGGGCGCTCGACTCCTCTTTCACGTCCGGCACCGGCCCCAACGGCGTCGTCCGCGCAATCGTTCAACAGGGCGACGGCCGCCTCGTCATCGGCGGCAATTTCAACGCGTATGCCGGCACCACGACCGGCGTCAATCGCGTCGCCCGTCTCTCCGCCGACGGCGTGCTCGACACCGCCTTCGCCACCGCCTTCGGCTCCGGCTTTGGCGGCCAGGTTAACGCCCTGGCCCTGCTCCCCGACGGTCGCATCGCGGCCGGCGGCTTCTTCACCACGCTCAGCGGCGTCACCACCAATCGCATTGCCCGCCTCTCGACCACCGGCGCGCCTGATACCGCGTTCAACAGCGCCAACGGCACCGCCCTCAATGGCACGGTCAATTCCCTCGTCGCCCACGCCGACGGCCGCCTCACCGCCGCCGGCAGCTTTACCACGCTCAACGGCGTCGCCAGCTCCGGGGTCGCCCGTCTTCTCCCGGCCGGGGGCAGCGACCCCTCCTTCGTCGTCGGCACCGGCTTCGCGCTTGCCTCCACGCAGACTGGCACGGCCACCGTCACCTCCCTCGCGCTTCAGCCCGATGACCGCGTGATCGTCGGCGGTTTCTTCGGCCGCTACAACGGCGCCAACGCGCAAGGCATCGCCCGCCTCACCGCTAGCGGCGCCCTCGACTCCACCTTCGCCCCCGGCACCGGCACCACCTCCACGGTCCAGGCGCTCACCTTGCAGCCCGACGGCCGCGTCATTCTCGCCGGCAATTTTTCCGCCTTTAACGGCCAGCGTCGCGGCGGTCTCGCCCGCCTCTCCGCCACCGGTGCGCTCGATCTGAGCTTCGGCGCTCCGTTCCCCTCCGGCACGCCGAGCAGCACCATTAATGTCGTCACGCCGATCGTCGATGGGAGCTTTCTCGTCGGCAGCACGACGCGCCAGGATTTCATCGATCGGATCGTCAGCGGCCTGATGCTCCTCGAAGCCGCCCCGTCGCCCGCGCTACTCACCTTACCCTTCGGCGGCGCCGTCGCCGCGGGTAGCACCACCACCGTTCTCAGCGTTTCCGTCGCCGCGTCCCAGCCCGTCACCTACCAATGGAAACGCAACAGCGTCGTCGTCACCGACGACACGCTCGCGCGTCTCGGGGCCACCACCAACACGCTTTCGTTCCTCAATTTCCAAGCTGCCGATGCCGGCACCTACACCGTCACGGCCACCGATTCCCTCGGCGCCTCCGTCACGACTCCCCCCGTCGTTTTCTCGGTCATCGAATCCGCTCCCGTCCTCGGTAACCCCGTCGCCAGCTTCGGCCCGATCTTTCAATCCGGCACGGCGGGTTATCTCTCGGCGTCCTATTCCGGCTCCGCGCCCACCTCCGTCGCGTGGACCAAAGACGGTGCAGCCGTGACCGGTGGCTACTATAATACCGGCTCGCTTCATCTCCCGATCTCTCCCGCGCGCCTCGCCGACGCCGGCGTTTATCAAGTCATCGCCACCAACGCCCTCGGCACCGCCACCTCCGCTCCCGTTCGCGTGTGGGTGAGCGAAGAAACCGGCTGGACTCCGCACAACCCGCTCCCCAGCCCGCAGGGCCTCACCCAAATTTTCGTCAACAACGGTCAGTTCCACGCCACCGGCACTCGCGGCGCGCGGATTTCCTCCGACGATGGGATCGCGTGGAGTCAACTCCCCGCGCTCGGCCAGAACAACCTCCTGGGGTATCTCGAAGGCAACGGGCGAAAAATTCTGGTGGGTTCCCTCGGCTTCCTCGCCCTTTCGACCGACGGGATCACGTGGCGCACCACCAGCCTCCCGACGGCCGCTCCGGTGCAAGCTGCGGCCTTCGGCGCCGGCCTCTTCGTGATCTCGACCACCTACTCCGATGCGCCGACCGGTCGCGCCAAGATTTTCACCTCGCCCGACGGCGATGTCTGGACGGAGCGCTATTCCAGCACCACCACCGCCCTCAATTCGCTCACCTATGGCAACGGCACCTTCGCGCTCTTCACCGGTGACGGTGTTCTCCGTAGTCCCGATGGCATTACGTGGACCTCGGTGCCCGCACCCTCGACCGGCGTGGCCATTCGTTTTGTCAACGGGCAGTTCTTCATCCCTTCATCGTCGTTCAGTGACCTCCATGTTTCCACCGATGCGCTCACCTGGACCACCCGCTCTTACGGTTCCACCGGCGCGCGTGAGATCACCTACGCCAACAACCACTACCTGCTGACCGGTGACGGCGGCCTCCTTCTGACCTCGCCCGATGCCACCACGTGGACGCGCCGCAGCACCGGCACGACCAACGCTCTCCGCCGCGCCGCCTACGCCAACAACACCTGGGTGGTCATCGGTAACCAGGATTTCCCCGCCACCCTCCTCACCTCCACCGACAGCGGCGCCACCTGGACCAACCGCACCGCCAGCATGACGTTCGACGATCTGCGCTCGCTCGCCAGCGACGGCACCGCCTCGATCATCGGCGTCGGAAAAAACGGCACCATCGTTCGCTCCACTAACGGCACGTCCTGGGGCACCGTTACGTCCGGTACCTCCGACGAACTCCAAGGCGCCGCCTACGGCGCCGGTCGCTACATCGTCACCGGTGCCAACGGCCGCATCCTCACGTCCACCGATGCCGGTGTCACCTGGACTCAGGCCTCTTCCGGCGTCTCGGCCTATCTCGGCGATCTCGTCTATCTCAACAGCACCTTCCTCATCTCCAGCGACCTCGGCCTGCTGCTCAAATCAACCGACGGCACCACGTGGACTTCCTCCACCGTCGCTGGCGGCAACCAGCTTCAGGGCATCGCCTACGGCGCCGGGCGCTACGTCGCCGTCGCGGCGGGCGGTCGCATCATCACGTCGCTCGACGCCACCACCTGGACCAATGCCACTTCTGGCACCACCGCCGACCTCAACGGCGTCGCTTTCGGCAACGGTAAGTTCCTCGCCACCTCGGCCACTGCGGTCTTCACCTCGCCCGATGGCCTCGTCTGGACTTCCGCGCCCGCCCCCGAGATTCCCAATTGGGGCAGCGGGACGCTCTTCCTCAATGGCCGCTTCTACGCGCGGATCGGCACCAACGGCAGCATTTCCTCGAGCGACGGCTTCACTTGGACCGGCCACCACCTCGGCTCCAACTACGCCGATATCAACGGCGTGGTCGGCTTCAACGGCCGCCTCTACGTCACTGGTAACGCCGGCATGATCTACTCTGCCGCCCTCGCTCCCGCCATCGTCCAACAACCCGCCCACCAAGTTTTCTTCGCCGGCTTGCCGCTCACGCTCCGCGTGCTCGCGTCCGGCAATTCCCTCCCGACCACCTACCAGTGGCGCAAGGGTGGGGCAGCGATCCCCACAGCGACCTCGGCGACGTTCACTATTCCCTCCGCCGCCGCTACCGATGTCGGCAGCTACGACGTGGTCGTCACGACCTCCGCCGGTTCCGTCACCAGCCAAATCGCTGCGCTCACGCTGGCCAGCGTGCCCGCCATCGTGACGCCGCCGGTGGCCACCGCGGTCATCCCCGCCGGCGGTACCCTCTCGTTGCAGGTCACCGTGTCCGGCAACGCGCCGTTCACCTATCAGTGGCGTAAGGGCACCACGCCCATCGTCGGCGCCACGGCTCCCCTCTACTCCAAGCCCGGCTTCACCGCCGCCGATGCGGGCAGCTACGATGTGATCGTCACTAATGCCGACGGCTCCGCCACCAGCACGACCGCCGTGGTCACGCTCGCCCCCGCCATCGGCACGCTGGCGTCCGATCCCGCGTTTACTCGACCGGACTTCAAGAGCGATGCGCTCGCCGGCCGCGTCACCCTCGACTCCCTCGGTCGCGTCTACGCCACTTGGTCCAACGGCAGCACTATTTCCGGTGTCGGCAACCAGCAGCGCGGCGCGGTCATCCGCTTTAATGCTGACGGCACCGTCGACAACACCTTCACCATCGGCGCCGCTCTCGTCGACGCCTGGCCCATCGTCCTCCAGTCTGATGGCCGCATTCTCGTCGGCGGCATCGCCAGCCACGAGTCGAGTGAAACCGGCTTCGCCCTCCCGCGGGTCTTCCGCTTCAATCCCGACGGTTCCCCGGACTCCGCGTATCAGTCGCCGCACTTCGCGGCTAGTCCTCGTTTCATGACGATGCAGCCGGACGGCAAACTCCTCGTCGTGGCCTCGACCACCACCGGCGCCAACGGCGGCATTCCCGTCATGGCCCGGCTCAATTCCGATGGCTCGCTCGACTCCACCTTCACGCAGCCGACGCTCAGCGCCAACGGCTCGATTTTCCTTCCTCCCATCGTCGACGCGTCCGGCCACATCTATGTCGGTGGCGTTTTCTCCACGATTAACGGCGTGGCCCGCCCCGCCCTTGCCCGTCTTCTCGCCAACGGTACGGTTGATCCCACGTGGGTGCCCTCCGGCTTCACGGTCGGCAGCACCGCGCAAATCCGCGGGCTCGCCCTCCAGACCCAGGGCGCCAATGCCGGCAAACTCCTCGTCGCCGGCGGGCCGATCACGGTCGCCGGTTCCGCCTCGCCGACCTCGAATCGGCCCGTCGTCCGTCTCCTCGCGACGGGTGCGCTCGATCCCTCGTTCACCCTCGTCACCCAGGCCGATGCCGGCATGAACCCGCGCCCGCGCCTGATTAACATCCTCGCGGACGACCGCTTCACCGTCGTCGGCGCCACCGTCACTCGTTTCCTCGCCGATGGCGCCATCGACACGACCTATACCAAGCCCACTTTCTCCACGGAGTTCTTCTGGATGGACGCGATGGCCGATGGCCGCGTCGTCGTTTGCCCCGAACTCGGTGCCACGATCAACGGTAACGCCGCGCCGACTTTGGTGCGCCTCACGGCGACTGGCACGGTCGATACCAGCTTTAGCCCCGGCAGCATCAACCGCGAAGTCTACCCCGGCCGCTTCGCCGTGCTGCCCGAGAGCAAGCTCCTAACGTGGGGCCAGTTCGAGCGCGCCAACGCCACCCCCGTCCCTGGCATCGCGCGCTTCAACCTAAACGGTACGCTCGACACCGGCTTCGCCGTCACCGGCGTCCCGAATCTGCGCTACGTCGCCTTTGCCGAAGTCGGCGCCGACGGCCGCATCCTCGCCGGCACCCGCGCCGGCACCAATCTCACGGCTCTCACCAGCGGCTTGGTTCGCCTGCAGCCCGATGGCGCCGTCGATCCGGCGTTCACCCTCGATGCATCCCTCGCCGGCAGCACCAACGGCCTGGAGTTCCGCCTCCTCCCGGACAACCAAGTCGCCGTCTGGTCGCTCTCCGCACAAGGGCTGATATCCGATAGTTATTTTCTCCGTCGGCTCACCTCCACGGGCGCCCTTGATCCCACGTTTAGTGCGACTGGCTTCGGCTCGTTCGGCGCCGTGTATCGCGGCACCAACGGTGCAATCACGTCGATCACCCTCGGTGCGGTCCGCGTCCTCGCTCAAGATAGCGCCGGTCGCCTGATCGGCCGCGCCACCACGGGCACCTATCCCGCGGGCGCCACGTCGCTCACTTACACGCTCCTGCGAGCCAACGCCAATGGTACCCTCGATCCCACGTTCAACGCACCCACGACGCAGTGGTCGACGTCGGTGTCGTTCCCCACGGTCACCGATGCGCAGACCAACGGCGGCGTCGCCGGGCAGATTACGGCCCATGTCATTTCCGGTTCGCCGTTCACCGGCGCAGTTCCCGTTTCCGACGGAAAACTCCTCGTCTTTGGTAGCTTCACCCAACTCGGCGGCCAATCCGCTCCCGGCATCGCCCGCCTCACGGCCACCGGCGCCCTCGACCCCACCTTGAATGTCGGCACCGGTGCGCAACTCCGCTACCAGTCCGGCCGCACGGCTCAAGTAGAGGGCTTGACGGTCGCCGCGGACGGCAAGATCTGGCTCACCGGCGCCTTCGACACGTTCAACGGCGTCGCCGCCCCCGGGATCGTCCGCCTCAATGCCGATGGCACGGTCGATCTCAGCTTCGCGACCGATATTTTCTATCGCACCTACCTCGGCGGCCTCGCGCAGGTCGGCCTCGCTCCCAATGGCACCGTCTACGTTTCCGGCACCTATAGCCGCGGGGGCGACGCGTTCCCCTCCGCGTTCCAAGCGCTGGTCAATTCGGCCACCCCCGTGATCTCGACCCAGCCGGTCGCCACGCAAAATCTCGTCATCGGGGCGACCGCGAACTTCAGTGTGGCCGCGACGGGCCCGAGCTTGACCTACCAGTGGCGCAGGAACGGCGCGGATATTTCCGGCGCCACCGCGGCCACCTATGCGATCACCCCGGTCGCCTTCGCCGATGCGGGCCTCTACGATGTCGTCATCGCCAACGGCGCCGGCTCGGTCGCCAGCGCGGGAGCTGTGCTCACCGTTCCTTCGACCGTGGCCCTCGTCGACCAGCCCGTCTCCCGGCGGGTGGCCGCCGGGGCCACGTTACACTTGGCCGTCTCGGCGACCTCGACCGTTTCCGGTGCGACCTTGACGTATCAATGGCGGAAGGACGCCGGTGCGATCTCCGGCGCCACCACCTCGACGCTGACCCTCACCCGCGTGACCGCGGCGGACGCCGCGACCTACACGGTCGTCGTCGGCGACGGCACCGCTACCGCCACCAGCCAGCCTGCCTTGGTCTCGGTCACGCCGGTTGACCCCGTCCTCTGGCAGCAGTTCACCGAATTCGCCAACGAGCAGGCCCCGGCCCGCACGGTCCACGACGGCGCCGGCAAGGTTTACGTGCCGTGGTCGGTGCAAGACCGCCTCCCCGACATGGCGTCCGGCAAGCTCGTCGGCGCCTTGGCCCGTTTCGACGAGGCCACCGGCGCGCTCGATCCGACCTTCCGCCTCGACGCCCGCTACCGCCGCGCCAGCCACGTCGTCGTCCAGCCCGACGGCAAACTCCTCGTGGCCGTCTCGGCCGGCGATTCCGATACGGTGATCCGGGTCACGGCGACCGGGGCGCTCGACACGGCCACGCCCTTCACTGCGCCGCTCTCCGCGCGCGGCATTCGGTTCATCACCCGCCAGGCTGACGGCAAAGTCATTGTCACGGCCGTCGACACCCTGAACCCGAACGCCCCCGCGTCCGCCCTCAGTGCCGCGGCCCCCAACGTCTACCGCCTCAATGCGGACGGCGGCCTAGATAGCGGCTTCACCCCGGCAACCATCTCGGCCAACTCCGTTATCTTTGGCCCGCCCGTCGTCGACTCCTCCGGTCTGATTTACCTCGCCGGCAACTTCACGACGATCAACGGCACGTCCCGCTTGGGCGTGGCCCGCCTTACGGCCACCGGTGCGCTCGACACCACGTTCCCGAGCGGCCTGCCCGCCGGCTTTACCTTCAGCCAGATTCGCGCCGTGGCCCTCCAGAGCGGTGACCGCCCCGTCTTCGTGGGCGATTTCTTTGCCTCTGGCGTGCGCGGCACCTCCTCCGACCGCGTGATGGCCTTCCGCTTCACCGCCGCCGGCGCCTTCGATCCGACGTTCGCCCAGCCGCTCCGCAGCGAACTCGGTCTCGTCAACGGCCCCCGGTTGCGTCACCTCGTGGTGCTGCCCGACGATTCCATCCTCGCCGTCTCCGACCGGGTCGTGCGCCTCACGGCCAATGGTGCTCGCGACACGACGTTCACGTCCCGCGCGCTCGGCCAGGAGTCCTTCTGGGTTTCCCGCGCCGCCGATGGTCGCCTGTTCCTGCCGGATCAAACCAGTATTTACGGCCAGGGCGCCGCGCTTTCCACCGTCTCCAACGGTCTCGCGGTGACGTCGGCCAACGGTGTGCCCGACGCGTCCTTCCAGACCGGCGGCTGGGGCCGCAGTGCCGTGGTGGGTGACGGTGTCGTCCTCGGCGACGGTCGCGTTTGGGTGGGCGGTGCATTCAACCGCTACGGCAGCACGCCCGTCCCCGGGGTCGCGCTCTTCGCGGCCGACGGCACGTTGGCGCCCGCGCAGGCCGTTTCGTCGCGCAGTATGAGCTATGGCGGTGTGGCCGACGCCGGGAGCAACCAGGTCTACGTCCTGTCCGGCACCAGCGGTAATTCGAGCGAACCGTCCTCGGTCGGTCTGGTCCGTCTTGGTTCCGACGGCGCGGTCGACTCCGGCTTCAGCCCCGTCCTCCCGGTCGGCTACTCGCTCGGCTCTGCCAGCCTTGCGGCCGGAGGCGGCAAGCTCCTCCTTGCCCAGGAAAGCATCCTCCCGCAGGACGCGCTCGGCGGCTCGACCGGAAATTCCCTCCTCCGCTTGAACCCCGGCGGCACGCGTGACACCGGCTTCAACGCGGCGCTCGCGTCGTTCGCCGCGGTGGATCGCAACGCCACCACCAACGCCGTCACCCTCATTCGTACGGGCGGTATCGGGGTCGGCCAGGTGCTGCCGGATGGCCGCGTGCTCGTCGGTTCCGCCGGCCTCGACGGTTCCGTGCGCCTCATCCGCCTCTTGGATACGGGGGCCATTGACACGACGTTTAACCCGCCTTCCTTCGGCACGATCGCGCCAACGAGCGGCTTTACGTCCAACCTCACGGATCCCGTCACCGGCACCACGGCGCAGTTCGCCGTCAGCACCTACAGCGCGGGCGAACTGCTCGGCGCCGTCCTCCAAATCCCCGACGGCCGCGCCTATCTCGGCGGTCGCCTCGCCCCGGCCGGTGCGCCCCGCGGCCTCGTGCGCCTCAACGCCAACGGCACGCTCGACTCCTCGTTCACTGGTGCCGGTCTGGGCTGGTCGAAGTCCGATTCCTCCCCCTATGTGAGCGCGCTGGCCGTCGATGCGATCGGGCGCGTTTACGTCGCGGGCCGGTTTGATTCCTACAACGGCACGGCGATTCCGGCCGGCCTCTTCCGCCTGAATGCGAATGGCTCGCTCGACACCGCCTGGACTTCCCCGATCTCCGTGCTCGACGCACCTCGTGCCTCCGTGCGCCTCGCCCTAGTCGGCGCCAAGCTCTACGCGTTCGGCACCGTCGCGGCCGCCGGCGACACGCGGCCGGTTCCCTACCGGGTCGCGCCGATCGGCGGCGCGCCGGTCTTCTCGCCTCCGTCCGCCTCGAACGGCACGGTCGTGGCCCTGAGCGGTTTTGGTTTCACTGGTGCCACCTCGGTCCGTTTCAACGGCCGCGATGCCGCCTTCACAGTCTCCTCCGACAACCAGATCCTCGCCACCGTGCCGGCTCTGGCCACCAGCGGTTTGATCACGATCGTCACTCCGGCCGGCACGCAGACCACGGCCACCCCGCTTGACCTCGTCGCCGGCTCCCGTCTCCTCAATTTGTCCCGAATCGGAACGGTCGGAACCGGTGAGACGGCGGTGCTGGTCAATTTCACCGTCGAGGGCAGCGCCGCCAAAACGGTCCTTCTGCGCGCCGCCGGTCCCGCCCTCGCGTCCTTCGGGGTCACGGGCCCGCTAGCCGACCCCCTCCTGACGCTCCACGACGCCACTGGCGCCGAAGTCGCCCGCAACGACGATTGGGGCGGTGGTTCCGCCCTGAGCTCCGCCTTCGCCTCCGTCGGCGCCTTTTCGTTCGCGACGAGCAGCAAGGATGCGGCTCTCCGCCTCGCTCTGGCCCCGGGAACCTACACGGCCCGCGTGACCGGTGCCGGTGGCACAACCGGTGTCGCCTTGGTGGAAGTTTACGACACCGGCGACCTCCCCCGGCTCGCCTACCTGGCCAGTCGGGCCGCGGTCACACCGGGCAGTTCTTCGACCACGGGTTTCGTCTTGGGTGGTCCGACCAACGCCGGAGCCAAGACGGTCCTGCTGCGCGCTCGCGGCAGCTCCTTGGTGACCGCCCTTGGCGCGCTCTCCGACCCGAAGCTGACGCTCTTCAGCTCCACCGGTGCCCAGATTCTCGCCAACGATGATTGGGTGAACAGCCCCGAGCTCGCGGAAGCGACGGCTGCGGTGGGCGGCGCCCCGCTCGCGCCGTCGGACTCGGCTCTGCTCCTGAACCTTCTTCCCGGCCTCTATAACGTGCAGGTCGAGAGCAACGGAGGTTCGGGTTTCGCGCTGACGGAAATCTTCCTCGTCGATGCCTTCCGCGACGCCTCCTTCGCCCCGGCGCTCCTCGCGCCTTTGCAGAATCAGACCGTCACCACCGGGGCGCCCGTTTATCTCAACGCCCCCGCCGTCGGCAAGCCGGCCGTCACGTATCAGTGGAAGAAAAACGGCGGCGATGTCACCGGCACGCCCGTCGCCGGCTCGCCGGGGACGTTTTTCCTCCCCGCCGCCGCTGCCGGCGACACCGGCGTCTATACCGTCGTCCTGAGCAACTCCGCCGGGTCCACGACCAGCGCCCCGGTCACGCTCGCCGTGAATCCACCCGCTGGTTACGCGGCCACCCAGGCGCTGGTCGGTCTCGGCTATCTCGGCGGCGGGACGGTCACCGTCACCAACACCCTCACCTACGTTACGCCCTCGGCGAGCCTCGGTTGGTCGGTCACGCTGCCCGCCGGTTGGCGTTATGTCTCCGACGGGGGCAGCGCCGGTGAAACTAAACCCGCCGCTGGCGCCACCGGCGATATCGCCTGGGCGTGGACCACCGTGCCGCCGTCCGGTTCGCTCACGTTCACCTATACCTTGAGCGTGCCGTCGGGGGAGAGCGCTACGCGTGCGCTCACGGCCTTTGCGGTCGCCCGCCCGGGCGGTAACCCCGTGGTTTATGTCGCGAATCCCAACCCGCTGGCGGTCGCGCGCGTCTCCGCCCACTCCGCCGACACGAACCAGGATCTTCGCCTCGGGCTGGTCGAACTCACCCGGGTGATCGAACTCTACAACGCCCGCAACGGCACCGTCCGCACCGGCCGCTACTCGGTCGCGACCACGGCGACGGAAGACGGCTTCAATCCCGATTTCATCACCGCCGACTCGGCCACGGTCACGTTGACGGCTTATCACTCGGCCGACACCGCGCGCGGCGGCGTCCGCGACGGCAAGATCGACCTTCTCGAACTCACCCGGGTGATCGAACTCTACAACGCCCGTAGCGGCACGGTCCGCACGGGCGCCTACCGTCCCGCCGGCGGGACCGAAGACGGTTACGAACCCGTGCCCTAGTTTTCACCCCGCGCCGCGGGCTGGGCGAGTCGCGCCAGCCCGCTGTTTTTATCCGTGATATCCGCGCAATCTGTGATAAAAGACAGAGCCTTCAGGGAGGCAGGTTCCCTTGTTCCGCTCTACTTACCCAACGCTCTACTCATCGATCCTCTATGAAAAACGCTTCCTTCTTCCGTCGGCTCGTCGCCACGTTCGTGCTCGGTGCGGCCACCGCGGCCTTCGCTCAAACCGCCTCGCTCAAGGCCGATTCCACCGCACTGGCCGCCGGCGGCGGCAGCGTCGCCCTGACGGCCTCGGTCAGCTATGACGGCCAGCCCGCCGCCCTCGGCTGGGAGATCGCGCTACCCACCGATTGGACGTTGGTGAGTGTGTCCGGCGCCAATGTGCCCGAGATTGCACCCGTCGCGGGCGCGAGCGGCACCTTGGAGTTCGCTTACACGTCCGCCCCTGCCGGCAAAGCGGAGTTTATTGTGATCGTCCGGTATCCCGTCGGCTCCACCACGGCGAAAGCCGTCCCCACCGTACTCGTCCGGGCGAACGGCAAACTCGCCACGCTGACGCCCGCCCCGATCGAGTTTGGTAAGTAACCACTGCTGCCTCGCGCGCAGGGGACGGCTGCCGTTCGTCGGCAACCTGCAAGGCGGACCTTTCGGTTCGCCTTTTTTTTGCGGTGTCCGCCGCGGCGAGGGCCGAGGCCTGGGCGGCGCCCCTCGCAACCCACGCGGGCCACCCGCCAACCGGTGCGCCGTGCTGTCCGGGCCGCCGGGCTGTCCTGCGATAATCACTGATACCAACGGCCCGTATGTTTCAGACTTTGCCATTGTAGGGCAACCCGGCCACCGGCCGGGCCTACAGCGGGCAACCCGGCCTACACCAAAGGACGTTGGTATAAGCTCAATCGCCCAAAAGATTCAGACTTTGTTTTGCCGGGTAGCCGCGAGCGCCAGCAAGGGGTTATCCGGCCGCTCGCTGGCGCTCGCGGCGAACGAAAAGTCCAGCGTTCAAAGGACGTTGGTCGAACCGGCGGAAAATAGGCGGGATCAACCGGGAAATCCGCGGCCGGGTGGGGGTGCCGTTGGCTTCCGTGGCCATGATTTCTTCAATGACGTCCCTGTCCCCGCCAGGAAGCTCAGTTCAAATTCGTCGTCGGCTGCGGAAACTTCCCGGAAGAGGCAAAAAATCTCATTTTTAGTTTGCCCGGAAGGCCCGCACGGTGCCTGCTGTGCCGACGCGACGGTTGTTCCGTCGATCCCCCGCAATGGCCAAGAAAACTCGCAAATCCTCTGCCCCGCTCACCTTCGATCTGCCGGTATCGCTGATCGCAAAAATTGAAACCTGCCGTCGTGGGCATGCGTTTAAGACGGCCAGCGAGGTCGTCCGTCTCGCGCTCAGCACGTTCAATTTCGAAAGCTGCGAGCCCGTGCGCGATCCCCATAAACAAATTTCGGTGCGTGTGACGCCCGAGCAGCGCGTCGCGCTGAAGCGCTTCTCCCGCCAGAAGGACGCCAGTGTCGGCGAACTCCTCCGCCTCGCGCTGGAGAGCCTGCCGACGAAGCCGGCCAAGAAAAAATAAGCGGCCCGGGCCTTCGCCCGTTCTCCAGATGGCGGCGGTCCTCGACCGCCGCTTTTTTGTGGCCCCAGACCGGCCCGTGTGACGGGGGCTTGCTTTTCCCGGTGGGCGACTCTTTGGTTTTCCGCGTTTGTCCATGAGCAACCCTCCCGCGCCACTTTCCACTTGGGCCCGTAACGTCTCGCCGTCGCCGACACTCGCAGTCGACGCCAAGGCCAAAGCCCTGCAAGCAGCCGGTGAAGATGTCTGTGGTTTCGCCGCCGGCGAGCCCGACTTCGACACCCCCGAACACATCAAGGAGGCCTGTATCGCCGCGCTCCGCGGGGGTAAAACCAAATACGCGCCGACGCCCGGCATCGAGCCGCTGCGCCAGGCGATCGCCGACCGCTACCTCGCGGACTACGGCCTGACGGCCGCGCCTTCGCAGGTCATCGTGTCTCCCGGCGGCAAATACAGCTGCTACCTCGGCGTGCTCGCGACCTGCTCGCCCGGCGACGAGGTCATTATTCCCGCTCCGTTTTGGGTCAGTTATCCCGAGATGGTGAAGCTGGCCGGGGCCACGCCGAAGTTTGTCCTCGCCGACGATACGACGGGTTTCCGCCTCACCCCCGCGATGGTGGAGGCCGCCATCACGCCGCGGACCAAACTCCTCATTCTCAATTCTCCCTCGAACCCGACCGGTGCCGTCTACACTCGCCCGGAACTCGAGGCCATCGTCGCCGTCGCGCTGAAGCACAACCTCTACATTCTCTCCGACGAAATGTACGAGCACCTCGTCTATGACGACGCGAAGGCGACGTGCATCGCGACGTTCAGCAAAGAGGTCGAAGCTCGTACCATCACGGTCGCCGGTTTTTCGAAGACCTACGCGATGACCGGATGGCGCATCGGCACCACGCTGGCGCCGGCGCCGATTGCCAAGGCCATGGCCGAGCTACAAAGCCAGATGTCGTCCAACGTCACGACCTTCGCCCAATACGGCGCGCTCGCGGCGCTGAAGGAAAAGGAAAAAACCCAGGTGGCGCTCAAAGCCATGCTGGTCGCCTTCGACCGCCGGCGGAAGTTTCTCCATGCCGAACTCAACACGATTCCGGGCATCACGTGTCTCCTCGCCGAGGGTGCGTTCTACCTCTTCCCAAATATTTCGAGCTTCGGCCTGACCGACCTCGACTTCTGTAACCGTCT
The DNA here is from genome assembly GCA_947461205.1 of Opitutia bacterium. GTDB lineage: Bacteria > Verrucomicrobiota > Verrucomicrobiia > Opitutales > Opitutaceae > GAS368. The sequence continues at coordinate 19,364 of CANHJG010000050.1, forward strand.
TCTTGACACGGAAAAAGTGGCCGCCGTTCCGGGCAGCGCGTTTGGCGCCGAAGGTTACCTCCGTCTGAGTTACGCGACCAGCGACGAGGTCATTCGCAAGGGCGTCACCCGTCTGACGCGCTTTTGTGCGTCGCTGAAAAAGTAACGTCTCCGTTCCGCCCCTCGCCGGTCCAAGCCGCCAAGACCGCCCGGGTCTCGGCGGTTTTTTGTGCCCGTAAATTTCCGGGGCGGCGACGTCCTACCGGGTCGTCGTGCTGGATTTCACTTTGCCGTAGGCGTCCTGCGTGCTCACCCACGCGCGGCCAACCTTGGCTTTCTCCTGATCCCAGATGTCGCGGCCGGCCTTGCCCGCCGCGGCGCCGACCGACGTCAGGTAGGAGCGGGCCGATTCCATCTCCTTCATCGCAAAATCCCACTCCCGCGTGTCGTTCAGTCCCGTCATCGCGGCGCGTTGGGCGACGAGTTCGCGGACTTGAGCGGCAACCTTGGACTCTAGTCCGGCGATACCCACGAAGAAACGAGCGCGCAGCTCGTAGGAGATTTCCTGGAGGTCGGCCCATTGGACTGGCGCGATTGGCGCCGGCGCCGCGGGCACGGACGGACGCGGTGCGGGCGCGGGCCGGGGCGGAGTCACCGGCGCCGCCGCTGCTTGGGGCGACGGAGTCGGGGGGCGCGTTTCATGCTTGGCGCAACCGCTGACCGCGAGCGCGGCAAAGGCGAGGGCGCTTCTGCTGGCATTCGAAAGAGGGAGGATGTGCATGGTTGGATAGCCGATGGGGCAAGAGCCGGCGGGAACGAGAATTTCCCCGGGCCGGCCCAGAGCGTCCGTTCGTCGATCGGTTTGCGTCCGCGTCTAGTCGTCGATCGCGGACCCGATCTTGAGGGGCACCTGCCAGTGGTGGACCTTGCCCTTGTCGATGTTGCCGCGCGTTTCGAGCACCTGGAACCAACAGAGCCGCTTGACCGTTTTATTCGCGCGCTTGAGGGCGTTGGCCACGGCATCCTCGATCGTTAAGGTCGAGGTTCCCGTCAGTTCGATATGTTTATAGATATGGTTTTTCATTTTTCAGGTGGCGTTGGACGCCGGATGCGGCTGGCCGAACGACCGACAATACTCGCCCTGCCGGGGAGGAACTATGGGGTGAAAACCGACCCGGACATGCTCGGGCCGGAACGAGCCCGACGGCGGCTGAGACGGAAGACCCCTCGTCGTTTGCGCCCTACACCCCATGGCGAGGCCGGGCCCGGTCAGGGTGTTGGCGCGGATGAAATCAACCCCTCAGCAGGTTAGCCTCTTTCTGCTCGTCGCCGCGTTGCTCGTGCTGGCCGTCTCGGCGGGTCAAACCAGCAAGGGTTTTGGCCAAGACGTCGAGAAACTTGGGGGGAAATTCAGGAAAAGTCCCGGTGAAGGCCCGGTTAACGCGGGTACTGCCGGTGGTTCTCCCCTCCCGTCGCGTTCGTGCGATCGGCACCCCTTAAAATGCCGGACTCCACCGTCCGGCGTTTCCCGCTCACCCCTGACTTGTCCCAAACGTGACGGCTGAAGATTACGCGGCTGACCGCGGGCCGTTCATCCTCGGCCGGCAACAATTGCGCATTGAGTGCACTTTCGACGAGAAGGGGAGGCTAGGGGCAGGCCAACACCCCATAGCGGTGGGCCCCCATTCGTTCTACTCTTTCGGTCTAACCAGGGGGCTCTCCATTCCGGAATGCCCCGGCACGTGCGGTGGCGGCCGGCACGTTCGCTCTCCTCCGTCGCCACAGAAAAACTACCATGACGCTTGGAACCATTCTCTTGATTGTGCTCATCCTTCTCCTGCTCGGCGCCCTGCCCAGTTGGCCGCACAGCCGCAGCTGGGGCTACTATCCGAGCGGCGGTCTGGGGCTGGTCCTCATCATCCTCATCGTGCTCATGCTCACGAACCGAATTTAACGCTCCATCCAGACCCCTTTTATGGCGCACCTCTTTCTCGCCCTTTTTCTGATCGTCTTCGGACTGAACCTGCTCTTCGGCCTCGCGGTCCCTCTGTGGGTCACCGGCCTGCTCGCGCTGCTGGCCGGCGTGATGCTCGCGATGGATCGCTTCGGTATTCGGGTGGACCGGAAATGACCGGGTTCACCCCGCCCCCGGCCGTGCACGCTCTCTTGTCTGGTTGGGCTCTGCGCACCGTTCTGTTCCTTTCCGCTGCGGTGGGCCTGTCCGCCCAAGAACTCACCCTGTTGGGCGGCGTGATGAACTCCGCCCAGACAGAAAAATTGAGTGATAGCTGGCAGGTTGACTACCGGCAGAATTTTCATCGGAACTTCGCGGCGTCGATCGCCTACCTCAACGAGGGGCATGTGACAGGACACCATCGCGACGGCACGGCGTGGCAGGCGTGGGGGCGCCTGCCGTTTTTCCACGACCGCGTGGCGGTCTCGCTGGGCCTCGGGGCCTATTATTTCTTCGATACGCAACCGCTGCCCGCCGGGGACACCGCGAATGTCCACGGCACGGCCCCGATCTACAGCGTTTCGGCGACGGGCTACCTTTCGAACCGGTGGTTCTACCGGATGATGGTGAACCATGTCCGTCCGGAGCCTGAAATGAAGACAACGACGTTCGCAGTCGGTGCGGGCTTTTGGTTCGGCCGCGAGAAAAAACCGACGCCGGGAAAGCTCGGCGATGCGCCGGGGGCTTACGACTACGTGACCGAAAACGAGCTCACGGCTTTTGGCGGTCAGAGCGTCGTGAACACTTTTTTCAGCCAGCAGGCGCGGGCTTACGCGGTCGAATACCGTCGCGGCGTAGGGCCCCACCTTGATTGGACCGCCGCGGCGATCTACGAGGGCGATCCGAAAATCATCCGGCGCAGCGGGCTGGCGACCCAGCTCTGGGCGGTGAATACGTTTTTCAACGAGCGCGTCGCCGTCGGCGCCGGACTCGGCCCCTACCTTTACCTCGACCACAAGCATCCGCCGACCGCGGGGAAGAAAAACCCGGCCGCCATCGCGCCGCTGGCCTCGCTGACCGTTGCGGTGCGGCTCTCCGACCATTGGATCGCGCGGATGGTCTTTGATCGCGTGACCAGCAGCTACAACCGCGATGCTGACATATTCTTGCTCGGCCTGGGCTACCGTTGGCCGCGGTGATCGCCGTGTTCCCGCCGCTCCCCAACGTGCGCCCACCTCGCCGGAGCCGTGAGCGTCGGTGCTCCGGAGGGCAGCGATGAAACCCGCGGTGCCCTCGGTCCTGTGTATCAACGGGGGCTCATCGAGCATCCGCTTTGCGGTCTATCGCGCCGGCCGCGCCTTGGCCTGCGTGCTGGCAGGCAAGATCGACCGCATCGGTTCACGCGCCGCCACACTCGTCGTTTCCCGGGCCGAAGGCGCGCTCCCGCCGGCCTGCCGCGTGGTCGCCGCCGATCACCGCGCGGCGGCGGATTTTCTCTGGGATTGGCTGGAAGCGCGACCGGTATTTGGCTCCATCTGCGCCGTAGGGCACCGCGTCGTACACGGCTTCAAGCGCGCGGCCCCCGCACTTCTCACATCCCCGCTCCTCGAGGAACTGCACCGCCTCGTTCCCTACGCGCCGGAACATTTGCCGCGGGAGATCGGCCTGATCGAGACGTTGCGCGCGCGGCATCCGCGGTTACGCCAAGTCGCCTGCTTCGACACCTCATTTCACCGTGGTATGCCGCGGGTCGCGACGGTGCTGCCCATTCCTCGGCGCTACGGAGCGATGGGCGTCCAACGCTACGGTTTTCATGGGCTGTCCTACGGCTACCTTATGGCAGAGCTCATCCGCCTGGACCCCGTGGGCGCGATGGGCCGCGTGATCCTCGCCCATCTCGGCAGCGGGTCGAGTCTGGCCGCCGTGCGGGCCGGCTCCAGCATCGACACCAGTATGGGTTTCACTCCGGCGGGCGGACTGTTCATGGGAACTCGGTCCGGTGACTTGGATCCGGGGGTGCTTACGTTCCTGGTCCGGCGCGAACGGATGTCGCCGGTCCGGCTGGATCGGCTGGTAAACCGCGAGTCGGGGTTGCGGGGAATTTCCGGAACCGGCTCCGATGTGCGCGACCTCTTGGCGCGGGAAAATAGCGATCCCCGCGCCGCGGAAGCCGTGGCATCGTTTTGCTACCAGGCCAAAAAATGGATCGGCGCCTTTGCCGCGGCGCTCGGCGGGGTCGATACGGTCGTGTTCTCCGGCGGCATCGGCGAAAATGCCGCCCCGGTCCGCGAGCGAATCTGTGACGGTCTGGGTTTTCTGGGCCTTAGCCTCGATCGGCGGCGCAATGCGAAAGGAGCCCCGCTGGTTTCATCCGACTCGTCGTCCGTGAAGATTCGCGTCATCCGCACGGACGAGGAGTTGATGGTGGCACGCTCCGTGTGCCGCCTCCTCCGCCTGGACGCGGCCGAGTGAGGGCGCCGCATTTCCGACGCTTTCTCCCCGCCGGGCTCACCGTGCAGCTCGGGCTTGGACAGGGCAGGGCAAGACCCCATCGCGCGGCCGGGCGGGTGGGGGCACACTGGTGTCACGGTCCAGAGCGCGGCACGGCAGTCCGTGACTGGGTCGGCCGTATCCGAAGCCTCCCGCCATGAACCCAACTCAAGCCTTGCCGGAAAAAAAGGCCACGGCACACCTCCGGGCCTCTGATCGCCTGCCTGCCGCGACCAAGGAGAGGGCGATCCTCCAGGACCGGGCGGAAAAGGCCACCGGCCCAAAACGCGCGGCGTGGGACAAAGCCTTTCCGGAGAAATTGCCGTAAAGGGCGCCGGGCCCGGCTCAATTCATCCCGACCGCATGACTACGGCCCCACGCTCTGTCGCCCAATCGGAAATTGCGGCGTGGCACACCCTGTCCGCCGCCGAGGTGCTGGCGCAGCTCCGGGCCACGCCCGACGGACTTTCGGCACAGGAAGCGAGCCGGCGCCTAGCGGCTGGTGGGGCCAACGAGCTTGTGCACGGAACGGCGGTCAGTCCCCGGAAAATCTTCGTCCGCCAATTCAAGAGCCTCATCATCTGGCTGCTCATTGGGGCGGGGGTCATTTCCGGTGCCCTGGGCGAAAAAGTGGATGCCTTCGCCATTCTCGCGATCGTCGTGCTCAACGCCGCCATCGGTTTTTATCAGGAATTCAATGCCGAGACGTCCCTCGCGGCACTCCGAGGGATGACCGCGCCCCTGGCCAAGGTCCGTCGCGACGGGCGGGTGTCGGCCCTTCCGGCCGCGGGCATCGTGACGGGTGACATTCTCGAATTGGAAGCGGGCGACGTGGTGGCCGCCGATGCCCGGCTGCTGGCAGCCGCCACGCTGCAGTGTATCGAATCGGCTCTGACGGGAGAGTCAGAGGCGGCCGCGAAGTCGCCGACGACTTTAGCCGCGGCCGACGTGCCGCTCGGCGACCGGGCGAATGTGGTTTTTATGGGCACGAGTGTCGCAGCCGGCACCGGCCGGGCCGTGGTGGTGGCAACCGGGATGCACACCGAATTGGGGCGGATTGCGGGATTGATCGAGGCTGCAGGCGCGGAGGAACGGACCCCGCTCGAGAAAAAGCTCGAGGCCGTCGCTCGGGTCCTGGTGTGGTCGGCGCTGGGCATCGTGGGTTTGCTGTTTGGGCTTGGCCTGCTGCGCGGGACCCAACCGTTCGAATTGTTTCTCACGTCGGTCAGTCTTGCCGTCGCGGCGGTCCCCGAAGGTTTGCCGGCCGTCGTCACCGTGGCGCTTTCGCTCGGCGTGTTGCGCATGGCCCGCCGCCGCGCGCTTGTGCGCAAATTGGCGGCGGTCGAGACGCTCGGCTCCACGACGGTCATTTGCACGGACAAAACCGGCACGCTGACCGTGGGCGAGATGACGGTGCGTGCGCTCTACGTGGACGGAAACAGCTACGAGATTACGGGCGAAGGTTACGCCCCGGAAGGCGACGTGCGGCTCGCGGACGGGCCTCTCACCGCAGCGCATCGTGCCGCGTTGCTCGAACTCGCGACGATCATTCTGGGCTGCAATCACGCGCATCTGGTGAAGGAGGCCGGGGCGTGGAAGACCGTGGGCGATCCCACGGAAGGTGCGTTGTTGGTGGCCGGAGCGAAAGCCGGCGGAGATCGCGCGAAGCTCGAACACGATCTGCCCATGGTCCAGGAATTCCCGTTCGATTCCGACCGCAAGCGGAGTGCGGTGCTGCGACGTCTGCCGGATGGAGGCTATCGTCTGTTAGTCAACGGGGCGCCGGACGCAGTGCTGGGGCTCTGCACGCACCTTTACACCCCGGTCGGCCTCCATCCGCTCACGGGGCTGGAGCGCGCCGGGATTCAGGCGCACACCACCGGGATGGCCCGGCAGGCCTTGCGGGTGCTCGGCTCCGCTTATCGCGATTTTGGGCCGGCGTTGCCGGTCACGCTCACTGCGGACGCGCTGGAACGCGAATTGGTGTTTGTGGGCCTCTCCGGAATGTATGATCCGCCGCGACAGGAAGCGAAGGCCGCCGTCGCCCGGTGCCGCGCGGCCGGTATCCGGGTGGTCATGATCACAGGAGACCATCCGGAGACGGCCACCGTCATTGCCCGACAAATCGGCGTCGCGATGCCCGCGGATGTCGCCGTCGCGGGCATCGCTCTGGACCAGATGTCGGACGATGAGTTGCGGCGCCGCGTGGCGACGATCGCGGTGTATGCCCGCGTGACCGCCGAGCACAAACTGCGGATTATCCGGGCCTGGCAGGCGAACGAGGCGGTGGTCGCGATGACGGGCGACGGCGTCAATGACGCGCCCGCGATCAAAGGGGCCGACATTGGCATCGCGATGGGAAGAAGCGGCACGGAGGTAACCAAACAGGCGGCCGACATGATCATTACCGATGACAATTTTGCGTCGATTGTCGCGGCCGTCGAGGAAGGGCGCGGCATCTACGACAACATCCGCAAGACGCTGCAATATCTGTTGGCGGGCAACACGGGGGAACTTCTGCTGATGACCGCCTGCGTGATCGTCGGGCTGCCGGCGCCGCTCCTGCCGATTCACCTGCTCTGGATCAATCTTGTCACCGACGGTTTGCCGGCGCTCTGTCTGGCGACCGATCCGATCGACTCCGATGTGATGGCGCGTCACCCGCGGCACCGATCGGCGCGGATAACCAACCGCAGCTTCCTCCGCACGATGGTTCTCACCGGGGTGCTCACCGCCGGCGTCGCGTTCTCGGTTTACGTTTACGGGCTCCGCACCGGGAGCATGGAGTCCGCCCGCGCGGCGGCGTTCGCGGTGCTGGTTTTTGCCGAGCTCCTGCGTTCGTTCGGCGCACGGAGCGAAACTAAGCCCGTTTGGCGGATTCCATTTTTCACCAACGCCAGCCTCGTCGTCGTGGTGGCGCTCTCGCTCGGCCTGCAAGTGTGGAGCCAGCACAATGCGACGCTGGAAAGGTTTCTCCGGACCGCCTACCTGCCGTTCTCCGACTGCCTCGTGCTACTGCTGCTGGGCGCGATTCCGTTGGCGGTGCTGGAAGTGGCGAAGCTTGTGCCCTGTTCCGGCCGCGCGAAGGCCGGGAAATACGGGTAACACCCCCTGTCGACCCGTCGCCGCGCAGCGTAGAGTCGCACCCGACCAATCCCGCCGGGGCCTTGGTCTCCTGCTCAATTATCCTGTCCTCCGGTCGTTTCGATTCCTCTCTCTCCGCTATGTCCTCCCTCTTCAAAGCCTACGCCTCGTTCGGAAAAGGGCAGCCGCTCCGGCCGCATGAATATGACGCCGGCCCCCTGCGTTCCGACCAGGTCGAAATCAAAGTCAGCCATTGCGGCATCTGTCATTCGGATCTGTCCATGCTCGACAACGACTGGGGCCGGTCCTCTTACCCGCTCGTGGCCGGTCACGAAGTCGTCGGCACCGTCACCGCGGCTGGGCCGACGGTGAAACGGGTGAAGGTGGGCGATCGGGTCGGTCTCGGGTGGTTGGCCGGCAGTTGCCGATCGTGCCCGCAGTGTCTGGCGGGCGACCACAATCTTTGCCCGGCGGTTGAGTCGACCATTGTGGGACGCCACGGCGGGTTTGCCGACCGCGTACGCTGCAACTGGGAGTGGGCCACGCCGCTGCCCGCGGCCCTCGGCTCCGTTAGCGCCGGTCCGCTGTTCTGCGGTGGCATCACGGTCTTTAATCCGATCGTGCAGTTCGGCGTGCGTCCGACCGATCGGGTGGGCGTGGTCGGCATCGGCGGGCTCGGCCATCTCGCCCTGCAGTTTCTCAACAAGTGGGGCTGCGACGTGGTCGCGTTCACCTCCAGCGAATCCAAGCGCGAGGAGGCCCGCCGCCTCGGAGCGCACCAGACGGTCGGCTCGGCGGACAAGGACGAGCTGAAAAAACTCGGCGGTTCCCTCGATTTCATTCTCGTGACGGCGAACGTGACGCTGCCGTGGGACCTGTTTATCGGGGCGCTCGCGCCCAAGGGCCGGTTGCATTTCGTCGGGGCCGTGCTGGAGCCGGTGCCGGTGGCCGCCTTCTCGCTCATCGGCGGGCAAAAATCGGTTTCGGGGTCGCCGCTGGGCAGCCCGGCTACGACGACGCGGATGATCGAATTTTGCGCGCGGCACCAGATCGCCCCGATCGTCGAAACCTTTCCGCTGTCGCGGATCAACGACGCGATCGAGCGGCTCCGCTCCGGCCAGGCCCGCTATCGCGTGGTTTTGGAGAACGATTTCTCCTGAGGGCGGCGCCGAGCGGCATCGGGCGCTCCTTCGGTTCGAACCATGAAGACCACCGCACTTTCCCCCGGGCTCCTGGCTCTCATCGACGCCTACTGGCGCGCGGCCAACTATCTTTCGGTCGGGCAAATCTATCTGCGCGACAATCCGCTGCTCAAACGCCCGCTCGGGCTCGCCGATGTGAAGCGCCGGCTGCTCGGCCATTGGGGCACCACGCCGGGACAAAACTTCATCTACGCGCATCTCAACCGCGTCATCCGGAAATACGACCTCGACCTGATCTTTGTCTCCGGTCCGGGGCACGGCGGTCCAGCGGTGGTCAGTAACACGTATCTTGAGGGTACTTACAGCGAGCTCTACCCGGAGATCAGCCGCGACGAGGCCGGGCTGAGGAAGCTGTTTGTGCAGTTTTCGTTCCCCGGGGGCATCCCCAGCCATGCGTCGGCGGAATGCCCCGGTTCGATCCACGAGGGGGGAGAGCTGGGTTATTCGCTCAGCCACTCCTTCGGCGCGGTGTTCGATAATCCCGGACTCGTGGTCGCGTGCGTGGTCGGGGACGGCGAGGCCGAAACGGGTCCGCTCGCCACCGCGTGGCATTCCAACAAGTTTCTCGATCCCCTCACCGACGGAGCGGTCTTGCCGATTTTGCATCTCAACGGCTATAAGATCGCCAACCCTGCGGTCCTCGCGCGCATCCCCCGCGGGGAATTGGACCAACTGCTCCGCGGCTACGGCTGGACGCCTTACTTCGTCGAGGATGAAGACCCGGCCCTGATGCACGAGGCCATGGCCGCGACGCTTGATACGACTGTCGAGCAGATCAGACGGTTCCAGCACGAAGCCCGCGTCGAGGGCCAGACCGCGCGCCCGCGCTGGCCGATGATTGTGCTCATTTCTCCGAAGGGCTGGACCGGGCCGAAGGTCGTCGACGGCCGGCAGATCGAAGGGACCTTCCACGCCCATCAGGTGCCCCTTTCCGATCCCGCGACGGATCCCGCGCACCTGCGGCTTTTGGAAAACTGGCTAAGGAGCTACCGTCCCGAGGAACTTTTCGATGAGGCGGGCCGACTGAAACCGGAATTGGCCGCGCTCGCCCCCACCGGCGACCGGCGGATGGGCGCAAACCCGCACGCCAACGGTGGTCTGCTGCTGCGCGAGTTGCGGATGCCAGATTTTCGCGACTATGCCGTCGCGGTCGCGACGCCGGGCGTGCGCGGGATCGGCGACACCCATGTCCTCGGCCGTTTTCTGCGCGATGTGGTCCGGCAAAATGAAACGCACCGCAATTTCCGGGTGTTCGGCCCGGACGAGACGCTATCGAACGGGTTGGAGGCGTTGTTTGAAGCCACGAACCGCCAGTGGAACGGGGCGTTTTTGCCGAATGACGAACGGCTCGCGCGCACCGGGCGCGTGATGGAGGTGCTCAGCGAACACCAATGCGAAGGCTGGCTCGAGGGCTACCTGCTGACGGGCCGCCACGGGCTCTTCAACTGCTACGAAGCGTTCATCGCCATCATCGATTCGATGTTCAATCAGCACGCCAAGTGGCTCAAGGTCTCGGCGCACCTGCCGTGGCGGCGTAAGATTGCGTCGCTGAACTACCTTCTCGCCTCGCATGTCTGGCGCCAGGATCACAACGGCTTCTCCCATCAGGATCCGGGCTTTATCGATCATGTGGTCAACAAAAAGGCCGAGGTGGTCCGGGTTTACCTGCCGCCCGACGCCAACTGCCTGCTTTCGGTCATGGACCACTGCCTGCGCAGCCGCCACTACGTCAATGTCGTGATTGCCGGCAAACATCCCGCGCCGCAATGGCTGGCCATGGATGCCGCCGCTGCGCACTGCGCCGCGGGGATTGGGATCTGGGCGTGGGCGAGCAACGACGCCGGCGGGGAACCCGATGTGGTCATGGCCTGTTGCGGCGATGTGCCCACGCTGGAGACCCTCGCGGCGGTATCTCTCCTCCGCACCCATTTGCCGCAACTGAAAATCCGGGTGATCAACGTCGTCGACCTGATGAAGCTACAGCCGCAGACCGAGCACCCCCACGGTTTGAGCGACGCTCACTTCGATGCGCTCTTCACGAAGGACAAACCCGTGATCTTTGCCTTTCACGCCTACCCTTGGCTAATTCACCGGCTGACGTATCGCCGCACCAACCACGATAACATTCACGTCCGCGGCTATAAGGAAGAGGGCACCATCACGACGCCCTTTGATATGACGGTGCTGAATGATTTGGACCGCTTTCATCTCGTGATGGACACCGTCCACCGCCTGCCACAGACGGGCGAGCAGGGGCGGCGTTTGACGCGCCACCTCGAAGACAAACTGGTCGAACACCGGAGCTACATCGAACTCCACGGCGAGGACCTACCCGAGATTCGGGAGTGGCGGTGGGAAGCTCCGGCCTGAGGGGCGGGCGCCGTTTGGCGTGAGCCAGCGCCCTCGCGGTGGGGCGCGCGGTCCCGTGCACCGCGCCGCCGTGGCGGAGACGCGGGCCTCAATGCGTGACCGAGAGCGTGGGGTTCGCCGGCGATCGCCCGCCTGCGGGCACGAGCGCTTCCGCTTCCAACCCCATCGCGCGAGTCCGATTTTCAGGTCGGCCGAGTTCGACCTAAAGGGCGTTCACCCGATCCGCGAGCGCCGCGGGGGAAGGCGCCGCGGGGGCGGGCGGCCGACCGTAGACGGCAACGCGATGAGGAGGGTTTTCATGCGAGAATCGAGCGAGCTAAACGCCGGTGAGTGGCGGACGTGCAAAAGAGACGCTGGAGCGGATGCCGGCGGGCATTCGGCGCCTCGCATGGGCGGAGGCGGCCGGAAACGTGGGCCTGGTCCGCTGACCACGCGCTGGGTCCCGTGCAGCTACTCCGGGGTGAGACTCGCACTCGGCGCTTGCGGGTTACACCCCATGGCTATCGAGGGGGCGGGCGCGTAACGTCGCGGTCAACCTGAACCGGCCAGAGCTATCCGCGCATCCCGCGCACCCAACCGCCCACCCGGGCGCCCGGCTGCACGTCTTAAACTATGCTGCAAAAAATTTATCTCGTTCGTCACGGGGAAACCCTCTGGTCGCAGTCCGGCCAGCACTCGGGTGTCACCGACGTTCAACTCACTGGGCCCGGGGAGGACGCGGCGCGGAAATTGGGCCCACGGCTGCAGGAGCTCTCGCTGGCCCATGTGCTCACGAGTCCCCGGGAGCGGGCACGACGGACGTGCGCACTCGCCGGACTCGGCGCGGCTGCCGAAGTCTGCCCGGACTTGGCGGAATGGGACTATGGCGACTATGAGGCGCGAAGCTCGGCGGACATTCTCTCGGCCAGGCCTGACTGGAATCTGTTTCGCGATGGCTGCCCGCAGGGCGAGACCCCGGCCGAGGTCGCCGCCCGGGCCGATCGAATGCTGGCGCGGATCCGGACAATGATCGGAAACGTCGCGCTGTTTACCCACGGGCATTTCGGGCGGGTGCTGGGCGCGCGGTGGATCGGTCTGCCGGTGATTGAGGCCCAACATTTCCTCCTTGGGCCGGCGTCCCTCGGCGTTTTGGGCTACGAGCATGAGCGGGGCGACCGACCGGTGCTCGTGCGTTGGAACGTTGCGGCGGGCAACGCGTTTGCCGACGAGGGTGAGCCCGGGCTCGGCGATGCGCCCGCGTTCAAGGTGCGCGCCATCGAGCGGTGGGAAAATGAAGGCGGAGAGCTTTCCCTGGCCGGGAGCCTTTCGCGTGCGCCGGTCACAAAACCCGGCCGGGCGCCGGGTAACACCCCATAGTCCGCCACAGCCATCCCGGGCACACTGGGAGACAGCCAGATCCGGAGAATCGTTTCTGCGCCGAACGCCCCCGACGGCCGAATCCCCCAAGACTCTTTATGCTCAAAAATACGCAGGAAATCTACGGCTACAAACTCGCCGCGTCCGATGGTGACATCGGCCACGTTCAGGATTTTTACTTTGATGATACTTCGTGGGCCGTGCGGTATCTCGTCGCCGATACGGGGTCATGGTTGACCGGGCGGTTGGTGCTGTTGGCGCCCCACGCACTGGGGCGGCTTGACGGCGGCGAAAAGCTTTTGGTCGTGAATTTGACGCGGAAAAAAATCGAGGACAGCCCGTCAATCGAGACCCACCGGCCGGTTTCGCGCCAGCATGAGGCGGACTACTACCGCTACTACGGGCAGATGCCCTATTGGGAAGCGGGCGGCATGACCGGTGTCGCCGGTTCACCCGCTCTCTCGCCCCCTTCGACGCCAGAATCCCGCGGCCACCACGGTCACAACCAGCGCGATGATCTCCACCTGCGCAGCACGAAAGCGATCGCCGGTTACCAAATCGCCGCGACGGACGGTGCGCTGGGCGCCGTCAGCGGTTTCAAGTTCGACGAGAAGAGCTGGATCATCCGCGACCTCGTGGTGGAGACCGGCCATTGGTTTGCCGGCAAGGCCGTGCTGATTTCAACCGACCGGATTACCCGCATCAGTTACGAGGAATCGACTGTCTTCGTGAACCTGACCAAGGCGGACATTCAGCGCACGGCGGAAAACGAAGTGGCAAAAATTCACGGGCGGAAGCATTGAAACATACCCAAGGAGGGCCGTATCCCGTGAAAACTCCTTCACCTAAACCTAGGGCAGAAAAAACGCCGCCCGATCGCGAGCCCTCTTCGGGCGAACCGTCTCCGGGGGTGATTACGGGACCGGGCGGGGCTCCGGACAAAGCAGATCCGACGGCCGAGTCCGATGACTGGATGCCGACGACGTCGTCGACCGGACTTCCGACGCCCGAGGTCGGCGATGACGAGGAGGACGACGAGGGACAGAACGCGAGTGCCCAGCTGGTGGAAGAAGGCGTGAAGCGGGCCGAGCAAGAGCAGATTCTCCAGGCCGCCAAAGACGCCTCGCTGGACAACGAATGACGAAACGGCGTTCGCGTGAGGCGGTAGCGATCGCGCGGCCTACCGCGTAATACCCTCGCGGCCGGGCGAGGGTTGCGCCCATCTCTCCGGGCAAGCAGGCCCCGCGCTCCATCGGGCGTCGCGCGGCGGAAGCCGGACAGGGGGGCTCCGTGCCGCGAGAGACGAGTAATGTTTACAGCCTTACTTGGCGGTGCATGGAGCCATCCGCCGCCAGTGGAATGAACTGCGGCAATTGACCACCATCCCCCCTGCGCGGCAGCACTGGGGCGCGATGGGCGCGACGCTCCATGAAAAAATGGCGGAAATGGCGCAGGTCATTGCGCTGCGCCGCGTGCCGGCGGCGGCGGCCATCTCGCGAGTATCGGTGCGGAGCAGGGGAAACGGCTGGTGAATTCGATTCGGTGGGAGATGAAGGCCTTGAGGGCAATCGAGGAGACGGCCCACGCGGGTCCGAAGCCGGTTCCAAACCGACCTGAGACGGCTTTTTACCATGAGGGCGGCTGGCCGTCGGTTCTTCCTGCTGCTCGCGCTTTCCTTCGCGTAGTCGCTTCAGCGCGAAGCCGAGCGCCGCCTGGACGAGGAAACCCGGCGGGGAACAAAAAACGGCTGGAGATCCAAAATA
>CANHJG010000051.1 GCA_947461205.1 Opitutia bacterium
ACGCTGACCCGCATCGAATCACATCCCAAGGCGTGGCCGCGGATGCGCGGAGCGGTGAGAAAGTGCCTCGTAACCGGGTTTCCCTACAAGCTGCTCTACACGATTGAGCCAGACAGGATTTTTGTCGTCGCGGTGATGCACGCGAAGCGTTGGCCGGGCTACTGGACGGAGCGGCTTTGATTTTCCGCCAAAGCCGTGGGTGGAGCTGGATGCCCGGCACGAGACCGATTCCGGCAGATTCGCAAATAGACCCCGCCCTGCATCGATGTCTTTTGCGGCACTTGGGAAACAGCCGTTCCTTTGCACGCGCGCCCTCACCCCCGCGCCTCGAACGCCCCGTCCGCCCGCTTCGCGACGAGCCGCTTTAGTTCCAACATCATCAACGTCGCCGAGAGCTGCGCCGCGCTCAGCTCCGTCAGTCCGGCCAGCGCGTCCGGCGCCAGAATCGCCCCGCCCCGGAAGCACTCGAACACCTTCGCCTCGTCCGCCGTGAGATTCGCCGGACGCCCTGCGGCCACATCGGCCGGCTTCTCCGCGATCGCCGCCGGCCGCAGCCCGTCGAGGTAGTTCAGCTCATTCAAAATATCGTCCACACTCGTCAGCAACGTCGCGCCGTCGCGGATCAACTGGTGACACCCCGCACTCGTACTCTGGTCGATCCGGCCCGGCATCGCAAAAATCAACCGCCCCTGCTCCCCCGCAAACCGCGCCGTGATCATCGCCCCGCCGTCGACATCGCTCTCGATCACGACCACCGCCTCGCTCATCCCGGCGACGATGCGGTTGCGCATCGCGAACGACTGCCGGTCCGCGCGCCGCCCCAGCGGAAACTCCGACAAAATCGCCCCGCCCTCGGCCTCGATCCGCCGGTACAGATTCAGATTCTCCGGCGGATAAATGATGTCGATGCCGGTGCCGAGCACCGCCGCCGTCTTGCCGCCCACCAAGAGCGCGCCCTCGTGCGCCGCCGTGTCGATCCCGCGCGCGAGCCCGCTGGTCACACAAAACCCCAGCCGCGCCAGCTCCGCGCCAAACTTCTTCGCCATCGCTTGCCCGTAGAGCGTCGTCCGCCGCGAGCCGATGATGGCGATGTTCGGCTGCGCAAAATTGTAACGCCCCTTCCGGTAGAGTCCGATCGGTGGATCGTTGATTTCCTTCAACAGCCGCGGGTAGTCCGTATCGCGCGTCGTGATAAAGTCCGTCGCGGCCGTCGCCATGCGCGCCTCCTCCCGCGCCACATCGAACTGCTCCCGCCACGCCCCGATGCTCGCGCTGATCACCGGTCCGACGCCGCGCACCGACTCCAACCGGCGCTGGTCCGCCGCCAGCACGTCGCGCGGATCGTCGCCCAGTTCCTTGAGCAACCGGTTGAGCGTGATGGGCCCGATATTGGGCAGCGCGTTCAGCACCAAAAACGCCTGCCGTTCGGTTAGCTCACTGCTCATAGGCGGACTCTCGCAAAGCCCCGCCGAGAAAGTCGAGCACCTGGGTCGTCTGCACCGCCGTCTGCCCGTGCGCCCGCGCCAACGCATCCGCCGCCAGACCGTGCCACACGACCCCGCGCGCCGCTGCGAGCAACGGATCGTCCGGCGTCTGCCCGAGCTGCGCCCCGATCAATCCCGCCAACACATCGCCGCTCCCGCCGCGCGCGAGTACCGGCCCGCCAAAAAAACTATGATAGGTTTCCGCGCCCGCGCCGCCGCGCACCCGCGTCACCGGCCCTTTCCGCACCAGCACCGCGTTTGCACCCACCGCCTCGGCGATGCGCGCATACTCTCCCGCGTGCGGCGTCAACACGCGCGGCGCACGGCCCGCGGCCACGATGTCCGGCTGCAGCGCGTCCGCATCGATCACCAGCGGCACCGTCGCCGTCCCCACGCTATCGCGCACCAGCGCCAGCGTTTCCTTTTCCCGCCCCAGACCCGGCCCGACCACGAGCGCCGTCGCCCGCGCGATCCGTGCCGCCAACAAATGCTGCCCCTCCAACGCGAGCCCGCCCTCCGGCGTCTCGGGCCAACCCACCCACATCGCCTCCGGCGCCCGCGCCGCAAACGCCGCCACGAGCGACTCCGGTACAAACGCCGTGACGAGCCCCGCGCCTCCGCGCAGCGCCGCGAGCACCGTCATCAATACCGCGCCCGGATAGCTCCGCGAACCGCCCAGCACAAACACGTGCCCGTAGGTGCGCTTGTCCGACTGCGAATCGCGCAGCGCGGCCAGCGGCGCGAGCACGGCCGGCGTGAGCACACGCGCCGCACCCGGTGCGTCCACGCCGAAAAACCCCAAATCGAGATAACGCACCCGCCCGGCCTCCAGGGCGCCCACCACCGGCTGTTTCACGCTGCCCGTCGCATAGGTGAAATCAGCGCGGAACCGCCCCGCGCTCGGCAAATCTACCGCCGCGCGCAACCGGATCGGCCACGCATTCACCCGGTCCAGCCAAACCGCCACGCGCTCCTCCGCCGGCGCGCGAAACTGAAACCCGAATACGCCGTCGAGGCAGAGATCATAGCCGCCCGCCGGCCCCTCCACCCGCCCGACGCGCGCGCCCATCGCGTGTCCGAGCTCCCGCCAGGCCCGCGCCGCGAGCGGACGCAGCGCCCGCTCGCCGAAAAAAAACCACACGTCGGCGCGCGCCCGCGGGAATTCCTCCAGGACCGCCTGCGCCGCGAGCAACGCGTCGCCCCCGTTGTGGCCCTTGCCCACCAGCACCAACACATGCCCGTTCGCCGGAAACCCGCCGATCTCCGCAAAATCCCGCACCACCGCGGTCGCCACTGCCCGCCCGGCCCGCTGCATCGCCGGCCATTCCTTCGCCTCGTCGCCGCCGAAAATCCGCGCCTCCACCGCACGGGCTTCGGCGCAGGACAAAATCGGCTGGCTCGCGGCGATCATGGCGACCCTTCAGGGTTGGCGTGGCGGCTCGGGCCGCGGGTGGCCGAGCGGCGGCACGGACGGGTCGATCACGGGCAGCGGCAGCGACGTCGGCAGCGGCGTCAGCCCCGACGGGCGTGGCGGCACCAGCGGTTCGCCCAGGCTCTTCTTCCGGCCCTGCTCCAGCCACGCGAGGTAATGCGCCTCGCTCTCGGTGAACTGCAGCGGGGCGTTGGTCGGCAGCGGCGTGCCGGAACGGACAATCCGGCGGGTGAGCCGCGGAATGCTCCGGAAATACAGCGTCCCGTTCACTCGCCTCGCCTCGTAGCATTCCGAATAGGCCCCGGTCTCCGAGCGCCACAGCGCCACCTCCGTCAGATTGTTCTCCCACACCGCGTGCTCCTTCCACTCGTCGAACACCGCCTCGATCGTCGTCAGCGGCGACGGCGCGAGCGTCAGCGCCTTCGGCCACTCAACCGGGATCGCGGGCGCCATCGGCGCCGTTTTTCCGGCGTCGCGCTGGTAGCCCCACACGAACGCCGCCCCCAGCAGGAACCCCACCATCACCCACGAGGGCGTCTTCGACATCTTCGCCGGCGACAGCGGATAGGGTTGCTCGGGCTCGTCGTCCATCGAAGGCCAGTTTCGCGAAAACTCAGGCGCGCACAAGCGCGGCGACGGCCATCGCGTAATTCTCGGTGTGCGACAGCGTGAGCATCACATGGGTCGCGCCGACGTGCGCCAGCAACGCCTGCCCCTGCGGATCGAGGCGGATGAGCGGTTCGTGGCGCGAGCCGTGGTAGACCGACGCCGATTTCCAGCCGAACTCCGTGCCGATGCCGGTGGTGAAACACTTCGACACCGCCTCCTTCGCCGCAAACCGCGCCGCGATGTGCTTGTGCGGGTGGGCCATCGTCGCGCAATACGCCTTCTCCTCGTCCGTGAGGATCCGGTCGATGAACCGCTCACCGTGCCGCGCCATCACCCCGCGGATACGCTCAATTTCAATAATGTCGGCCCCCAGTCCGATCAGCACGCCGCCGGGAGGAAGTTGCAGGTTCATCGTGATTGGTTCGCGGACCCGGCGCGGCGCTCACCCCTTCATCCGCGCCTTCATTTCCCGGACGGCCTCGTCGACGCCGGTGAACAACGCGCGACTCACGATGCTGTGCCCGATGTTGAGCTCGTAGAGATGCGGCAGGGTGCGAATCTCGGCGATGTTGACGTAATTGATGCCATGGCCCGCGTTGACCGTCAGACCGACGTCCCTGGCCTGCGCACAACCGAGCCGCAGGCGTTGAAATTCCTTCGCCCGGTGCGGCGTGAAATAGGCGTGGGCGTAGGCCCCCGTGTGCAACTCGACGAACGTCGCGCCGACGGACGCGCTCATCGCGATCTGCGGCTCGTCGGGGTCGATGAAGAGGCTGACCTTGATCCCGGCCGCCGCGAGCGCCTCCACGCAGGGCCCGACCCGGGCCAGATTGCCCACGACATCGAGGCCTCCCTCGGTGGTGACTTCCTGCCGGCCCTCCGGCACGACACAGACAAATTCCGGCTTCAGCTTCAGCGCGAACGCCGTCATCTCGGGCGTGCAGGCCATTTCCAGATTGAGCCGCGTCGCGATGCTTTCGCGCAGCCGCCAGACATCGCGCTCCTGGATGTGCCGCCGGTCCTCGCGCAGGTGGACGGTGATGCCGTCGGCCCCCGCGCGTTCGGCCGCGACGGCAAACGCCACCGGATCGGGCTCCACCGCTCCGCCGACGGTCGCTCCGGCATCGCGATAGCGCGCCTGACGGACAGTGGCACAGTGGTCGATATTGACGCCCAGATGAATCATGAGAGCGGTATCTGAACAAATTTCGCCCGCGCAGGAAACCAGTAAACGCCATTCAAGCGATTTTCCTCTTTCTGCCGGGGCCCGTTACCCGTTGGATGACGCGATGCCCGCCCACCCGCCCAAGCGCGAAAATCTTTTCATCAACCTCGGCTGCAATGTCGCGTTGCCGTCGATCATCCTCAACTGGGGCAGCAAGGCCACCTGGCTCGGCCCGAAATGGGCCCTCGTCGTCGCGCTCCTGTTTCCTGTCGGCTATTCGATCTACGACTTCGTGGTCCGGAAAAAATTCAATTTTATCTCGGCGCTCGGCTTCGTGAGCATCCTGATCACCGGCACGTTTGCCCTGATGCAGCTCGACGTCTACTGGTTTGCGGTGAAAGAAGCCGCCGTGCCGGCCGCGATCGGTCTGGTCGTGCTGACGTCGATGGGTACGCGGTGGCCGCTCGTGCGCGAAATGCTCTACAATCCCCAGGTGATCGACGTCGCGAAGATCGACGCGGCGCTCGACGAGCGCAAGGCCCGCCCGACCTTCGACAAGCTCCTCCGCGACGCGAGCCTCCTGCTCGCGCTCTCGTTTTTCGTCAGCGCGGTGTTGAACTACGCCCTCGCCCGCTACCTCCTGCAGAGCCCGGCGGGCTCCGAAGCCTTCAACACCGAACTCGCGAAGATGAACCTGTGGAGCTGGCCCGTGATCGTGCTGCCGAGCACGGCGATGACGATGTTTGCCCTCTGGCGCCTGCTCGGCGGCCTCCAGCAGGTGACCGGCCTCGAACTGGAGCAGTTGATGCACGGCGCTCCGGACAAAAAATAAGGCGGACTCGAGCCGGACCGCTCCGCCGTCACCCGGACCCAGCGCAGCGACCGGCACCCGGATAAAAAAAATCAGGGCGGGTCGCCGACCCGCCCCGCGGCCCCGGCCGTAGCTCGGCCGGTTCGGCTGATTCGTCCCTTAGCGGTTGGCCATCGGCACGTAATCGCGCTTCGTCGGGCCGACGTAAATCTGGCGCGGCCGGTAGATGCGGCCCTTCGGGTTCGACGCGACTTCCTTCCAGTTGGCGATGTAGCCGGGCGCCCGACCGATCGCGAACATCGTCGTGAACATGTTCATCGGGATGCCCAGCGCGCGCATGATGATACCAGAGTAGAAATCGACATTGGGGTAGAGCTTGCGCGAGACGAAATAGTCGTCCTTGAGCGCGGCTTGCTCGAGGTTCTTGGCGATGGTCAGCAGCGGGTCGTTGACCCCGAGGCGGGTCAGCAGCGTGTCGCACGCTTCGCCGATGATCTTCGCGCGCGGATCGAAATTGCGGTAAACGGCGTGGCCGAAGCCCATCAGGCGGTTGCTCTTGGTGCCGGACTTCGCGGCCGCAATAAAGCGCGTGCCGTCGTCGCCCTCGTCGTGGATCGACTGGAGCATCTGCATCACGGCCACGTTGGCGCCGCCGTGCAACGGACCGGCCAGCGCACTGATGCCGGCGGAAATGGAGGTGAACAGGTTCGACGCGCTGGAGCCGACCATGCGGACCGTCGAGGTCGAGCAATTCTGTTCGTGGTCGGCGTGGAGCAGCAGGACGAGATTGAGGGCCTTCGCCACCTCGGGTACCGGCTCGTAGTCCTGGTAGGGTTCCGAGAACATCATGTGGAGGAAGTTTTCGCAGAACGGCAGGTTCTGTTTCGGGTAAACGAACGGCAACCCGCGGATGTAGCGGTAGATCATCGCCACGATCGACCGGATCTTGGAAATCGCGATGGCGGCGGCGAAATCGAAGTTCTTCAGATCCTTCTCAAAGTTGTTGGTCGCGAGATGCGGGTAATAGGCCGGTAGCGCCGCCACCATCGCGGAGAGCATCGCCATCGGCGACGCGCTGGTCGGAAACCCTTCCAAAATCTTCTGCATCTGCATCTCGACCACGGCGTTTTTCCGGAGCCGTAGACCAAATTCCTTGCGCTGCGTGGCCGTCGGCAGTTCGCCGTAAATCACCAAAAACGCCGTTTCCACGAAGTCGCTGGAGTGCGCGAGCTGCTCGATGGGATATCCCCGGTGGCGCAGGATGCCGTTGTCGCCGTCGAGGTAGGTGATCTGGCTCTCGCAGGAACCCGTGTTGCCGTACCCTTGGTCGTAGGCGACGTAACCGGAAGCGGCGCGCAACGCGCGCGTATCTACCGCTTTTTCCCCCTCGGTGCCGATCATGATGGGCAAGGAGTATTCTTTGTCTTCGATCTTCAGCGAGGCAGTCATGGCCATGGTGGGGCCAGCGAAGCCAAATCCGCGCCGCTGGCAAAGAAAACCTGCCCGGGAACGAAACATTTCCGCAGGAAGAAGCGGTTCACACCCCGCCCGTTAGCAAACCTGCAGCGGTTCCAACCCCGGCGGCATGCGCCGCGCACGCGCCGGGACCGCCTTGACGGAACGCCGCCGGGGACCAGGCCTCGCGCGACGCTCGCGGTCAAACACCGCCCGCTCACCGTGCATAATTACGTGCAGCTGCCGGCCGATTCGGGCAAAAAAACCGAACTCATCGAAAGAGATGGGTTCCTTTCGCCCTCCCCGAATCGCTTTCACCAAAAAATCCTCGGACGCCTATTCGGTGCCCTCTGGAATTACCTGCAGGCTAACCCCATCGGCGAGGTCTACGCGTCCCCGTCCGACGTCACCCTCACCGACCTCAACGTCGATCAACCCGCTCTCTGTTACTTTTACCCATCCCGCTTCACCTCGCTCACCGAGCACGGGGCCGACGGCGCGCCCGATCTTGTCGTCGAAATCCTGTCGCCAAGCAGCGCAGGCACGATTGGGGCATGAAAAAAGAACTCTACGCCCGCACCGGCGTGGAGGAATTTTGGAGTGTCGATCCGGTGAAACGCACGATCACGGTTTTCCGACTCGGCGAAAGCTCCACGGCGCCCCGCACGACCCTCGTCGAGGGAAAAACCCTCGCGACCCCGCGGCTCCCCGGCCTGAAGATCAAGGTCCGCGACGTGTTCGTGGGGTGCACCGACGCGCCGGGCGACACCCACTTCGCCGTCGCTCCCGGCGGCTGCGCCCGTCGGCCGTCACGACGGCCGGCGCCTACCCGGCGGCCACAACCGCCGCAAAATTCCGGTAAACCTGCAGGCCCTTGGCCTGGCTTTTCTCCGGGTGAAACTGCGTGGCGAACACCCGTCCGCGCCCGATCGCGGCACAGAACGGCCCGCCGTAGTCGCACTCCGCCAACACCAGCGGCCGCTCGGCCGGTACACAGTGAAAACTGTGCACAAAATAAAAGTTCTCCCCCTCCGTCGCCAGCCCGGCGGCGAGCGGCGATTCCGGCTGGACGAACCGCACGGTATTCCAACCCATGTGCGGAATCTTGAATTCGGGCGGACGTTGAAAGCGGACAACTTTCCCCGGGAAAACTCCGAGGCCAGTGATGTTGCCCTCCTCGGAATGCTCAAACAGCGCCTGCATCCCCAGGCACACCCCGAGGAACGGCCGGTCCGCCGCGATCCAGTCGCGGACCGCCGCATCCAGTTTCGAGGCGCGAAGCGAGGCCACGCAATCGCGCAGCGCGCCCACGCCGGGCAGCACCATCCCGCCCGCCTGCGCCGCCCCGATCTCGTCGGGCGTCCGCACGACGCGGATGCACGCGCCGACGGCCTCGAGCGCCTTGGTGACGCTGCGCAGGTTGCAGATTCCGGTATCGATGACGGCGATGGTGGACATGGTGCAGCGCGGGTGGGCCGTCGCGTCCCCGCGGCGGCAGGCGGGCACAGCGACGTGCCCGCCACCTCTCAACTAGATCTTCCCTTTCGTGCTCGGGAGCTGGTCCGCGGCCCGCGGCTCGATCTGCGTCGCCAGGTCGAGGGCGCGGGCGAGGCACTTGAAGATCGCCTCGGCCACATGGTGCGGCTCCTCGCCATAGACGAGCTGCACGTGCAGGTTGGCACCGAGCGCATTGCTGAACGCCCGGCAAAATTCCTTCACGAGGATGATGTTGAAGTCGCGCACGAACATGGTCGGCGCGTTCGCCTCGTAAACCAGGTGCGGCCGACCGCCGACATCGACCGCGATGCGCGCGAGCGATTCGTCCATCGGCAGCAGAAAAAAGCCGTAGCGCTTGATGCCGACTTTGTCGCCCAGCGCCTCCTTGAAAGCCTGGCCGAGCACGAGCCCGACGTCTTCGACGGTGTGGTGGTAGTCGACCTCCACGTCGCCTTTGGCCTTCACCTGCAGGTCAAACAGACCGTGCTTCGCGAAGAGCGTGAGCATGTGGTCGAAAAACGGCACGCCGGTGGCGATTTCCGAAGCGCCCCGGCCGTCGATCGTCAGGGCCAAGACAATGTCCGTCTCCGCCGTTTGGCGGCGGACGGTCGCGGTGCGGACTACGCTTTTGAGGATTTTAGCCATGCGTCAAAGGTTTCGTTGAGGACGAGCATTTCGTCGTCGGTGCCCACCGTGAGGCGCAGGAATGAGGCGGTCAAGGCGTGGCTCGGGAAGTGACGCACGAGGACCTTGTGCGCGAACAGGAAATCGTAGGCGGCCTTCGCCACCGCCGGGCCGGATTCGCCGCGGGCGTTTTTCGGCTCGGTGAAGATGAAGTTCGTCTCAGATTCGTAGGTGAACCAGGCGCGGCGCGTAATGAGATCGCGGACCCACCGGTCCCGCGTCGCTTTGATTTTTTCCACGACGCCGGAATAATAGGCGTTGTCGCCGAGGGCGGCGAGGGCGGCCGCCTGCGACAGGCGGTTGACGTTGTAGCTGTCCCGCACGCGGTCGAGCACGCCGATGATCTCGGGATGCGCCAACGCGTAGCCGACGCGGATGCCGGCCAAGGCGTAGGCTTTGGAGAGGGTGCGCACGACGACGAGGTTCGGATGGCGCGAGAGGAGCGGGACCGCGTTTTCCCGGGCAAAGGGCGCATAGGCCTCGTCGACGACGAGCAGGCCCCGGAACGAGGCGAGCACGCGCTCGAGGTCGGCATTGGCAAACGCGACGCCGGTCGGGGCGTTGGGCGAGGTCAGAAAAAACGCGCGGGCCGTCGAAGCCACGATGCGCTCCACCGGCAGCCGCATCGCGCGGTCGAACGCGATGACGTTCGTCGCACCGTCCTGGATTTCGATGAGGACCGGGTAGAGCGAGTAGCTCGGCAGCGTGTAGCCCGCCGCCGCAGCCTGCGCGCAAAACGCGCGAATGAGGAGATTCAGAATATCGTCGGAGCCGTTGCCCACGCAGACGTGATCCGCCGTGAGGCCTTCGCCGTGGTGCTGCGCGATGGCCGCGCGGAGGGGCGAACTCTTGGGATTCGGATAAAGCCGCAGGGAGGCACCGTCGTCCCCGAGCTCGCGGCGCAGCGCTTCGGCCACGCGTGGGCTCGGGGCGTAGGGACACTCGTTGGTGTTGAGCTTCGTCCAGCCGGATTCCGTCGGCTGCAGGCCGGGCGTGTAGGCGTGGAGTTTCGCGATGTGCGGCAGAGCGAGGGAGGACAGGTCAGGCATGGTGACGAAAGCGTACACCCGAGTGGCGGTGCGGACCGCTGCGGGAGGCGCGGGGCGACAGAACGGGTTAAGCCCGGATCCGCACCGAGCGGCCGTGGGCGTCAAGTTTCTCCATCGCGGCAAAGGCGGCGACGATGGGTTCGGCTTTTTTCACACTCGCCCGGTCGTAATGGACCACGCTGGTCCGGCGCAGGAAATCTGCGACGCGCAGGCCGCTGAAAAAACGTCCGGCGCGGCCCGTCGGCAGCACATGGCTCGGGCCGGCGACGAAATCGCCCAGGGCCGTCGGCGTGTAATTGCCGATCATGATGGCGCCGGCCGTCGTGATGTCCGCCGTGAGTTTTTTCGCCGCGGCGTCGGCGACGAGCAGTTCGAGATGCTCGGGCGCGACGTAGTTCGCGATCTCGGCGGCGTGCGCGAGGCTCTTGACCTCGAGGGCGAGAAACCCGTCCTCCAGCACCCGCTGGGTCTTTTCACTGCGGCTGAGAATCTGGAGCTGCGTGCGCAACTCGACGGCAATCGCGGCGATGATCGCGGCGGAAGTGCCGAGCAGATAGATTTTCTCCCGGCCCGAGCCATGCTCGGCCTGCGCGAGGAGATCGGCGGCGGCGAACGAAGGGTTGGCCGTTTCGTCGGCAATGATCATCACCTCGCTCGGACCGGGGAGCGAGTCGACGCCGACCGTGCCAAAGACCTGCCGCTTCGCCTCGCAGACGTAGGCGTTGCCGGGGCCATAGATCTTGTCGACCGCGTTGATCGTGGTCGTGCCGTAGGCCATCGCGCCGATCGCCTGCACCCCACCGAACCGGTAGACTTCCGTGACGCCCGCGAAGTGCAGCGCGGCGAGGAGGCCGTCGGCAACCTTGCCCTCGGCATTGCTCGGCGTGAAGACGGCGATTTCGGGGCAACCGGCGATTTTCGCTAGGGTGGCCGTCATCAACACCGTGGAGACGAGCGGTACCTGACCGCCGGGCACGTAGAGGCCGACGCGGCGGATGGGGTCGAATTTCTCTCCGACGAGGGCGCCGTGCTGGTTTTTGGCCGTCCAGTTTTCCGGCAGGCCCCGGCGGTTGAATTCGACGATGCTGTCGCGGGCGGCCTTGAGCGCCCGGAGGTCGGCGGTGGGCAGGCGTTTCGCGGCGGCGGCGAGGTCGGCGGGTTTCACCGGGAAATCGCGGGCGCGGAGCTTGGCGCTGTCGAACTTGGCGGCGTAATACCCCACGGCCTCATCCCCGCGCAGGCGCACATCGGCCAAAATGGCGGCGACGGAATCGGCGATCTCCTTCGGCACGACCGACCCGCGGCAAAAGGCGGCCAAATCGTCGGCAAAGGTCTTGGAAGCGTGATGGAGCGAGCGCATGAGCAGACAACCTAACGACAGGTTGGGCCCGCCGTCGAGTCCTCTGGCGGCTTATTCGGCGGGCGGACGCCGCCGCGGAACGAAAACTATTTGCGGGTGGACAGACCCGGCACATTAAAAAACGCCGCGGGGAAGACCTCGTTGACGGTCACTTTCTCGATATTGATCGTGACCGTCTGCACCTGCCCGTTCGGCAGCGGGTTCGTGGTCAGGATGGATTTCGGGAAACGGAGGCCGGCCGCCAGGATCTCCCCCTGCTCGCGCAGCGTGCCGCCCCCCTCGGTCTCGGTCAGCACGAGCCGGCCCGTCGCCTCGTCAAAGTAGCGGTAGAAAACGATGTTTGGCGCATGGATGAAGGCAATTTTCTGGCAAGCGACGCCGCCGACCGTCGCGGCGCCGAGGTCCTCGATCCGGCCGCCGCGCGCGTCGAGGCCGCGGAAGAAGGCGAGCGTTTCCCAGGTGTTGGCCCGGAGGCGTTTGATCTGTTCGGCGCCGAGCAGCGTCTGCTGCCACTTGGTCTGGTCGGCGGCGTCCTGCTTGCGCTGCCACGCGTCATAACCATCGAGCGCCGTTGTCTCGATCATCTTGTCCGAGGTGGCACGGATGCGCTGCCGGTCGTTCTTCTGAAAAACAAGGTCAATGGCGGCGCGCGTCTGTTTGGCCGGGTCGGCCGGATCGGTCGTGACCAGCGTGCCGACGTAGTGGACGGACTTCACGGCCTCGATCGCGGCCTCCGGACCGAGTCGGGCGCGGGCCTTGGCGATCATCGTCGGCTCGGCGGCGCGGGCGACAATCGAGAGGACGGCCGCGGTGCCCGCCGCGGACACGAAGCGCAGGGTTGACGAAATCATGGGAGGGACGTTGGACGATAGAGCGTCCGAAGAAAAGTCCGCGCCCGCGCGGGTATTACTCCCACTCGATGGTCGCGGGCGGTTTGGAACTGATGTCGAAGACCACGCGGCCGACGCCGCGAACTTCGTTGGTGATGCGGCTGGAGATTTTCTGGAGCACCTCGTGCGGCAGCTTGGCCCAATCGGCCGTCATCGCATCCGTGCTCTCGACGATCCGGAGCGCGATGACGTAGTCGTAGGTTCGCTCGTCGCCGAACACGCCGACGGTCTGCACCGGCAGGAAGACGCAGAACGACTGCCACACCTTCCAATAGTAGCCCGACGCCATCATCTCCTCCTGGAGCACGTAATCGGCGTTGCGGAGAATCTCGAGGTTCTGGGCCGTGATCTCGCCCATCACGCGGACGCCGAGACCGGGACCGGGGAACGGTTGACGCCACACGACTTCCTTGGGGAGACCGAGCGCCTCGCCGACGCGGCGGACCTCGTCCTTGAAGAGCTGCCGGAGCGGCTCGACGAGCTTGAGCTTCATGCGCTCGGGCAGACCGCCGACGTTGTGGTGGGTCTTGATGAGCGACGCCGGGTTGCCCTGGATCGAGACGCTCTCGATCACGTCGGGGTAGAGCGTGCCCTGCGCGAGGAACTCCGCGCTGCCTTTGATCGACTTGAGCGATTTCTCAAACACCTCGACGAAGGTGCGGCCGATGATCTTTCGCTTCTGCTCGGGCTCGGTTACGCCCTTGAGGCGCTGCAGGAAAAGTTTCGAGGCGTCGACGACGCGGAGATCGATATGGAAATGATCGCCATAGAGTTTTTCGACCGCCGCGCGTTCGCCTTTGCGGAGCAGGCCGTTGTCGACGAACACGCACGTGAGTTGCTGGCCGATGGCCTTGTGCAGCAGCGCGGCCGCCACGGAGGAGTCGACGCCGCCCGAAAGCCCCAGCAGCACACGGCCCTTGCCGACCTGCTCCCGGATGCCCGCGACCGACTGCGCGATAAAATCCTTCGTCGTCCAGTCCTGTTTCGCGCCGCAAATGCCGACGAGGAAATTGCGGATCATCTCGCCGCCGCGCTCGGTGTGGAAAACTTCCGGATGAAACTGGATGCCGTAAAACCCGCGTTTCCGATCTTCGATCCCCGCGAAGGGCGAGTTGTCCGAGACCGCGGTCGCGACGAAGCCGGGCGGCAGCTTTTCAAGTTTGTCGCCGTGGGAATTCCAGATGCGGAGCGTCTTTGGCAGGCCGGCGAACAGTTTACCCGCTTTCTTGATGCTGAGCTGACCGTGGCCGTATTCGCGGGCCCGGCTATGCGCGACGTGGCCGCCGAGGTGGTGCCCCATCAGCTGCACGCCATAGCAGATGCCGAGAATCGGCACGCCGAGTTCAAAAATCGCGCGATCCGGGTGCGGCGCGGTCTTCGCATAGACGCTCTGCGGTCCACCGGAGAGGATGATGCCGATCACGCCCTCCTCGCGGAGCTTCGCCGCCGGCGTGGCATAGTGGAAAATCTTCGAATAAACTTGGCACTCGCGGATACGGCGCGCGATCACCTGCGTAAGCTGGGAGCCGAAGTCGAGAACAGCGATAATTTGTGGCATGGGGGCGGCGGCGGGACGGGACGTCTGCAAAAATGAAGCACGGAGCGTGCTGCCGGCGGCCGCCGCGTGTCAATGCCCGCCGTGGCCCGCCGACCACCCCGACCTCACGCCACCCAGCGTCCGTTCAACAAGGTCGCATTGGCCGCCTCCGGTTGCCCGCGCACGCGGCGCTCGATCAACCCGGCCAACATTTCCGCTGCCGTGCCGCCGATCTCGCCCGGTCGCTCATCGATGCCGAAAATCCCCTCGGGCTTTTCGCCGATCAGGCTGGTCACGGCAAATCGCACCGGCCCCCCAATTTTTTGCCCCAAACTGCGCGCGCATTCGCGGGCCGAACTGAGTTCGTTCGTGATAATCGCATCGGGCCGCTCGCGCCCAAACCACTGGCGTAATTCCGCCGGTCCAACCTCCGCAGGGACGAGCGGCGCAATCACATGGGCCGCCTCGTTGGCACCATGCCACATCACCGCGGCGGAAAATCCCTGCCCGCTGCGCACGTCGTGGTCAGCCGCCATGACGAGACCGATGCGCCGGCAGCCGCTGCGAGCCAGATTTCGGCACAGCAGCAGCGCATTGGCGAAATGATGCGGCATCACACGATGCGCATCGGGACCGGTGACACTCGCCGAAGCCGACACCACCGAGTAGTCCGTCCACTCCAGCAACCCGCTGAGATCGATCGGCGCCTGCGAAGGCAGCAACACCACGCCCTCCACCCCGCGGCTCTTCAGCGTTCGCCGCACTACGGCCCAGTTCTTTCCGGTCGGCGAAACGTGCACGATATCAAATCCATAACCACGCGCCGCCGCGTGCGCCGCCGCCCCGGCGACCAAGGCCCGGAAATACCCTTCCTGATCATCGGGCCGCCGCGTCGTCAGGCCCACCATCACACTTTGAAAACGCCGCCGATTCCTCACCCGCAGGTGATGCATCAGCTTCGTCACCTCCGGATCGGGCCGGTAACCCAGGCGATCAGCGATCACCTTGATTTTCACCCGCGTCTCCTCGGCGATTCGGCCCCGTCCACTCAGGGCACGGGAAACCGTCATTTGGCTCACGCCGGCCGCCTCGGCGACTTGTCGCAGCGTCGGATGGGGCAGGTAGCTTCCAGAGTTCATCCCGAAGTGCGTTAGCTTAACGCATCAAAGGTGTCGAAGTCGAATCCTCGACCGCTTCACTCCTCACCCGCCATGACTACCCCTTCCTCGCCGCGCTTTGCGCCGCTCTGCGTCCTCGCTTCCCTGCTGTGCGCTCCCACCGCCAGCTTCGCCCAAACTGCGCCCGCGCCCGGAACCGCCGCCGTCAAACTCTCCCCGTTCGAGGTTAACACCAGCCGCGACGAAGGCTTCGTCGCCACCAGCGCCCTCGCCGGCGGCCGCCTCAATACCGACCTCAAAGACACGCCCGTCGCCTACTCCGTGCTCACGAAGGAGTTTCTCGACGCCTTCAACATCACCGACCTCACCCAGGCGATGGAGTGGTCCGTCAACACCACCTACAACCCCGGCAACAACGTCGACCAGGGCTTCGGGTTCTCACCCGCGATCAACATCACCATCCGCGGCGCCGCCCCCGGCGAGTCGAACTACCCGATGCGGAATTTCTTTCCGTTTAACCACAACACCGACAGCTACGCCCTCGACCGCTTCGACTTCGCCCGCGGGCCCAACGCCATTCTCTTCGGTGCCGCCCAGTTCGGCGGCACCCCCGTCGCCGTCACGAAGCAGGCCCTCGTCACGAAAACGATCCGCCAATCCCAACTCCAGTTCGGCTCGTGGAACAAGGTCCGCGCCACCGTCGATGTGAACCAGCCCATCAACGAAAAAGCCGCCGTGCGCGTCGCCGGTATGATGGATCGCGGCGACACCTACCGCGACAACGAGTGGCGCAAGAAAAAGGGCGTCTTCGTCGCGGGCACCTACCATCTCACGAAGAACACCACGGTCCGCGCCGAAGGCGAATACGCCGAGACCTCGCAAAAAACCTTCCCGACTTTTCTCACCGACCAAGTCTCCGCGTGGGACGGTCGGACCACTTACACCAGCGCCATCGCGCCCGGCAGCCCCAATGTCCCCACCGCCGCCGAGCAGGCCGCCGCCGGCGTCGCCTACGCCACCAACAACGCCAACCCGCTCTTCGCCCCGCTCTGGGTCATGGACCCCACCGCCTTCGGCACCGGCCAGATCCTCAATTTCGCCAACACCCTCCGCACGAAGGGCGCCCAGGGCAACGGCACCGCCGCCAACCGCAATCTCATCGGCGGCAAAGCCATTACCAGCGCCAGCGTCAGCTACGCGGGCCAGCCCATGATCGACGGCTTCGAAGTGCCCTCCGGCCGCTACGCCAACGCCCTCGCCGGCTCGCCCGGCTTCCGCATTCCTTCCCAATCCACCACCAATCTTTGGACGAGCAAAAAGCCCACGCAGGCTCAGGTGGCGAAGGACGTTTCCCTCGTCCTCAGCCACCGCATCGGCGAGTCGTTCTTCTTCGAAATCGCCGGCGACACCAACAAGGTCAAAATCGACGGCAACAACGCCATCAACCGCGGCGCGAACACGGTCTACATCGACCTCAACTCGAACCTCCCCAACGGCGCCACCAACCCGAATTTCAAACAGCCCTACAGCGAATTCTGGAGCTACCAGAATCTGCGCACCTACGAACTCAGCAGCGCCCGCGCCTCCGCCGCCTACATCAAGGAAACCGCCCTCGGCCGTCTCCAACTCGCCCTCGGCGGCGGCGCCAACCACCAACTCCAGTCCAAGCGCAGCTATCTCTACCTTCTGCCGCTGCAGAGCATCGGCCCCGACGCCCGCTACTGGACGCAGTCCCAAGCCAGCACGGCCCTCTGGTATCGTCTCTATATGAATCAAGGCGACCGGGATTTCTATAATACCGACCTCGGCACCCTCGCCCTCCGCAATTCCGACGGCACGACCACCACCGTCACGCCGCAGCACGTCCTCGACGCCACCCGCAAAGACAACAGCGCCGACAACATCACCAAGTTCAAACACGTGATGGCCGCCGGTAATTTCAGCCTCTTCAAGAATCGCCTCGTCCTCATCGGCGCCGTCCGCCGCGACATCACCAACCTCGAAACGAAGAACACCGTCCTCCCCGGCGACTACGCGCCCGGCTGGAATGGCAGCACCATCGTCTTCAAGCCCGCCGCGCCGAAAGACTGGGCCACCCTCACCTACCTGCCGAAGAACGCCGCCGGCGTCGCCACCGGCCCCGCGCAGCCCGCCGACAACCGCCCGCGCCTCACCGTCCCCGCTACCGCGACCGTTGCCGCCGGCAACATCCTCCCGCAGCCCCAATACGCCGCCGACCGTTTCCGCGACGACTACAACCCGCCCGCCCTGAACGTGGCCTCCAACACCTTCTCCGTCGGCGCCACCTTCAACGCCACCCGCTGGCTCGGTTTCTACAGCAACCTCGCGACGACCTTTAACCCGAACCTCCTCGTGCAGCGCCTCGACAGCTCGCTCCTCCCACCCTCCGCTGCGCGCGGTGTCGACGCCGGCGTCCGCCTGAATCCCTTCGGTGGCCGGGTCTCGCTGAGCCTCGGTTGGTTCACCTCGAATCAAAACCTCTCCCCGGTGAATTCCCCCGGCGGCCTCATTGGCAGCTTCAACACCCTCTTCAACACGCCCGCCATCGGCGACCTCAGCCCCGGCGGCCGCAACATCCGCAATGAGGGCCTGCTCCCCACCGTCGTCCGTGATACGCAGACCCAGGAGTCTAAGGGCGTCGAACTCGAGGTCACCGCCAACCTCACCAAATCGTGGCGCCTGCTCTTCAACGTCGCCCACACCCGCGGCACCCAAAAGGAAATCGCCCCCGACAGTCGCGCGTTCATCGTCGCGAAGGACACCGTCGCGCGCCAGATCCTCGCCGACGCCGGCGTGCTCATCAGCCCGACCAACGTCGCCACGATCAACCCCGCCCTCAACGATCCGACCAAGATCAACCAAGGCGCCGTCAATAATGCCGTGAACGCTTGGAACAGCCTCCAAACCACAACCATCCCCAACCTCGTCACCGGCGCTCAAAAACTCGCCGGCGCCACCGACTACACCTCGAACCTCGGCACCGACTACACGTTCCGCGAGGGCAAGCTCAAGGGCCTCTCGACCGGCTTCGGCGTCCACTACCGCGGCAAGATGGTCGTCGGCTACCGCGGCGCCGACACGATCGTGAACCCCGCCAACCCCCTCGCCGCCATCGACGATCCCTCCGTCGACGCTTACACGCCGGTTTACTCGAAGCCGCACACCACGGCCGACGCCCGCTTCGGCTACAGCTGGAAACTCGCCCAGCGCCGCACGCTCGCCGTGAACCTCAATATCCAAAACCTCCTCAACAACACCACGCCGATCTACTTCGTCAATCTCCCCGGCGGCCAGACCACCAACACCATCCTCCGCAACCGCAACGCCGACGTCACCTCGCCCGCTGTCTACACCGTGCCCGCCGGCTTCTCGTATCGCACCCCCCTCAACTGGACGCTCACCGCCCGCCTCGACTTCTAATTACTCCCGACGAAGCTTGGGTTCCTTTTCTGCGGGGCCTCCGGAGCGAGTGTGCTCCGAGGCTCCGCTTTTCTTTCTCGCCCAGCCCGCGATTCGCCCTCCGGGTATCTACCCTCACCCGACCGACTATGCCTGCCTCCCCTTTCCTCCGCCCTCTCGCGTCTCTGGCCCTCTGCGCCGCACTTCCCGCACTCCCGGGCCAAACCGCGCCGGCCACCGTGCCGCTCGTCACCCTCTCGCCCTTCGAGGTCAACACCTCCCGCGACGCCGGCTTCGTCGCCGCCAGCTCCCTCGCCGGCGGCCGGCTCTCCACCGATCTCGTCGACACGCCCGTCGCCTACTCGGTCCAGACGCGCGAATTCCTCGACGCCCTCAATCTCAGCGATCTCAACGAGGCCATCAACTGGACCGTCAGCGCCACCACCACGCCCGACGACGGCGGCGGCCAACTCTTCGGCGGCACCGGCAGCAGCACCATTCGCGGCGTCGGCTCCAACGCCACCAACCGCAACTTCTTCACCGGCGGTTCCAACACCTCGACCTACAATCTCGAGCGTATGGACTACGCGCGCGGGCCCAACTCCATCCTCTTCGGCACCGGCACGATCAGCGGCACGTCCAACGCCGTCGTCAAATCCGCCCGCCTCGGCCGCAACGCCACCGAAGTCCGTGCCGAAATCGGCTCGTGGGATTCCTACCGCGCCACCGTCGACGCCAACTATTCCTTGAAAAGCAAAGTTGCCGCCCGCGTCGTCACCACCTGGCAGGACACGCACACCTTCCGCGACTGGGAGCGCACGCAGCGCAAGGGCGTCTCGCCCTCGCTCACCGTCGAGCTCACGCGCAACACCCGCCTCTCGCTCATCGGCGACTACTACGAACAAAAAGTCGTCGCCGGCATGAACGCCCTCACCGACTCCTTCTCCGGCTGGGACGGCAGCAAGGTTTACTCCGGTATCCAACCTTCCACGCTCCCGAGCCAGTCCGCCTTCGGCGCGACGCGCATCGGCACCAACACGTGGATCGTCTCGCCCGCCTCCGGCAAGGGCTTCGGCACCGCGCTCAGTTACACCGGCATGATGCAGACCACGTTTTTCGGCGGCAATCGCCCCATCAACGGCGTCACCGCCGCCAGCGGCTCGAACCTCGGCTTCAACGCCGGCCCCATCATCGACACACCCATGATCACCCCGGGCGTCTACGATGCCGCGATCCAGGGCTCCTCGTTCCGCGTGCCCACCCGCTCGTTCACCAACATCGGGCCGAATCCCACCGCGATTAACCGCTTCCGCGACGCGACGCTCTTCTTCGACCAGCGCGTCGGCGAATCCCTCAACGTCCAGCTCTCCGGCAACGCCAACAAGCTCTACAGCTACGGTCTGATCGATTACTACACGAACCAGGGTTACCCGAACACCTTCATCGACATCAACCGTCTCCTCCCCGACGGCGCGACCAACCCGAACTTCCTCCAGCCCTACAACGAATTCAGCCGCCCCGAGCGCCAGAAAGTCGACACCACCAACAAGGCCCTCCGCGTCGCCGCCGCCTACGCCAAGTCCACACGTTGGTTCGATTTTCGCGCCAACGTCATCGGCGCCCACGAAAACCAGCAGATCTTCAAGTCGCGCGAATATTACATGATTCCCTTCGACGCCGATCCCCGCGCCTGGGGCCTCGTCACGAGCAGCCGCACCCAGACGCTCCGCTACCGTTACTATTGGAACCAGTCCGAACGCGATCTCACCGAGATGAAGGAAATCACGCTCGTCGATCCCACCGCCGGCACTTCGCGCACCTACAACCCCCTGTGGGTCCTCGGCTCGGACCGCAACGACGCCACCACGCTCAGCGACGCCACGACGAAATATTACCAGGCCTCCGCCAACATTTCGTTCTGGCAGAAACGCCTGATTTTTCTCGGCGCCTTTCGCTCCGACCAGGTCGACCGCAGCCAGCGCCTCTTCCTCCGCCCGCTCGATCACCCCGCAAGCTACGGCGTGCTCACCCGCGATCACTTCATCTATCGCCCCGACGCGCCCGCCGATTACTTCAAACTCACCTACGTGCCGAAGAACGCCGCCGGGGTCGCCACCGGTCCCGCGCAGCTCGCCCCCGCCACCCGTCCACGCGACGCCACGACCGGCGTCGCCCAGCCGCAATACGCCAACGACCGTTTCCAAGACGACTTCAACCCGCCGCCCACGGCCACGAAGAAACCCACCAAATCCGTCGGCGGCATCTTCAACATCGGCCGCGGCGTCTCCCTCTGGGCCAACTTCGCGCAAACCTTCAACCCCACCGATTTCACGCGCACCACCATCGACTACGGCACCCCGCCGCCCTCCGTCTCCGAGGGCAAGGACTACGGCCTGCGGTTTTCGCTCGGACCGAAACTCTACGTCACCGTCAGCCGCTACGAGTCCAAGGAAAACGACGCCTCGATCACGCAGCCGTCCGGTTTCAGCAATCTCCAGACGATCATCAACACGAACGTCCTCGGTGACACCACCGCCGAGGGCCGCAACCGCCAGGGCCTCGGCGATGTGCCCGTCGGCTGGAACGACACCCTCGATCGCAAGAGCCGCGGCTACGAACTTGAGACCGTCGCCAACCTCACCGCCCACTGGCGCCTCACGCTGAACTACGGTCTCGCCGATGCCGCGCAGACCGACACCTACCGCCAGACGCGCGCCTGGGTCGACGATCACACCGAGGTCATGAAAAAAATTCTCAACGACGCCGGTGTCCTCGTCGGCGCCGACAACCTCGCGCGCACCGACCCCACGCGCCCCAACACCTTCGCCGACGCCACCAACGCCCTCAACGCGTGGAACAGCCTCCAGGCCAGCCGCGCCAACTGGGTCAGCGGCACGCAACTCCTGAACCGCCTCACCCGCTACACCGCCAACGCCTACTCCGACTACCGCTTCAGCGACGGAAAACTCCGCGGCCTCCGCGTCGGCTACGGCCTGCAGTTCCGCGGCCCCCAAGTCATCGGCTACCGCGGCGCCGACACCATCGTGAACCCCGCCAACCCCGCCACCGCCATCGACGACCCCACCGTCGATGCCTACACCGTCGTCTGGCAAAAAGCCTACTTCCTCGCCACCGCCACCGTCGGATACCCGGTGAAAATCGCCCACCACAAAATCGACTTCAATCTCTCGATCACGAACCTCTTCAACTACGACACGCCCCTCTACAACACGATCGGCCTGCGCGCCCGCGAAGGCGACCTCACGTCGCCCGCCCGCGTGAGCTACCCGCGGTTCTACAGCTACACCACGCCGCGCAGCTTCCGCCTCTCCGCCACGAAAACGTTCTGAGTGTACTTTTCGTAGCACGCAGCTTCAGCCCGTGCTTCACCGCTTCCAAGCGCGGGCTACTTCCCGTTCGCTTTCAAGATGAGATTCACGCGATGCGTCGGAGCCTGCTTGCAGGCGATGGCTCCGAGCTGAATCGCCTGCAAGCAGGCTCCTGCCTTCCGGCAGATTGGGCTCAACTTGATCGCGAATCGGGCTAAAGCACCGCGCTACACGCCCCATCCCCCGCCACCCCATTTCACCTTTTTCCCCATGCCCCCGCCCCTCAACCGTCGCACCTTTCTCACCCGCCTCGGCACCGCCGCCGCCGCTCTCCCGCTCACCTCCGCCCTGCGCGCCGCCGCCCCCCGCTCCCGCACCGCCGACGTCTGCGTCTACACCGGCAACGCCGCCGGTATCGCCGCCGCCGTCGCCGCCGCGCGCGAAGGCCGCCGCGTCCTCGTGATCGAACCCAGCCGCTGGCTCGGCGGCATGACCGGCAGCGGCCTCGTCCACATCGACTGGGGCCGCGCCGAAGCCGCCGGCGGCACGGCGAAAAAAATCCTCAAAGACGGTCTCACCGATCCGCAATACCGCCGCCTGTTCGCTGAGCTCGCGCAGACGCACGGCATCGAAATCCTTTACGAGCACCGCGTCGCCTCCGTCACCAAAACCGGCGCCACGATCACGTCCCTCAC
Organism: Opitutia bacterium; assembly: GCA_947461205.1. GTDB lineage: Bacteria > Verrucomicrobiota > Verrucomicrobiia > Opitutales > Opitutaceae > GAS368. Next base: position 22,536 of record CANHJG010000051.1, read on the forward strand.
GCTCGATCACGCCCCGCCCGACCGCTTCGGTTGCCCCCTCGTGCAGCCGAAAGAGGCCGGCGCCATCACGGTGAGCGCGCGCATGTTCATCGACTGCTCCTACGAGGGCGACCTCATGGCCAAGGCCGGCGTGAGCTACACCTTCGGCCGCGAGTCCCGCGACCACTACGGCGAAAACCTCGCCGGCGTCCGCCCTCCCCTCGCCGTCTACGCCATCGATCCGTACGTGAAACCGGGCGATCCACGCAGCGGCTTGCTCCCCCTCCTCCAGGACCACACGCCCGGCCCCGTCGGCAGTGCCGACCGCCTCACGATGGGCTACGGCTTCCGCTGGAAGTTCACCCTCGGAAAAAACCAGCTGCCCATCGACCCGCCCGACGACTACGACCCGTTCACCTTCGAGGTCTACCGCCGCGCGTTCACGAAAAAACTCAACCTCAACGGCCGCCGCATGCGCAAACTCGGCGAATACGAGGTCGCCACCGGCGGTATTCACTATCCTGGTGCGGGCAACCTTTCGCGCAGCCTCATCGCGCCCACCGTCTTCGGCTGCAACGCCGCCTACCCCGACGGCGACTGGCCCACCCGCGCCCGCATCTGGAAATTCCACCAAGACTTCCTCCGCGGCATCACGCACTTCCTCCGCACCGATCCTTCTGCCCCGGAAAAACTCCAGGAGCGCGCCCGCGTCGCCGGCTTCGAACCCGGCCAGTTCGACGACACCGCCGGCTGGCCGCACCAGCTCTACGTCCGCGAGGCCCGCCGCATGATCTCGACCTACGTCGTCACGCAAAAGGACCTGGAGGGCACCACCGACCCCACCGACTCCGTCGGCCTCGCCTCCTACGGCGTGGACGACTGGCCCTACGCCATGCACCCGCTCGACGGCCAGATCGCGCTCCAGGGCGGCGACTACTCGATGCTCTACCTCGACGAGAAATACCGCGGCATCTACCAAATCCCCTACCGCGCGATCACCCCGCACGAACGCGAGTGCCGCAACCTCTTCGTCCCCGTCTGCTGCTCCGCGAGCCACATCGCGATGACCTCGATCCGCATGGAGCCCGTCTGGATGACCCTCGCCGAAGCCGCCGGCGTCGCCGCGTCGCTGGCGATCACGTCCGATCGCGCCGTCCAACGCGTCGACTACGCCGCCCTGCGCCCGAAACTCCTCGCCCTCGGCGCCAAACTCGACCGCCCCTCCGGGACCGACCAAGCGAAGATCTGATTGATCAACAGGGCCCCAACGCCTCACCGAAAGCGTTATTCCGCGCCGCGCGCGCAGCTCACTTTCCTACCAGCGCCGCCCGAGGCGGGCCCGCTGCTCCGCGGGCGACGGATTGCGGCGAGCGGCGTGGCCTGCGGCGCTGCGCGTGGCCCCAACCGCCGGGGCGATAGCCGGCCCCGCCCCGTCCATCCTCGTGCCATGAAAACCCGCAGCGGGATTCTCATGGGCGCCGGAGACGGCCCGGGTTTGAACGCGGTGATTCGCGCGGTCGTCAAGTCCGCCACCAAACGCGGCTGGGACACGGTGGGCATGCTCGGCGGCTTCGCGGGTCTGCCGAGGGCTACGCACACCCGCGCCCTCGACGACCAACCGATGGACCGGCCTGCTCTACCTCGGCGGCCCCATCTTGGGCACCTCCAACCAAGGCCGTTCCTCCCGCAAGTCCGGCCACGGCGAGACGCGCCAGATCGATCCCGCCGTCCTCGCCGAAGCCCTCACGGGCGTTGAGTCGCTGACTCGTTCCGCCTCGGGATTGCGCCACGCACCACAAACCGCGCCCTTGCACCGGCTTCACCCGAGGCGCCATGGATCTCGACCACCCGCACTTGCCCGGTTTCCTCCGCACCCAGCTGTGCGACTACAGCGGCCAAGCTGAACTCGACCCCGGCCACTGGACCCGGGCCGCCGTCACCCGCGCGGATTTCCTCGGCGCCCTCCACGCCATCCGCCGCAAGCTTTCCCTCGGCGCCCCTTTCCCCAGTTTCGACACCCAGGCTCCGTGCATGAACCAGCCCATCGCCCACCCCGTCCGCTTCATCCAGCAGCGCGTCGACAGCCACCCCGAACTCGCCACTCGGGACCCGCTCTCGATGCTCGGGCGAACCGTCAGCGCCTGAGGTCGGCGGCGCCCCGCGCGCGCCCCCCCCTATCCGCGCCCGCCGCCGCCCCTTTTTCTTCGCCTTCGGCCCGCGCCTCCGCCAAGTCTCCGTCCCACCCCGCCATGAAACCCTCCTCAGCACCATCGCGGCCGTGCTCCTCGGTTTCGCCCTCGGATCGATCGTCAAACCGGCCATCGTCACCCTCAGCTCCCACGTCATCTCCCCGCCCCCCGACGTCGACGTCTCAAACGTCGCCCGAATGAAAACCTCGATGTCCACTCAGATCCCGCCCTACCTGGCCTCTTCCCGTTCCTTGCCCACGCCCTCGGCACCTTCGCCAACGCGCTCGCCACGTTCTTGCTCGCCGGCTCCCACCGCTCCGTTTTCGTCTTCATCCTCAGCGTCCAGCTGACCGCCCCCCGCTTCCCCTCCCCCATGACTTCACCCCGCACCCTCGCGCTGTTCGCGCTCGTTACCACGCTCACCGCACCCGCCGTGGCCCATCAGGCCACCGGCATCAAACTCACCGAGCCCACCGCCGACTCCGTCACCGTCTGGACGCGTCTCACCCGCGACGCCGAGCGCGCCCCCGACGAAGGGCCCTTGCCTCTCACCAAGCTCTTTAATCGCACCACCGGTAAGGAAGTCCCGTTGAAGGACAACGTCACCTACTCCGACACCCGCCCCGAGATCACGTACCCACCCGGCGCGAATCTCGGCAACCTCCGCGGCGCCGCCCTCGGCGCGCCCGGCCAGACGCGCGTCCGCTATCGCCCCGCCGCCGCTCCCTCCGCCCCGTGGTCCGAAACCGCCTGGCGCGACGTCGACCCGGACCGCGATTTCACCGCCACCTTCGCCCTCAACGGCCTCTCGCCCGCCACCCGCTACGCGCTCGCCGTCGACGACCGCCCCCGCGCCGACGCCCCGGTCACCAGCACGACTCAGGGCGGCTTCGTCACCGCGCCCCTCCCCACGGCCAACGCCGCCGCGACCTTCGCCGTGATGAGTTGTCAGCAATACGAAGACCGCGACCGCCCCGACGGCTTCGCCATCTACCCCTCGATGCTCGCACTCCAGCCCGACTTCTTCGTCAACACCGGCGACGCCGTGTACTACGACCACGGTCCCGTCCACGCCGTCAACGTCGACCTCGCCCGCTACCACTGGGCGCGCATGTATGGCTTGTCCACGCTCCGCGATTTCCATCGTCAAGTCGCGAGCTTCTTCATGAAGGACGACCACGATACCCTCACCAACGACTCCCACCCCGCAGACCGCAGCGGTGACCTCACGTTTGCCCAGGGCCTCGCGGTCTTCCGCGAGCAGACCGCCCCCTCCGAGCCCCCTTACCGCACCCTCCGCTGGGGCCGCCACCTGCAGGTCTGGTTCCTCGAGGGCCGCGACTTCCGCAGCTCCTCCGCCGCCGACCGCACGCAGACCCCGACCATCCTCGGCCCGACGCAAATCGCCTGGCTCGAACGCACCCTTGCCGCCTCCGACGCCACCTTCCGAGTCGTCATCACCCCCACCCCGATGGTCGGCCCCGACCGCCCGCAAAAAGACGACAACTACGCCAACAAAGGCTATGTCGTCGAAGGCACCAAAATCCGCGCCCTCCTCGCCCGCCAGCCCAACCTCACCGTCATCACCGGCGACCGCCACTGGCAGTACGTGTCACGCGACCCGGCCACCAAAATCGAAGAATGGAGCGTCGGCGCCGCCACCGACGCGCACGCGGGCGGCTGGAGCGAAGAAACCCCGCGCCCCGAGCATCGCTTCCTCCGCATCAAATTCGGCGGCTTCCTCTCCGGCGCCGTCGCACCCTCGACGCCCACTGCACCCGCGGCGCTCACCCTCCGCCTGCACGACACCGCCGGAAAAGTGATCTTCACGGACACCAAGCCGTCCAAGTAGACCCAGATCATGCCTTCACCCTCGGCCTATCTCTTCAGTCTTTTCCTCGCGCTCGCTCCCGCCCTCTCCGCCGCCGAGCCCACCAACGCCACCGAAGCCGCCGCCAAAAAAGCCGCCGAGGACCGGCGCATCGACGGCCTCTACCGCGAAAAAGTCGCGACCCTCTCCCCCGCGCGCCAAACCTGGGAAAAAATCCTCCAGGAAAACCTCGGCACCGGTTTCTACCTCCCAATCCACCAACGCGACTTCGTCAAGGGCACCTCCACCGCGTGGGACTTCGTCACCGACGATCCCAAACTCCCCCGCGTCCTCCTCATCGGCGACTCCGTCTCCCGCGGCTACACCCTCGCCGTCCGCGCCGCCCTCGCCGGCCAAGCCAATGTCCACCGTGCACCCGAAAACTGCGGTCCCACCGCCAACGGCCTCAAGAAACTCGATACATGGCTCGCCTCTGCCGGCCCCGGAAAGTGGGACGTCATCCACTTCAACTTCGGCATCCACGACCGCGCCACCCCGCTCGCCGACTACATCGCCCGCCTGACCAAAATCCTCACGCGCCTCCAGTCCACCGGGGCCAAACTCATCTGGGCCAGCACCACGCCCATCCCCGACGACCCCGCGAAAAAACAAACCGCCAGCTCCATCGTCGAGCGCAACACCGCCGCCACCGCCCTCATGGCGCAACACGCCGTCGCGATCGACGACCTCTTCACCGCCATCACGCCTCAACTCGCCACGCTCCAAAACCCCCGGGACGTCCACTTCACCGTCGCCGGCTACGATTTCCTCGGTCGGCAAGTCGCCGCCTCGATCGCCACGCAGTTGAAATAGCCTCCCCGTCGCCCCGCGGCCTTGACGATTCCCCGCGTGGCCACCACGCATCCCGTACCCACTGCGTCGATTTTCCGACGTCGCCAATTTCCCCTCCCACCTTTCACGTCTCGTCTCGAGCCAACCCGCGACCATGCATCTCTTCCTCCGCTCCTCCCTCCTCCTCGCCCCGCTCGCGCTCCTCGCGCCCGCCCACAGCCAGTCCACCGCCCCCTCCCCCGCCGCCGCTGACATCGCCGCCGCCAAGAAAAAGGCCGACGCCCAAAAATCCGCCGACGCCCTCGTCACCCTCAACCCCTTCCAAGTGAAGGCCGAAGCGGACAACTCCTACGGCGCGCTGAATTCCAACTCCCTCACCCAGTTCGACGCCGCCCTCAAAAACGTCCCCGTCTCCGCCGACATCTTCACCGAAGATTTCATCCGCGACGTCGGCGTGACCAACCTCGAGGAACTGATGCTCTCCTACGGCGCCGGTGCCGGTACCGTCATGTCCAACCCCGAGTCCGACGCCCTCAGCCAGCAGCCCGGCGATCGCGTCGGCAATCAGACCATGGGCGTCCGCGGCGTCGGCGTCGGGGCCCCCCGCCGCGACGGTTTCGCCGGCACCTTCGGCACCGGCACTGGCATGAATAGCCTCTTCGACATCGAGCGCGCCGATGTCGTGCGCGGCCCCCAAGGCCTCCTCTACGGCGCCAGCGGCGCCGGCGGCACCGTCAACATCGTCTCCAAGCGCGCCACCTTCAACCGCACCTCCGGCCGCACCGATTTCCGCATCGATCAATACGGCTCGAAACAACTCCTCTTCGACTACAACTGGGGCACCGAAAACGTCGCCGTGCGCGTGGCCCTCCTCAACGACCATCAACTCTACCGCCGCGTCTTCATCGGTTACGAAACCAAAGGCCTCTACAGCCAGATCGCCTTCCGCGTCGCCCCGCTCCGCACGGTCGTGCGCGTCATCGCCGGGCAGACGGAAAACACCCGCGTCCTGAATTCCAACCAGGAAAACATCGCGTTCACCAACGTCGCCACCGATCCCCGTCACAACTACGGCCTCGCCTACCTCCTCCGCAATAACATGGCCGGCGCCAACGACCCCGTCACCGGCAACCCCTACCCCCGCGGCGCCATCGCCAACGGCACGCTCACTTGGGACAATCTCAACTCCTGGGCCGGCACCGCCGCCTCCGAATACGTCACCAACAAATACTTCATCGGCACCGCCGAGACCGTCTGGACCCCCTGGCTCGCGACCCAGTTCTCCCTCCTCTATAACGACGCGCCCACCGATCGCGCCAACGGCGGTCTCGCCAACCTCAGCGCCCCGCTCCTCAACGGCAATCCGCTCACCGTCTGGGCCAACGGCGGCACCCTCGCCGACACCGAGCAGCCCACCCGCCGCTGGGCCACCCGCGGCTCCGCCATTCTCACCAACGAGCTCTTCGGCCAACGCGCCCGCAGCCAGACCCTCGTCGGCTACGACATCGACTGGGCCGACACCGGTCCCACCGACTACGGCTACTTCCTCGCCGACGCCAATTTCAACGTCGTCTACAACCCCGCCGTTCCCTCCAACCTCGGCCGCACGCCCATGCCGCGCCTCTGGTGGTCCGTGCAAGACGGACCGGTCAAAGATCCCCTCGGCCGCGGCGGCTGGAAAACTCCGCGCGTCACCTCCGGCGGCCAAAACTACGTCCGCATGGCCAACAATCCCCGCGACCCGGGCTGGGTGCGCCCCAACAATCCCCTCGGCCTCGCCAGCCTCGCGGGCCTCCCCGGCGTCTCGGGCCAGAACAACGACGGCCACAACTGGGAAAGCCGCACCGCCGGCGCCTACGCCGCCAACAACACCGGCTGGTTCAACAACCGCGTCTTCACCCTGGTCGGCCTCCGCGCCAACGAGAGTTTCAAGCGCACGCCCAACCTCTCCACCCTCGCCTCCGCTCCGCCCTGGGCCGAATCCAACAAGACCAACAAGAGCTACAACCTCGGCATCAACGGCGCCATCCGCCCGTGGTTGAATGCCTACTACAGCTTTTCCAGCACCTACAACACCCCTCTCGTCAACGCCAACGACCCCCTCGGCAATCCCCCCGCCACCTCCAGCGGCGTCGGCCAAGAGATCGGCCTCAAGTTCGGCGACGAGCGCGGCCGCATCTCCGGCTCCGTCCAGTATTACACCACCAACTCCAAAGATGAGATGATCAACGCCGGCACCGGCGTCCGCGATCTCGTCAACCCCACCGGTCTCAACGGTTCCTACGACGGCCCCGCCGGTTTCAAAAACCAATGGGTCAACCTCGACCGCACCACGCGCGGTCTCGAAGTCATCCTCACCGCCAACCCCACCCGCAACTGGAAGGTCCGCCTCGCCGCCACCACCTCCGACGGCCAGAACCTCACCGACAAAAAATACCCTCTACTCTGGAATGACGATTTCTCCGTGCGCAACGGCACCGTCACCTACCAAAACGGCACCCCCGTCCTCGTGCCCACTACGCCCACGGTCATCACGCCCACGATCACCACGCTGAATCGCCAGGTCGACCCCGCCGCCCTTCAGGCCCAAGTCGGCGGCACCTGGGAACCCCTCACCCTCGCGATGATGAACGACCGCACCCATCCCTACTGGGCCAACCCTGCCGACGACAACGGCCGCCTCCAGACCAGCAACCTCCGCCGCGTCCTCCAGTTCTTCGTCGGCTCCAACGGCAGCGCGCTCACCGGCAAGACCGGCCGTTCCACCGCCGATATTCCCTACACCTGGTCCGACCCCAACGGCACCAAGGGCGAAACCGTCGTCGCGAAAAAGGGCGAGGGCACCGTCGGCTACGCCCAATACGTTTTCTCGATGACCAACAGCTACAGCTTCACCGGCGACAATTTCCTGAAGGGCGTCAGCATCGGCGGCACCGTCGGCGTCGGCATGAAGAACCGCACGTTTTACTACAACACCCCCGGCGGCGGCCGCGCCCTCTTCAGTTCGCCCGACACGTGGCAGGCCAACGCCTTCGTCTCTTACCGCCGGAAGATCGGCAAACGCTTCGGCTTCTCCAGTCAGGTGAACATCACGAACGTCTTTAACCACTACGTCTTCGGCACGCTCCCCAACAACGGCTCCGGCTACACCGTACCCGCCAACCTCGGCGTCAGCTTCTACGGCCAGCCCCGCATGTATGTCTGGACGAACACCCTGAGCTTCTGATTCGGCCGCGATCATCGCGCCACGCCGCCCGCCGACCACCCCGCCGGCCTCACGCCGATCCGCCCCCGCCTCCCCTTCACCGGCGCGAAACGCTGCCGGACCTCCCCTCCCCCGCTCCCCAGCGACGCCGCGAAAAACCAAAGCGCCCCTGCCCTCCCGGCGCAACACGTCGGCCAGAATCGGTGTTAAATCTCGGCCTCACTCCGGAGATAAACCTGGTTGTCCCCCATCATGTCCCCTGCCGAGACCGAGATGCATGACCGTTTTCTGCGATTGTTCACCACGAACGAGGAGGCGGTCCGCGCGTTTGTGCGCCGCTTGGTGCCGGCACGCGCGGATGCGGATGACGTCATGCAGGAAGTCTCCCTCGTCCTCTGGAGGAAGTTCGGCTCGTTTCACGCGGGCACGGATTTCCGCGCCTGGGCCTTCGGCGTGGCGCGATTCGAGGTCCTCGCGTGGTTGCGCGACAGAGGCCGCGACCGTCTCGTGCTCGACGAGGGCGTGGCCCTCAAGCTCGCGCACGAGGCGGAGGCGCTCGAGCCCGCGCTCTCCCGCCAACGCGAGGCGCTGCAAGCGTGTATGGAGCGGGTCCCGGCGGAGCAGCGCTCGCTCCTCCTGCGCGCCTACCAGCCGGACGCCCGTATCCAGGACGTGGCCGCCATCAGCGGACGCAGCGTCGCCGGCTTCTACCAATGGCTGCATCGCATGCGAAAGACACTGCTGGACTGCATCCACGCCGCCCTCGCCCGGGAGGCTGCGCCGTGAACGCGGACCTCGATCCGCTTTCCCAGCGCTACCTTGACGGCAGCATCGATGCGGACGGCATGACGCGGCTGAACGCGATCCTTGCGGTCGATGCCGACGCGCGGCGACGTTTTGCCGAACAGATGAACTTGGACTCCGCCCTCGCCACGCGGGCCACAGGCTGGCGCACGGAACAAACCTCCCCGCTTCCCTCTCGCCCGGCGGTGCGCTGGCGTTTCCCGCGAACAGCGACGCTCCTCGCGGCCACGGCAGCCTGCGTCGCCCTTGCGCTCTGGATTTTCGATTCAAGGCACTTCGCCACCGTCGAAAATGTCGCCGGCTTCACCGAGCTCACTCCCGGTTCCCCCCTCCACGGCGACCGACACGAAATGCCAGGCGGCACGGTGGCGCTCGTCACCGCCCAAGGCGCCCGCGTCGTGATCGAGGCGCCGGCGGTGTTTCAGTTCGAGTCCGCCCAACGCCTGCGGCTCATTCGCGGCCGCCTCTCCGCCGCGGTGCCGCCCGCCGCCCAGGGCTTCACCGTCATCACGCCCTCCGGCACCGCGGTCGACCTCGGCACGCGCTTCGGCGTGGACGTCCCGGCCACGGGCGACGCCGAGGTGCATGTGTTCGAGGGCGAAGTCATCGCCCACGCCCCGCACGATCGGCGCAGCCTGCGCACGGGCGATGCGGTGACCATGACCACGGCCGGCCACGCGGCGCGCGAAACCCGCTCCGCCGCCTTCATTCAATCGGACGAGGTCCACGACCTCACCGCCGGCCTCGCCGCCGGCCAGCGCGCTCGCTCCGAAGCCGCCCTCGCGCAACTCCGCTCCGATGCGGCCCTCATCGCGCTGCTCGATTTCGAAACCGGCGGCGGCGCCGGCTCGTTTCGCACCGTCCAGGGCCGTTGGCCCGGATCGCGCGCCCCGGAATTCGTGGAGGTGGGCGACCATTTGCAACTCGACCTCGGGGGCGAACGCTCCTGGCCGCGCCTCACCCTCGCCGCCTGGGTGCGCCTCGACCGGCTCGACGCCCCTTACCAATCGTTGCTGCACACCGACGGCTGGGCGGCGAGCAACCCCGGCCAGGTCCATTGGATGGTGAACCGCTTCTCCACGATGCGCCTCGCCCTCAAGGGCAACACCCTCGCCCCCGGATCCCCGGAACCGGACAGCTTCCCCGACTCACGCACCCCCGTGCTCCCCGAGGTCGGGCGCTGGGTGCATCTTGCCGTGGTCTACGATTCCGAGGCCCGGACGACCCGATTTTTCCTCAACGGCCGTTTCGACAGCGAGAGCCGCGAAGCCACCGCTCATCCCGCCCGCCTCGGCCCCGCGCAGATCGGCAACTGGAATCGCACCGATCGCAAACTCAGCGGCCGCGTCGACGAGCTGCTCATCCTCGGCCGCGCCATGCCCGACGCCGAAATCCGCGCGCTCTTCGAGGCCGGCAATCCCTACCGCTGAAACCCATCATGCGCCTGCTCGCTCTGCTCATCGCCCTACCCGCCGCCGCCGCACCGGTGGACTTCGTGCGCGACGTACGCCCGATTTTCGACCAGCACTGCACCGAGTGCCACGGCGAGAAGAAGCAAAAATCCGGGCTGCGCCTCGACGTGAAAGCGGCCGCGTTCAAGGGCGGCGACGGCGACGGGCCGAGCCTCGTCGCGGGCCACGCGAAGGACAGCCCACTCATTCGCTTCGTGACGAGCGGGGATCCGGAGCAACGCATGCCGCCCAAGGGCGACGGCCTCTCCGCCGCCGAGATCGCGACCCTCACGCGCTGGATTAACGAGGGCGCGCCATGGCCCGACGGCGTCGACCGCGTGAAACTCGCCGACCCGCGCGACCATTGGTCGTTCCAGCCGCTCGCGGTGCCTCCGGGCCGACACTCCGTCGATTCCTTCATCGCGGCCAAGCTCGGCGAACACGGTCTCCGGCCGGCGCCCCCGGCAAGTCCGGCGGCGTGGCTGCGGCGCGTCACCCTCGACCTCACCGGATTGCCGCCCACGCCGGACGAGATCGCGAATTTCACGCGAACGGCGCGGCCCGACTACCCCGCCGCCGTGGATCGCCTCCTCGCCTCACCGCGCTACGGCGAGCGCT
>CANHJG010000052.1 GCA_947461205.1 Opitutia bacterium
GCGTCTGTGGGCATGGGGCCGTGCTCGCGGGTCTCGCAGTGAGGCTGGGAATGGATCCGGTGGATACGCGCGTGAGGAATGATCCGTTCGACGTCCGGTGGCGCGAATACGCGCTCGGCGCGGAGTAATTTGGCGGGAAATAAAAATACCGGAAGCCCGGCACGATGGCGGGCGCGGTGAGGACCGGGGCGGGTTGCGCCGAGGCTGCCCGGATGCGCGGCGGCAAAGGCCCGCGGGTGGAAATTCAAGTCAACGCCGACGGGACGATCGAGGTGCGGGTCGGCACGCAAGACCCCGGAACCGGTTCCCGCCCGGTGGTGCAGGTCGTGGCCGCGGAGATGCTCGGCCTCGAGAGCGTCACCGGGCGCATCGGCGACTCGCGGTTGCCGCCGAGCGACTCGAACGGCGGGAGGCAGACGAAGGCAGCGGTGTCGCCGGCAATTTTTGACGCGGGTGAGGACGTGGTAGACGAGTTGAAAACACCAAGCGGCATCTACGATCCCCCGGAAAAACGGGAAGGCGGCGTGGGCGAAGATCGGCCATGGGTCGCTGCAGGCGCGCGGCAAATGGCGAACGGACTCTCGACCGACGACGCGGGCGGGGACGCGCGAGAGGTCCACGCGCTCACGCTCGCGGTTGTGGAGGGGGCGCCTGCGCGCGGGTGCCGAGCGCCTGCGCGCGGACGGCCGACGGGGAGCGCCTGCGAGCGGACAGCCGACGGGAGCGTTGGAATCCGCGGAAGCGTTGGGACTACGCTTTGGCTTCGACGGTGGGCGGGGCTTCGCCGGGGGGGTAGGCGATGCGGGCGTGCAGCATGTTCAGGAGCGTGAACTGAAAACTATTCTTGATCTTCGTGATCTCTTCGAAGGTGAGCGGGGCTTCGTCGAGTTGGCCGTCGGCGATGCGCTCGTTGACGATGCGGGCGATCAGGTCGTGGAGTGCTTCGGGAGTGGCTTGGCGGAGGGACCGTGAGGCGGCCTCGAGCCCGTCCGCAAGGGAGATGACGGCGCTTTCTTTGAACTGGGGCCGGGGGCCGTTGTAGCGGAAGGCGGACTCGGGGATTTTCGAACGAGCCGGTTCAGCTTTCGCTTCGAGTGGGGCGGCCAAGGGCGTCGGCAGTTCGGTGATTTTCGCGGTGGAGCGGCGTTTGGCGGGAGCGGCGAAGGGGGCGGCCGAACGGTCGACGGCGAGTTGGTAGAAGTAGCGGACGAGGCTGGTGCCGTGGTGCTGGCGGATGACGTCGACGACGGCGCGGGGGAGGTTATGCTGGTGGGCGAGTTCCACGCCGTCGGGCACGTGCTGCTGGATGATGCGGGCGGATTCGGCGGGGGCACGGGCGTCGTGGGGGTTGACGCCGTCGCGCTGGTTTTCGGCGAAGTCGGAGGCGTGGGCGGTTTTACCGACATCGTGGAACAGGGCGCAGACGCGGGCGAGGAGGGGGTTGGCACCGATGGCGTTGCAGGCGTTTTCGGAGAGCTGGGCAACGACGAGGGAGTGGTGGTAGGTGCCGGGCGCGTCGAGCTGCATGCGGCGGAGCAGCGGGTGATTGTAGTCGGTGAGTTCGAGGAGCGTGATGTCCGTGGTGCGCTTGAAGAGGGATTCGAGGATCGGGAGGAGGCCGACGACGGCGACGCCGGTGAGGAGACCGGTGGCGAGGCCGGCGGTCATCTGGCGGGCGAGGGTGTCGGCGGGCGTCTGGTCGGCGATGCCGATGAGGGCGGCGAAGGCGGCGACGGTGAGACCGCCGGCGCCGGCGGCGCGGACGACGCGGCCGCGGCGGCGGGCGTCGCGGCCTAGGGAGATGGCGACCAGCGAGGCGAGGAAGGTGAGGACGAGGAGGTCGAGGCGGTTGCCGTAGATGACGCCGGTGAAAATGGAGATGAACAGCGCCATGAAGATACCGGAGCCGGCGTCGATGAGGATGGCGACGATGAGCGGGGCGAGGGCGGTGGGGGCGACGTAGGGGAGGGTGCTGGCCCAGGAGCCGTCGCGCACGAAGAACTCGGCGCCGCCGAGGGAGTAGTTGGCGCGGACGAGGGCGAGGTTGGCGATGACGACGAGGGCGAGGAGGCCGCAGCGGACGTTGGAGCGGAGCGTCTCCGCATCTTCGATACGGATGTAGATGAGGGAGGCGAGGACCATCGCGAGCACGAGGAGCACGCGGCCGAAGAGCGTGAGGCCCTCGTTGAGTTCGGTATCGCCGTGGTCGAGCAGATAGCGGCGGTGGGCCTGGAATAGCTCGTGTTGTTCGGGGGTGACGCGGTCGCCGGGCTCGATGATGGTTTGGCCGCGGTTGACGGTGACAGTGACGGGTTTGAGGGTGCGTTGGGCGGCGTCGAGGCCGGCCTGCGTGGCGGCGCGGTCGAAGAGGACGTTGGGCGTGAGGCCAAAGCGGAAAACCCGGAAGACGGCCTGGGCGGAAGGACGGGACACGCCGTCCGTGGCGAGGCTCACGCGCAGGAGGGTGAGGGCGTCTTCCATCGATAGCACGGAACGCGGGGTGGTGGCGGGCGGGGCGTTGGTCGGGGTGGGCGGAACGGGGAGGGAGGCGGCAACGGACGTGGCCAGCGAGGGCACAAGAACGTCCGCCGGCGCGGGGCGGGCGATTTGGAAGACGAGGGCGCCGCCGGTGCCGGTGCCGGCAAGTGTGGCATCGGCGACGCCCTGGGCGTAGATGTCGCGGAGGGTGGCGAGGCCGTTCTCGAAGAGCGCGGCGCGGGCCTGGCCGTCGCCGATGGCGAGGAGCGCCGCGATGTCCTCGGCGGTGGCGTGGTAGGGGCCGCGGACGTTGAAGGCTTCGGCGATGGCAGCGAGTTCCGGGCGGCGGGTGGCGAAGGTGGCGGGTGGCGCGTCCGACGAAATCGCGGGCAGCGGAACGGTGGGCGCGGACAGGGCCGGGCGGCTCGAGGCGTTGGCCGCGGTGGTGGGGTGGGCGGCGTCGTGGAGGTCGAGTTGGAGGAGGAAGGCGCGGGCGGCGAGTTCGAAGCGGCCAAATGATTCGGTCTCCAGGCGATAGACCGGGGGGACGCGGTCGAGGAACTGGTCGCGGGCGGCGCGGGTTTTCTCCTCGCTTTCGTAGGTGAAGGAGGCGCGGGCGGTGACGCGGACGGTGGCGAGCTGATTGGGTAGGACGGCGAAGTTGGACGTGGTCATGCCGGCCCAGCTGATGAGGACGATGGCGACGACGGTGACGACGAAGATGAGGGCGGAGACGAGGCGGTTGCGGTCGAGGAATTCTCGGGTGGCAGAGCGGGCGGCGTTGGCGCTGGAGGCGGAGTGAGGGGCCGGACCGCCGGACGCAGACTCACCGGCGTGGCGGGCGTGGAGGCCGCCGAGGAGAAGTTTGAGTTGGTGACGGACGGACATGGGAGGAGGCGCGAAGGACCGCTGACTGACGAGGTCCAGCCTCAGACGATTTGGGGTTGGAGAGCAATCGGCAATCAGAGGTGCCCGAACCGGGTGGCGGCGAGCGGCGCGTTGGGCAGGTTGAAGCTACCTCGAATTAGTGGACCGAAAACCGGGTTGACGGGTAGCGGTTTGGTCGCTTCCGAGGACAGGAGCCGAAGAGCTTGCCGCCGGACGTGATCAAACAGCGGATACCCCCGGAGCAATGACTCCACCGCGAACCGATGACGCAGATCGTGCATGCGCGGCCCATGGCCGCCAGATTGGACTCGCAGGCCGATCTGGTGGGATAGTTCCCAAAATATTCGATCCAGGCTCGTCGCATGGACCCGACGCCCTCTCCTCGAGGCGAAGACGTGGGAAACAGGACCGTAGCCGTATTTTGCGAGGTATTTTCGCTGACGCCGTTTGTAGTCGGCGAGCGCGACAACCGAGGACCGGTGCAACGGGACCAAGCGAGTCTTCGCGAACTTGGTTTCGTGGACGGTGATGAATCCCGCCGCCCAGTCGAGGTGCTCACATGGCAGGTTCAAAACCTCGCTCACGCGCATTCCCGTGACGGCCAGCAATCCAAAGATCCAGTGTTAGGTCCAACGGCAGAAGGCTCGCGATCGAAGGGCGCTGCAAGGCCGCCTCGGTCAATCACCCATCGGGCGATATCTTCATCTCCGAGCTCGCGGAGGGCACGGTCGGGCAGGATTTCCAGCGTCCGCTTGATGCGGATCTGGTTGGCCAAGTAACGGGCGATGCGTAAGTGGATGGCTTCGGTCGCGCGCACGAAACCGAGGCGGTTGATTGCGAAACCTCCGACCACCCGCGGAGGCGACACCGCTGCGATTGAGTTCCCGTGCGAGCGAAACCAAGTCGGCGTCGGTCGGGACGCGGCTTATTTCCCGGTCCTGTTCAGGTTCGCCGTCCATGGAGTGCAGGCTTCGTTACGGGCGAATTTGAAAACGCCCTTGGGCTGTCCGCGGCCCCGGGCCAACCGGGCGGCGGTGCGCTGGAGACGAGCGGAGCGTGGCCCAGGCGTCTGACGTAACGTCCCGATGGTTTTGATGGCTGGCTGGTCCACGGGGGCGGGGCGCGACCAGCGAGCAGGATCAAGCGCGGCCCGGCTCAACGCAGACGGCCCCGCTGCAGGAGGCAGACGACGAGTGGCGTCGGCGGGGTAGCCGCCTTCGGGGGAAATCAGAGGTTCTTGTCCGTCACCGCGCCCTCCGAGGCCGTGCTGACGAGCTTCGCGTATTTGGCGAGGACGCCGCGGGTTTCTTTCGGCGGGAGCGGCTTGAAGGCGGCCAGACGGGCGGCGTAGTCGGCTGCGGGGATGAGGAGGCTTATCGTGTTTTTGACGGCATCGATTTCGATGAGGTCGCCGTTGTGCACGATGCCGATGGGACCGCCTTTCGCGGCTTCGGGGGTGATATGGCCGACGTCGAAACCGTGCGAGCCGCCGGAGAAGCGGCCGTCGGTGATGAGGGCGACGTCTTTGATGAGGCCGCGGCCGGCAATGGCGCTGGTGGGTGAGAGCATTTCGCGCATGCCGGGTCCGCCGACGGGGCCTTCGTTGCGGATAACGACCACGTCGCCTTTGACGACGTCGCCGCGGAGGACGCCCTGGAGCGCGTCTTCCTCGCCTTCGTAGACCTTGGCGGGGCCTTTGAAATACAGGCCTTCCTTGCCGGTGATTTTGCCGACGGCGCCGCCGGGGGCGAGGTTGCCGTGGAGGACGCGGAGGTGGGTGTCGGCCTTGATGGGTTTGTCCCAGGGGCGGATGACGTCCTGCTGGTCGGGGTAGGACGGGTAGGGCTGCACGTCTTTGAGGGACTCGGCGACAGTCTCGCCGGAAACGGTGAGGCACTCGCCGTGGAGCAGGCCGCGGTCGAGAAGGATCTTCATCATCGGGCGGATGCCGCCGATGCGGATGAGGTGGGCCATGCCGTATTTGCCGAAGGGCTTGACGTCGGCAAGGAGCGGGACGCGGTCGCCGATGGTCTTGAAGTCGGCCAGGGTGAGCGGGACCTCGGCGGAATGGGCGATGGCGAGGAGGTGGAGAATGAGATTGGTCGAGCCGCCGAGCGCGAGGCAGACGGTGATGGAATTCTCGAAGGCTTGGCGCGTGAGAATATCGCGGGGCTTGATGCCTTTTTTGAGCATGGCCATGACGGCGGCGCCGGCGCGCTCGCAGTCTTGGCGTTTTTCTTGGCCGACGGCGAGTTGGGCGCTGCTGTTGGGGAGGCTCATGCCGAGGGCCTCGATGGCGGTGGCCATGGTGTTGGCGGTATACATGCCGCCGCAGGAACCGGGGCCGGGGATGGCGCTGGCCTCGACGTCGCGGAGGCCGGCGTCGTCGATCTCGCCCTTGGCGTGTTTGCCGACGGCTTCGAAGACGGAGACGATGTCGAGGGGCTTCTTGTGATCGCAGTCGCTGGGCGTGAAGCCGGGGAGAATGCTGCCGCCGTAAATGAAGACGGCGGGGCGGTTGAGGCGGGCGATGGCCATCATGCAACCGGGCATGTTTTTGTCGCAGCCACCGATGGCGACGAGGCCGTCGAAGCCCTCGGCGGCGACGGCGGTCTCGATCGAGTCGGCGATGACGTCGCGCGAGACGAGGGAGTAGCGCATGCCCTGGGTGCCCATGCTGATGCCGTCGGTGACGGTGATGGTGTTGAAATAAACGGCTTTGCCGCCGGCGGCGTTGATGCCCTTTTGCGCGTGCTCGCTGAGTTCGCCGAGGTGGACGTTGCAGGGCGTCATGTTGCTGGCGGACGAGGCGACGGCGATCTGGGGTTTTTTGAAATCCTCGTCGGTGAAGCCGACGGCGCGCAGCATGGAGCGAGCGGGGGCGCGGTCATGGCCGTCGACGACGACGGAGGAGTGCGGGCGGAGGGAGTGAGCGGTTTGGCACATGGGAGGCGGGCGGGGAGTTGAAAGGTGAAGGGCGAAAGATGCAGGCCGAAGAGGCGAGGGCAAGGGCGGGCGTGGAGTGGAGGGACGGAGCGTGCGGTAACGGAGAGTCCAGCGCCACGGGGGGCGGGGCAAGGCTGTTTGCAGCGGGCGCGGGCAAGGGGGGGACTCGTTTTCGTGGTTGCGTGAGGGAATGGGCGCCGCATTCACTGACGGCGACTTTACCCGCATGGCGTTCAATCTGAAAAAAGTGCTGAAGGCATTGCTGCTTTCGACCAACCAACCGCTCTCGATCAAGGACGTGCAGGCTGCGTTTACGCGTTTTCACGATCAGGCGGCGGCGGCGCCGTCGACCGGCACCGTCGAGCCACCGGTGGCCGGAACGGACGGAGACCGGGCGGTAGCCACCGCAGCGGCGGCCAGTGACGCGGGATCGGCGGCCGCGAACGCCGAGCAGGGCCGTGACGTGGTCGCGGCGGTCGCGGGCGCGCCGGTGGACGAAGTGGCGGAGGTTCCCGTCGAGACCTCATCGGAGAAGGATCCGGAGCTCTACGCTGAGGTGCCGTCACTCGTCACGGCGACGCAGATACGCGAGGCGATGGCCCAGATCGCCGAGGAGGTGCGCGTGGCGGACGAGGGGTTGCTGCTCATCGAGGGCAATGCGGGCTACCGTCTGATGACGCATCCGCGGTTCGGGCGCTGGTTGCGGATTTTGCGGCAGGAACCGCCTCCGGTGAAGTTGAGCCAGTCGGCGATCGAGACGCTGGCGGTGGTGGCCTATCGCCAGCCGGTGACACGCAGCGAGATTGAGACGATCCGCGGGGTGTCGGCCGAGGCGGGCCTCAGCAAGCTGCTGGAGCGCGAGCTGGTTTACATCACGGGGCGGGCGGACACGCCGGGCCGGCCGATTCAATACGGGACGACGGATCAGTTTTTGGAGTTTATCGGGATCAAGTCGCTCGACGAGATGCCGGCGTCGGACGTGTTGTCGTCGCGGCAGATCGACGAGTGGTTGAAGACGTCGACGACGACGCCCAAGCCGAACGACCACGACATGGGGTTGGACGAGGAGGAGCAGCTGTCGCTGGAGCCGGTGGTGGTAGCCGACAGCGGCGAGGTGCTGGTCCCGGCGGTGGCCGAGGCTGCGGCGGAGAGTGATGCGCCCGCCGCGGTTTCGCCGCCCGAAGAATCGGCGCCCAGCGCCTCGATCCAACCCGAAACGCCCGCGCAGCCTTAACATGGACCTCGAGCCTATCCGCAAACAGATCGACCACATCGACCGGCAGCTGGTGGAGATGATCAACCAGCGTCTCGCGCTGGCGGCCGAGATCGGAAAAGTGAAACGCAGCGCGGGCGGGCAGATTTATGTCGCCGAGCGGGAGGATGCGGTGATCCGGAAGGTGACCGGTCAAAACGGGGGGCCGATCAAGCACGAGGCGTTGCGGGCGATTTACCGGGAGATCATGTCGGCGGCGATCGCGTTGGAGAAGCCGCTCGTGATCGCGTATCTGGGGCCCGAGGCGAGCAACACGCACGCGGCGGCGATGAAAAAATTCGGGGCGAGCGTGGACTATCACCCGATGGCGACGGTGAGCGACATTTTTACGGCGGTGGAAAAAAACGAGACCGACTATGCGGTGATTCCGATCGAGAACTCGACGGAGGGCTCGGTGCGCGAGGCGCTCGACAGTTTTGTGGAGAGCGACCTGAAGATTGTCGCGCAGATCTATCTTGAGATCAACCACGCGTTGATTTCGAACTCACGGCTCGAGGAGATTGAGCGGGTGTATTCGAAGGACCAGGCGCTGGCGCAGTGCCGGCATTGGCTGCAGCGGCACCTGCCCCACGCGCAACTCGTGGATGCGCCGAGCACGTCGCGGGCGGTGCAGATCGCCAAGGCCGAGCCGGGCACGGCGGCGGTGGCGAGCGAACTGGCGGCGGAGTTTCATGGCGTGCCGGTCGTCGAGCGCAACATCCAGGACAAGGCGGATAACACGACGCGGTTTTTCGTGATCGGAAAACGCGCCTCGGGGGCGGTGGGCGGTGGCAAGGATCTCACGAGTCTGCTGGTATCGCTGGGCGACGAGGCGGCCTCGCACTCCGGGGCCTTGCTGAAAATGCTCATGCCGCTCGCGGAACGCGGAATCAATCTTTCGAAAATCGAGTCGCGCCCGAGCAAGAAGCGGCCGTGGGACTATTACTTCTTCCTCGATGTGACGGGGCACTACGAGGACCCGGCGATGAAAGAGGCGCTCGCGCAGCTGAAGAAATTTTGCCCGCTCGTGAAATGGCTGGGCAGTTATCCGGCCGTGAGCTGAAGGGGAGCCGTTGGGGGAGCGCGCGTCGTCGCCCCGGCGTTAGGGCGTTCGGCCGCTCAGCGCGGAGTAGAGCCCGGCGATGATGACGGCGACGACGGCGAGGGCGCCGAAGAAGTAGAGGAAGCAGCCCTGGCGCACGTCGGTCTTCAGCGAGTCGGGTTGGACGCGGTATTTTTCGAGGATGGCATCGGCGGCGGCGGCGACGGCCGGGTTTTCACCACGGGCGGTCGCAGGGTCCCGGGCGGCGGCGGCCTGATGCGCGGCGATGGCGGCAGCCTGGGACGCGAGATAGCCGGGCTGGGGCAGGGGGGCCCGGGCAGGGCGCGGCGAGGGAGCCGGGGTGGGCGTCGTGGTCGCGTCCGCGGCGGAGGTCGCGGCGATTTCGCGATCGAGCCAGGCCAATTGCTCTTGGCTGAGCGCGCGCTGGCGGAGGAGGTCCTGGAGGCGGTCGGACATGCGGGGCGCAACGGTCAGCCGGGGCGGTCGCGGCTAGCAACCCACAAAAAAGCGCCGGATGTGCGTCCGGCGCTGAAATGAAGACTGAGCGTGGACTCAGGCGGTGACGATCGCCACGCGGCGGTGCGGCTTGTCGTATTTGACGGTGCCGTCCTTGAGCGCGAAGAGCGTCCAATCGCGGCCGATCCCGACGTTCTTGCCGGCGTGGAGCTTGCTGCCGCGCTGACGGATGATGATCGTGCCCGCGAGCACGGATTCTCCGCCGAAGCGCTTAATACCGAGCCGTTTTGAGTGACTCTCGCGTCCGTTGACTGATGTGCCCTGACCTTTTTTATGCGCCATGGTGGGGGGTCCTTTTTAAGCGTTGATGGATTCGATCTTGATCACGGAAAGCTCCTGGCGGTGGCCGCGTTTACGCTCCATGCCCTTGCGCTTCTTTTTCTTGAACACGATGACCTTATCACCGCGTTTGTTTTCGAGAATCTTGGCGGAAACTGACGCGCCGACGAGGCGGGGGGTGCCGACTTTGTAGCCTTCACCCTCACCGGCGGCGAGCACGTCTTTGATTTCGACGGTCGAGCCTTTTTCGGTGCCGGGATAGCGGTTAACGATAAGGATGTCGCCCTCGGTGACAGTGAACTGCTGCCCTTGGGTTTTGATAGTGGCTTTCATAAATAAAACCGCACAACAAGCGTTTTTACGGGGGCGAACGCAAGGATTATTTGCTGGAAGTTCCGCAAAATCCGCGGGCTAGGCGGCGGGTTCGGGAAACTCGGCGATCCCGGGGTGCGCGGCATTGGCCGCGGCGGCGGGCAGGGAGGCCACGACGGAGTCCTTCCAGCTCAGGCCGCGATGAAAGCGGGCGTGCAGCACCCCGGCGAGCATGACGTCACCGGAGCCGGTCGCGGACACCTGGCGGACTTTGGGGGGGAGAATCGTCTCGGGCGCGTGGTGATCCGCGCTCAACCAGACAGGCGCGGCGCCGTCCGAGACCACCCAGCGCAGAGCGCGAAACCGGTCGCGCGCCAGCTGGAGCAGTTCGCCGCCGGAGAGTTTTTGCTCGGCGGCGGGAAACAGGGTGACGAATTCGGTGCGGTTGATTCGGATCAAGGAGGCGGTTTCATGGGCGAACCAGCCGAGGGCCGGTCCGTAGGTATCCACAATCAGCGGTCCGCGCTCGGGCCAGCGGTGAAAGATGGCGCGCAGCGGATCGTAGGCGGGGGACGCCCAGCCCGGCAGGCTGCCGCACACCGCGAGGACGGACCCGGCGGGCTGGGCTTGGAGGAATTCGCCGCAGGCTGTGAGGGCGTCGGCATCCGGCGCGTGGTCCGGCCCGAGGAAGGTGGTCTCGGCGAAGCTGCCGCTGCGGACGACGGTGCCGGAGCGGGTGGGGGCGGACGTGGCAAACGCCCGGTGGCCGAGGCCGCGACGGGTGAGCCAGGCCGCGCATTCGGCGCCGGTGGCCCCGCCGGTGAAGCATAGGGCGGTGTTGGGCGCGCGGAGGCGGGTGAGCATTTTGGAGACATTGATGCCCTTGCCGCCGACTTGGAAACGCTCGGTGCGCGCGCGTTGGGTCGTGCCGGCGGTCCAGGTGTCGAACTCGAGCGTGCGCTCGGCGAGGAGGTTGGCGGTGAGGGTGAAAATATGGGGCGCTGGCGCGGCGGGCGTGATCATGGGGTCGGCGCGGGCTCTTTTTTCTCTGCTTTGAAGAAGATGTAGTTGGTCAGAAAACTCAGGCCGAGGACGCCGCTGAGGGTGCGGATGTTCCGCATGGCGCCGAACACCATGGTGAGCGAGCTCGCCTGCGGTTCGTGGACGCGGCGGAGGAGGACGCAGCCGCTGAGTGCGAGCACGGGCTGGAGGAGGAAGCACACGTGGTAGACGCCGAGGGGATCTGAGCCGCGGTCGAGGGCGTGGGTGAGAATCCCGCCGCCGGTGATCGGGGCGATGGCGGCGACGAGGGACGTGATGGCGAGGTTGATCCCGATGGCGAGGTTCTTGGCTTCGACCGGGATCAGGCGGAGCAAAATAATGAACTGGCCGAGGATGAAACCGGCGCTGGTGATCCCGCCCCAGATCCACATGGCGTAGAGCAGGCCGCTGTTGGCTGGGGTGAGGAAACACCACGTGAAGTTCTGCACCTGCCAGAGAATCAGTGAGGCGATCATCACGGATTTATTGCCGTAACGGTCGAGCAGTTTGCCCCAGGCGGGCAGCGAGAGGGCGCCGCCGAGCTGGGCGAGGGTCGCGAGCACACCGACGTCGAAGGCGGAGAAGTCCAACTGCTCGAACATGAAGACATGGTAGAACGGGCCGAAGCAATTGGCGGCGAAGGACCAGGCGGCGCCGAAGGCGATGAAGAGCAGAAACGACCGCGAGCCGGCGATGACGCGGAGCTGGTCGGGCAGCGGGAGGGCGACGGTGACGGCGGGTTGGCGGGCGCGGGTCGGGCTCTGCCACTGCCAGCGCAGCGAGAACACGCGCATGATTACGGCGGCGGCGATGATGAGCTGAAACGCGGGCACGGCGTAGTCCCACTGGGCGAGCGCCCAGCCGGCGACGAGGAGAAACAGGAGGGTGGAGACCTGGAGGGTGCCGTTGCGGCGGCCGAAATATTTGCCGCGCAGCCGGGAGGGGACCCACTCTTGAATCCACGCGTTCCACGAGACGCCGGCGACGGCGGCGAAGCAGCTGGAGAGCAGAAACCAGACGATGAAACACTGGCCGGCGACGGTGGGATTGTCGCGCGGGACCCACGGCAGGAGCAGTCCGGCGGCGGCCCAAGTGACGAGGTGAAGCGAGGCGGCGAGGACGGTGATGGTCTTGGGCGGCTTCCATTTCGCGAGAAACGGGGCGGCGAAGATCTGGAGGAAGTTGCCGAAGAACGGGAGCGCGCAGATCAGGCCGATGGTGGTCTTCGGCAGCGGATAGGCCTTCGCCACGAGCGCGGTCATGAAGACATTGACCGGCAGCGACATCGTCACGAGGGGCATGGCCATGATGCCCTCGGCGGTGCAGAGCCGGAGGGAGCGGAGGAGGTCGGCCTTTTGGTGGACGGCGGCGGTGCGCCCGGTGGTTGCGTTCACGATGCGTTTGGGGCGGAATCAAAGCGGCATGGGCCGGATTATTAAAGCGAAAGAACTGTGGGCGAAGAAAACGGTTGCGTTGGCGCGTCGGTTGCTCGGTGAGCAACTCGTGCGCCGGCCCGCGGACGGGCGCGTCGAGGCGCGGAGGATCGTCGAGACCGAGGCGTAGGACGGGGAGGGCGACCGGGCGCGTCCCGCGCGCGCGGGGCGGACGAAGCGGACGGAGGTCATGTGTGCGGCGGGCGGGGTCTTGTATGGCTATCTCTGTTACGGCGTGCACGAGTGGCTGAACCTCGTGGTGGGGCCGCAGGACTGGCCGGCGGTGGTGCTGATCCGGGGTGTCGCGGCGGCGAGCGGGCCCGGGCGGGTGACGCGGGCGCTGAAGATCGGGCGCGAACTCAACGGGGTGGAGTCGACACCGGCCGCGGGTGGGTTGTGGCTCGAGGACCACGGGGTCCACGAGCCGCGAAGCGCGGTCACGGTGACGCCGCGGATTGGGGTCGATGACGCGGGGCCGCTGGGGGCGGAGAAACGGTGGCGGTTTATTTTTACGCCCGAGGCGGGAGACGAAGGCGGAGCGCGGCCTCGACGTCGGCGAGCGAGATTGAGTCGAGGGCCGGGCCGCGTTTGAGCACGTGAACATGCGGGGCGGGCGGCGCCCAGAGTGCGGGGTCGGTGGGGCCGAAGAGCAGGAGGCTCGGGACCCCGCAGGCGGCGGCGAGATGGCTGATCCCGGAATCGTGGCCGAGGAAAAAACGGCACTGCGCGAGGAGGGGGACGAGTTCGCGGAGCGGAAGCCGGTGGGCGGGCGTGCCGAAGGGGGCGAGGGCGGTGGCGGCGGCGGGGTCGGCTTCGCCGGTGATGAGGAGAAGATCGGCGCGATGCTCGCGGGTGAGCGCGGTGCAGAGCTCGGTCCAGCGGGCGAGCGGCCAATTTTTTAGGATGGAGCCGCTGCCGGCGTGAACGGCGACCAGCCGGGCGCCGGGCGCGGGCGTGGCGAGCGCGTGATGGAAGGTGGCGGTCGTCAGGCCAAGGGTGCGCAGGGGGGCGCAGTAGTGGGCGGCGGCAGGGGCGACGGTGGGCAGCGCGGAGGACGTCAGGAAGATCGGCGCAGAAAGACCGTGAAAATGGCGGGCGAGGGTATGGTCGGGGTCGGGCCAGAAATTGAGGACGAGATCGAAGGTCGCGAGTTCGGCGGCGAAATCGGCCGGGAGCGGCGCGTCGGTATAGAGCGCGGCCCAGCGGGATTCGTGTTGCGAGTGGACGCGATCAAGCAGGCGGGAGTCGAGGGCGAGGGCGGCCGCGGTGGCGTTGCCGACGAGCGCGAGGTGGGCGGCGGGCCAGCGACGGCGCAGGAGCGCGAGGGCCGGAAGGGTGACGAGGAAGTCGCCGAGCGCGCCGCCTCTAAGGACGAGAATTTTTCGCATCCGGAACGGCGGCGGAGGGCGGTGCCTCGTAGCGGGAGAGCGTGGCGACGCCGGTGCCGATTTTGAACTCCACTTCGAAACGCACGGGCAACCGGCGCGCGTCCTGAGAAATCCAGACGCGGACGCTCGAGCCCTTTTTGAACATGCCCTTGGGCGGAGTCTTTTCCATGCGCGGCTCGAGGACGAGCGTGTTGAAGGTCCCGAAGGACGTGCTGATTTCCTCGTAGCGGGCGGCGTGAAGGGTGAGCTCGTAGAAGTCGTCGTCGAAGAGGACGAGGGCGTCGCGTTGCTCGCCGGGCTTGAGGTCCCAGCTGCGGGTCTGCAGGAGGCAGGTGATGAGGTCCATCGGGTCGCCGGGAGGCAGGGGCAGGAGGCGCGGGGGCTGCTCCGGAATCGTGCGGGTGTAGAGTGCGTGCGCAGCGGCGTAGTCGAACGCGACGGCGTGGGCGGAGCGTTTGTGGCGCTGCTCGTTGGACTCGGTGAGCGAGAGCAGGCGGCCGGTGGCGGGGTCGAAGAGGGATTCAGCTTTGGCCTCGAACGGCAGCAGCATCCGGGCGAGTCCGCGGGTGTGGGTGGTGGTGGTCACGCGGAGACGCGGGGCGGGCCCGGAGGTGTCGGCGGCGGCGGAGACCCTGATTTCGCCTGCGCCCGGCAGCACGGCCCAGGAAACCTTGAACGTGAAGGCCTCGCCGTCGCGCAGGGCGAGCGCGGTCTCGGCCGCGAGCGGGAGGGCGGCGAGCAGGAAGAGGGCGAGTTTAGGAACCATGACGTGCGCGGACAGAACGTGATTGGGTGCCCAAGGGCGATGCCGAAGTGCGGCGGGAGTGAAACCAAGGCGCATCGATGCGAGCGGAGGTTCGCGGGACGCAGGGTCACGCGCGGCGCAACTGCCGAAGGTGTCGGGCGACCCCGACCAAAAGCCGCGCCACGGCGAGGCCGCCGAGGCTCGCACCGCTGTCACGCCAATCGAAGACCCGCTGGGGCAGCCAGATTTGGGGCACCTCGATGACGATCGCGAACGCGGCGAGGGCAAGCACGTGACGCGGACGGCGCCCCACCGAGGCGAAAACGAAGAGGCCCAAGGCCCAAAACGCGACCGCATGGCGGAGCACGCCGTGGTGATCGGCCCAACGGCTGAGCCAGCGCGGAATCCGCTGGACCTCGGTGAGGAAGGCGGAGGAGCGGAGGGAGAGGTAGGCCAGGGCGCCAAGACCGAGCGCGGTCAACCCCACGGCAAAGGGGCGGAGGCGGGCAGAGCCCGGAGGGGGCACGGCGGGAGGGGGCTCCGTCACGTGGGCGCGGGGGCCGGGGTAAATAGGTCAAGCTGGTTGGCGTGGCCGAGGGCGAGGGCCTCGATCCCGCGGTGGCGCAGGGTGGCGGCGAATTCGCGGGCGAAGCCGTGCAGCGTGAAGACGCGCTTGGGTTGCACCCGTTCGACAAATTTGAGCAGGCTCGGGTAGTCGGCGTGATCGGAAAGCGGAAACGCGGCGGTGCAACGGCTGCGGTAAATCGTGGAGGCATCGAGGGCCCAGCCGGTGATCACGGCGGTGCGCACGGCGGGAATGCGGCTGAGCAGACCCCGGGAGTGGGCGGGGCAGATGACGATGTGGCCGGCGACCTCGCGGCCGTCGAATTCGCGGAAGGCGGGAAACGTGACGCCGAGTTTTTCGTAGACGCGCGTAAGGCGGAGCGTCTCGGCGTGGAGCATGATCGGGAGGCCGGCGGTCGCGAGGGCGCGGAGGACTTCCTGACTTTTGCCGAGGCTGTAGCAGAGCAGGGCGGGCGTCGCGCCGTCGGCGACGGACTGTTGGCAGAAGGCGATGATTTGCGCGATCACATCGGCTTCCGGGGGCATGACGTAGCGCGGGAGGGCGAACGTCGTTTCCATGATGAGCGTGTCGGCGCGGGGCGTGGCACAGGGTTCGGCGGCGAGACCGGGGCGGAGTTTGAAGTCGCCGGTGTAGAGCAGCGAACCGTAGTCGGCGGAATCGAGGAGGATCTGGCTGGAGCCGAGAATGTGACCGGCGGGATGGAGAGTGGCGGTGACGCCGAACTCAAGGGCGTGCGGGACGCCGAAGGGCAGCTCGGTCATGAGGCGCTTGCCGGGGATACGGGCGTGAAGGAAGCGGGCGGTGCCGGGCGTGCAGAGGATTTCCTGGTGGCGCGCGACGTGGTCGGAGTGCGCGTGCGACACGAAGGAGCGTGCGGTGCGGGCCTGCGCGTCGAGCCACCAGCCGATTTGCGGAAGGTGGACGCCCTTGCGGAAAACGATCTCCCACGGCTTGGCCATCACCGAAAGCGCACGAGGCCCAGCACGAGCGAAACAAGGAGGAGGGTCGCGACCACATACCAATACCATGCGATGCCGCGACGGGCGGGCGGGGCGTCGGCCTCGTCGGCGTAGGCGGAGTCGGGAAGGTCGAGGCCGTCGTAAACGGAGTCGATGGATTCGCGCCAGCCGGAGCGTTCGTCGGCGCCGCATTCCGGGCAGGCGCGGGCGCGGCGGGTCAGGGGGGCGCCGCAGTTGGCGCAGGCGTCGGGCGGCGGGCGCTCAGCCATGGGGGGGGGCGAAGTATTTTTGTTTGGCGAGACGCCATGCCGTGACGAAGAAGGCGGTGAGCGGGATGGCGAGCAGCATGCCGAGGATGCCGTCAAAGGCGGTGCCCCAGAAGAAAATGGCGACGATGATGGTCACGGGGTGCAGGCCGGTGCGATCGCCCATGATTTTCGGGGTGATGACCCAGCCCTCGATGGTCTGCACGATGGCCTTGACGACCAGCACGAGGCCGACGAGCTGCCAGCCGCCGCCGGGTTGGAAAAAAGCGAGGGGCACGACGGTGGCGATGCCGATGATGGTGCCGAGGTAAGGGACGACGTTGAGGACGCCGAGGGCCAGACCGAGGACGAGGCCGAATTTCAGGCCGACGAGGGTGAAGCCGAGGGCGAGGAGGACGCCGAGGAGGAAGCCGATGAGCAGCTGGCCGCGGAAAAAGGATTCTACGATGGCGACGAATTCGCGGATGAGGAAGACGACGTCGCGGCGGAGTTCGGGCCGCAGGAACGGCAGTTGGTTAGGGAGATTCCGGGTCGGCTCGCCGCGGGCGAGGAGGAAGAAGAAAAGGTAGACGGGCACGATCGCGAGATGGGTGGCGAACGCGAAGAGCCCGAGGAAGCCGCCGCCAGCGGCGCGGAGCGACGGGAGGGCGAGCGACACCATGCCCTTGGCTTCGGCCGTCAGGGTATCGGCGAGTTTGCGGATGGTGGGGTTGGCGAGCTGGCGTTGGGAGAATTCGTTCCATTGCGGAGAGTGGTCCTGCACGTAGGCGGTGGCGCGGGTCCAATACTCGCCGACGTTGGCGATGAAGGCGATGGCCTGCTCGATCACGGGGGGAAGGAGAAAGACGAGGAGCCCGGTGACGCCGAGCGCGCCGAGCCCGTAGAGCAGCAGGACGGCGGCGGTCCGGCGGAGGCGCAGGCGTTGCTCGGCGAGCTCGACCACGGGGCGGAGAATGAGGGCGAGCACGCCGGCGACGGCGAGCGGCCAGATCACGCCGGAGAAAAATCCGACGAGCTGACCGAGCGCGATGACGGCGAGGATGAGGAGCGCGAGGGAGCCGAGGAGGGCGAGGAAGGTGAGCGCGAAGCCGGCGATGCGGCGCTGGGCGGGGGAGAGGAGTGGCGTGGCAGGCTCGGCGGGCACGGCCTGAGGGGAGCGGGGACGTGGGCCGGAGGCCAGTTTTTTGTCGGGGTGGGTGAGGGCCCGCCGGGCCGGAGGCTCTACGGAGCGACGTGGCAGTGCGGGCAGCTGACGTCGGGGACGTAGCGCGGGTCGCGCTGTTCGGCCGCGGTGAGCGGCATCTGGCAGTTGAAACAGAGGACCGATTGGGTTTCGCGGAGCGCGGGGTCGACGCCGACGCGGCGGTCGAAGACGAAGCATTCGCCGTCGAAGTGGGCGCCGCCGCACTCCTCGAAATATTTCAAGATGCCGCCGTCGAGCTGGTGGACGTGTTTGAAGCCTGCGAGCTCCATGAACGGGCCGGCTTTTTCGCAGCGGATGCCGCCGGTGCAGAACAGGACAAGGGGGCGGTCTTTCAGGTCCGCGGGCAGGCGTTGGACGGCGTCGGGGAATTCGCGGAAGTGGTCGATGTGCGGGATGGTGGCGCCGCGGAACGTGCCCATGCGCACCTCGTAGTCGTTGCGCGTATCGAGCAGGGTGACGGGGCGGCCCTCGTCGAGCCATTGTTTGAGGGTGCGCGCGGGGAGTTTGGGCGAGGGGCGGTGGGCGGGATCGATGCCGGGCACGCCGAAGGCGATGATCTCTTTTTTGATCTTCACGAGCATGCGGTTGAACGGCGGCTCGGCGCTCACGCTTTCTTTGGGGGCGAGGTCGGCGAGACCGGGGATGGCGCGCAGTTCGGCGACGAAGGCGTCGATGTGGGGGCGGGTGCCGGCGACGAACAGGTTGATGCCCTCGGCGCTGAGGAGCACGGTGCCGCGGAGACCGCGCGCGTGGCTGACCGTACGGAGATGATCGCGGAGCTCGGTCAGGCCGGTGAGCGGCGTGAACTTGTAGACGGAGAGGTTGACGAAGTCGGACATGGCGCGGCGCGGGGCCGGTCGACGAGATGCGGTCGGGCGGGGAAACTCAAGGGCCGTGTGGAGACGGGCGGGTATGGTTGGGGATTGCGGCGGGGCGGGGTGGGCGAAAGGTTGGTCGGAGAAACACGGTTTCTGCGGTGGCGGTCGCGGTGGTGGGGCTCTTGCACCGGTATTTCCCGGTGCTGGAAATGGTCGGCTGGACGCAGCCGCTCGGGCGGAGGGTGTTCGGGCTCACGCCGGAGTTCGCGGCGGCCTCGAACCGGTCGGCGGCGAACCAGAGACTGCATCATGAGTTCCGCGCGGGGGGATGGCTGTGGGGCGTCTCCGCGGAGGCGTTGGCGCAGAGACCGAGGGGGTCCTTCGGGGTGGCGACCCTCACCGGTCGGTTGCACGTTCGCCCGCAGGTCGGGCGGCCGGCCCACGGATCGACCGGGTTTTTGTCCGCCCGATTCACGTCCCGTCCGAAAAAACACGCGTCTCCTTCCCCGCCTTGCCGAAGCCATGGCCCAGGCCGGCCGCGCCGGATCGGTGGAAACCGCCGAGGCCGGTTTCCACCAGCGGTTCAACGCGGCTTCGACGCAGCACCCACGGGTTTGACGCCGGAGCATCTGCTCGGTGCGGCGTGGGCCGCGAGGTTCAACGGTGCGGTGAACTGCCTTGCCAAGGAATCGGGCCACGTGGACGCGGGCATCGCCGTGATGGCCCGCGGGCAGCTGCAGCCGGACGGCCCGCCGCATTTTCGGTGGAGCGGCGCGTGAGCATTCCGGACCTCGACGAACCCACGGCGCAGCCGGTGCGGACGAAAGCCCCTGCGACCTGCGCCCAGTCGAAAACGACACGAGGCAAGGCGAGCGTGAAGATCACGCTGGACTGAGCGGGGCCGGTGGGGCGCCGGCGCGCGGCGATTGCGCGGGCGGCGTCCGGGCCGAAGCGCGTGGCCTCACTCTTTCGTGATCGTGAAGCGGTCGCGGGTCACGCCCTTGTCGTTGAGGAAGGTGAGGGTCAGCGAGAGGCCGTCGACGTCGACGACGGAGGAGCCGGCTTCGTTAAGGGCGATGTAAAAGGCGGGGTGGTCGAGCTTCGGCGGCTTGGTGGTGCTGCCGGCGTGGCCGGCGCTGCCGGTGACGACATTGATGTCGCCGGTGTGCGGCGTGCGGGCGCGGGGTTTGCGGTAGGTCACGGTACCGTCGGCGCGGACCTCGCCTTTTTGTTTCACCATCGTGGCGGCGTCGAAGGTGGGTGATTTGCCGTAGTGGGCGTCGAGAAGGAAGGAGCGTTCGTAGACGTGGGAGTGGCCGGTGAGGATGAGGTCGACGCCGCCGGCTTCGAGGACGGGGAGGACGTTCTGGCGCATTTCGTTCATACGGCCGGCGCTGTCGCTGTCCTTGTCGGAGTCGTGGGTGCCCTTGGTGTAGGTTGGGTGGTGGAAGAAGGCGACGATCCAGTCGCGGGTGGTGGCGGCGAGGTCGGCTTTGAGCCAGGTCATCATCGCGCCGGTGAGGCCCCGGTCGGAGTCGTGGGAATCGAGGGAGATGAAGTGAATGTTGGCGTGGTCGAAGGAGTAGTAGGCTTCGGTGCCGGAGGCGACGCCGCCGGCCTGGCCGAGGGTGGGGAAGGTGAAGATATTATAGTAAACGCCGGACTGGGTGATGGAGTTGGCGGACTTGCCGTCGTGGTTGCCGAGGCAGGACCAGAACGGAACGGACCGGAGCGTTTCGGGGTAGATGTCGAAGATGGCTTTCTGGTAGTCGGTGTCGGTGCCGTCCGGATAGGCGTTGTCGCCGAGAAGGAGAGCGAGATCGGTGCCGCGCGTGCCGGTGAATTTCTGATACGCGTCGCGGACCGCGCGCTGGGTCTCGTTCTTGGTGCCGGGGTCGCCGAGGACCCAGACGCGGGTGGGCTGGGCGGGGCCGGGGAGTGGCGGGGTGACGAAGGAGCTGATCGGGGCTTTGCCGGGGGCGTCTTCGGCTTCGGCGGAGGCGGCTTTGGGGGCGGAGGCGGCTTTACCCGTGCCGGCGGCGGCGCCGGCTTTCGCGGCAGGTTCGGCGCCCGTCGTGTAGAAGTAACGGGTGTTGGGGGTGAGCTTGCTGAGGTGGACGATGTGTTCGCTGTTGATGCCCTCGGCCCTGGCGGTGGAGGTGAGTTCGGTGCGGGTGAGACCGTAGCGGACGACGGAGGCCTCGGTGTTGTCGGTGCGCCAGCGGACGACCATGCTGGTGGGGGTGGCCGACTGGAGGTAGGGGCCGCGGGTGATCGCGGTGGCGGCGTCGAGGCCGGGGAGCGCGAGGGCGGTGAGCGTGAAGGCGAGGCGGCGGAGGGTTAACATAGAGGAAACGGGCAAGACGGTCGTCAGGGGGGCGTGGTTGCGAGGCGATTCAAGTCGCGGGAAAGGGCCGCGATCTCGGGTGAACCGGCGAGCCATGACGGCAGGGTGGCGATCGCGGCGAGAGCGGCGGTGTAGGTGGCGCGGGCTTCGGCGGGGCGGCGCGCGGCCAGGAGGAGGTCGCCGCGGCGCTTGAGCCAGAGTTCGCGGCGTTCGCTGCCGGCGATAAGGAGGTCGAGGCGGGCGAGCGCGGCGTCGGTGCGGCCGAGGGTGATTTCGAGCTCGAGGGCCCGCAGGTGAAGCGAGAGCACGGGGCCGACCTGCGCGATGGCCTCCTCAAGGGAGCGCAGGGAGTCGGCGGGAGCGTCGAAGAGCGCGACGCGCTCGAGCCAGAGGTCCGGGGAGGGGGCGGCGAGCAGGCGAAAGGCCGCGCCGTAGTCGGCGAGGGCGGCGGGGCGCCGGGCGAGGCGGGCGAGGGTGCGGGCGCGGAGGAGGAGGGCCTCGGGGTCGGCGGGCGCGGCGGCGACGGCGCGGTCGAGGAGGGGGAAGGCTTCGGCCGGCCGGCCGGTGGCGAGGGCGAGGGCGCCGCGGACGAGGTCGAGGCGGGGCAGGCGGGGAGAGAGTTCGGCGGCGCGGAGATAGTTGGCCTCGGCGGCGGGCCAGTCGGCGTGCCGGGCGTAGAGCTCGCCGCGTTCGAGGTAGAGGGCGGCGGCGTCGGGCTGGGTGGCGAGTTGCGCGGAGAGGCGCGCGAGGGCGTCCTCGATTTCCGGATGCGCGGGGGCGACCGGCGCGATCAGGAGCGCGAGGACGAGGACGGTGGCGCGGGCAAGCATGCGGGGCGAGGCAAGCGGGTGTGCGGGGCGCTGGCAATCGTGCGCTGCGGGCGGAGCGGCGGCCACGGCCCGGAGGCGAACAAGGGCGGCCACGGCCCGGAGGCGAACAAGGGCGGCGGCGGCCCATCAGGCGGCGGCGGGGCGGGAGCGCGCGCGGCGCCAGAGGGTGACGGCGCCGGCAAAGGCGATCAGGAGTGCGCCGTAGGTCGACGGTTCGGGGACGGGTGTGATCTGTTGGTCGTAGCTCTGCCAGGCCGTCGAGGCAGCGGAGAAACCGGTGAAGGCGACCTGGTTCATCGGGGCGGCGCCGCGAACATTGGCGGTCGCCCCGGTCCAGTTGGTGGCGAAGAAATAGTCCACGCCGTTGGCCCAGTTGGTGATGGTGAGGGTGACGCCGGCGTCGATGACGAAGGTGGTGGCGTTGAGGACCGAGGCGGTGGAGTTGCCGAAATCGAGGATGGAGTTGCCGGTGATGTGGAGGGTGCCGACGGTGAGGGTGGTGGCGTTGAGGGCGAGGGTGCCGCCGGCGAGCGTGAGCGCGCCGCCGAAATTGATCGCGCTGCTGAACGTGAGCGAACCGGTGCCCTCTTTAATGAGGGTGCCGGTGCCGGTGATTGTGCCGCCGAAGCTCGACGAGCCGTGGTTGGTTCCGACGGTGAGAAAGCCGCTGGTGGAGAGGTCGACGAGGCCGAGGCCGGCGATGGTGTCGATCTTCTCGCTGAAATTGTTGAGGAAGAATCGGCCGTCGGAATTGATCGTGACCGCAGCTGTATCCGGGATCTGCTGATAGGCGAGGAGCGTGAGATGAGCGGACCCGGCCGCGCCGACCCCGTCGCCGATTGTGATGGCGTTGCCGCCGACCGCGTTGACCGCGCCGGTTTTGCCGAGTTCGAGCGTGCCCGCAGCGACGGTCGTGGTGCCGGAGGACGGGTTAGCGGAAGAGCCGGAGAGGGTGAGAGTGCCGGTGCCGGACTTCGTGAGGCTGCCGGTGCCGGAGAGGACGCCGGAAAAGGTGGTGGAGGTGTTGTCCGCGCCGGCGGTGAGCGCGCCGGCGCCGAGGGTCACCGCGCCGGCCCCGGCGAGGGAGCCGATGGTGTCGGTCTTGCCGTTGACGTCGAAGGTGGCGCCGCTGGCGACGGTGAGGGCGGAGGTGCTGGGGAGGGCATTATTGGCTCCGAGCTGGAGGGAGCCCGCGTTGATGTTCGTCGGACCGGTGTAGGTGTTGGCGCCGCCGAGCACGAGGATGCCGTCGCCGACCTTGGTGAGCGCGCCGGCCCCGGCGACGAGGGCGTTGGTGGTGAGGGTGGTGCCCGCGGCGGTCAGGAGCGTGGCACCGGCAGCGCCCAGGGCGATGCCGCGATTCGGGCTGAGGCTGAAGGTGGCGGTGTTTTCGAGGGTACCGCCGTCAAACGCGAGGTGGCCGGCCGTGGGCGCGCCGGGGGCGGTGCCGAGATTGGCCTCGGCGGTGATCATGAGGGTGCCGGCGTTGAGGGTGGTGGCGCTCGCGTAGGTGTTGGTACCGCTGAGGACGAGGGTGCCGTTGCCCGCCTTGGTGAGGCCGCCGCTGGAGACGATTCCGGAGAACGTCGTGGTACCGGTGTTGTCGACTGTCACGGTGCGCGTCGCCGCGCCGAGGCCGAGGGCGCCGGACAAGGTGAGGTCATTGCTGCCGCCGACACTGAAATTGCCGCCGACGGTGATCGCGTTGGCGATGGAGCGGGCGCCGCCGCCGGCGCGAATCGTGCCGCCAGTGAGCGTGATGCCGTTGCTGCTGACGGCGTTGCTGCCAAATTCGACGGTGCCGGCGTTGATGATGGTGCCGTCCTGCGTGTTATTGGCGCCGTTGAGGACGAGGGTGAAGGTCCCGTTCTTCGTGAGGTTATCGGTGCCGCCGTTGTCGGAAAGGTTGCCGTTGAGGGTGACGGTGCCGGCGCCCGATCCGGCAAAGGTGAGGCCGTTGGTGAAGTAGATCGCCGAATTGAACACGACATTGCCTGCGCCGCTCTGGGTGAAGTTCGTGCCCGCCGTGCTGATCTGGAGCCGATTTGTGCCGTTGTTAAAGGTGTAGTTCAGGGCGCTGGAAAAAGTCAGGGTGCCCGCCGTGTAGTTGAGATTGCTGAGGCTGATCGTTTGGTCGGTGCCGACGTAGGTGTGGTCAAACGTGAGCGCGGTGGAGGCGGTGGGAACGGTGTTGTTGCTCCAGTTGGCGGCGGTGCCCCACAGCAGATTACCGCCGCCGTTGTCCCACTTGATGATCTGTCCCGGGAGGTCGGCAGCGAGGCCTAGACAGGCGAGCACTACTCCGGACAGCCAGCGCAGGACCGCGGTCGTGCTGCACAAGAGGTGCTGCGGCGATGACGAGGCGGAACGGCTTGGCATGAGGGATATACCCTATCATGCCCCCCGGGGCCAGCGTCACAACGTCAAATCCCAGGGAGTGCTACGTAGCGAAGGACGTCGGTCGCAAGGAGCCGACGTGGCTCGCGGAGGCCGGTCAGTTATTGAAACGGAACAGCGCGACGTCGCCGTCGGCGAAAACGTACTCCTTGCCCTCCAGGCGGTATTTGCCGGCGTCGCGGGCGGCCGCGACGCTGCCGAGGCGGGTGAGATCGTCGTAGGAGACGATTTCGGCCTTGATGAAGCCTTTTTCGAAATCGGTGTGGATGACGCCGGCGGCCTGCGGGGCCTTCCAGCCCTTCTTGATCGTCCAGGCGCGGACTTCCTTTTCACCGGCGGTGAAGTAGGTCATCAGGCCGAGGAGATGGTAGGTGCCCTTGATGAGGGAAGAGACGCCGGAGTCGTCGACCCCGAGATCCTTGAGGAAGGCTTTGGCTTCGTCGGCGGGGAGGTCGATGAGTTCGCTCTCGATTTTGGCGCTGATGGGCACGTAGGCGGCGTCGTGGTGGGTGCGGACGAACTCGGCGACTTTTTGGACGAAGGGATTTTGTTCGGCGGTGGCGAGGTCGGACTCGGCGACGTTGCAGGCGAAGAGGACGGGTTTGGCGGTGAGGAGCTGGAAGAGCTTCATCAGCGCGATTTCCTCGGGGGTGGCCGGAAGGGTGTTGGCGGTTTTGCCGGAATTGAGATGGGGCGCGAGTTTCTCGAGGAGGGCGACCTCGACGATGGCTTCCTTGTCGCCGGACTTCGCCTTTTTCTGGGTTTTTTCGATCCGCTTGGTGACGGCCTCGAGGTCGGCGAGGACAAGTTCGGTGGTGATCACCTCGATGTCGCGGACAGGATCGACGCCGCCCATGGTGTGGATGATATCGTTGTCTTCGAAGCAGCGGACGACTTGGACGATGGCGTCGACCTCGCGGATGGTGGCGAGAAACTGGTTGCCGAGGCCTTCGCCCTTGCTGGCGCCGGCGACGAGGCCGGCGATGTCGACGAACTCGATGGCGGCGGGAACGACGACCTTGGTCTTCGCGATCGTTTGGAGGACGTAGGCGCGTTCGTCGGGGACGATCACGACGCCGACGTTGGGATCGATGGTGCAGAACGGGTAGTTCGCCGCCTCGGCCTTGCGGGAGCGAGTGAGGGCGTTGAAGAGAGTGGATTTGCCCACGTTGGGCAGGCCGACGATGCCAGCTTTAAGCATAAATGGAGGGATGGACGTTCCTGCGTGACCGGGGAGGGGTCAATGGTAAAGGCCGGGGCGCGCCCCCAAGAGTGGCGGGCGGGCGGAGGGCGCGGGTGGGTGGCCTAAAGTTTCTCGAAAGGGTCGCGGGGGC
Source organism: Opitutia bacterium (assembly GCA_947461205.1). Classification (GTDB taxonomy): domain Bacteria; phylum Verrucomicrobiota; class Verrucomicrobiia; order Opitutales; family Opitutaceae; genus GAS368. Next base: position 25,083 of record CANHJG010000052.1, read on the forward strand.
GGCGGTGGCGGGAGCGCGTGGTGGAATGGCGGTGATTGCTGCCACGACTGGACCCACGGCTGCGGCTACGGCTGCGCCGTCCACTGCGCCGGTCGCGCTGGATGACGAGAGTGACGAGCACGCCGACCACGAACAGCACGAGCATGACCCAGATCCAGCCGGGGATGACGAGGGGGTCGGAGGCTTCTTCCATGAGCGCTAGTTAAGGAGGCCGAGGGACGAAGGGTTGGCAATCCCGCAATCGTGGACGAAGAATCCGTGGGCGTCAGAGGGGCCCCGACGAGGAAAGGCGGGCGAACTCCGGGGTGGCGCGCGGGACGAGACTGGCCCCGTCGCGCACCAGGAAAAGGGCGGCGACGTGTTCGCGAGTGGCGAGCGCGAAGCCCGCATCGGCGCCGAGGACGAAGAGCGCGGTGGCGAGGGCGCTGGACGTGGCGCAGGTCGGATGGACGACGCTGACGGAGGCGAGCGAACCGGCGACGGGGCGGCCGGTGCGGGGATCGAGGATGTGGCCATAGCGGCGGCCGGCGACCGTCATGAAATTATGCGCCTCGCCGGACGTGGAAAGGGCTTGGCCGGAGAGTGTGACGATGGCGGCCAGGGTCGGCGGAGCCGGCGTGGCGGTCGGCCGGGGGGCGACCGGAACAGCGAGGACGGGAGGAGACTCGATGCCGGTGCGCCATGGGTGCGCGCCGGCGGTTTTGAGGTCGCCGCCGATTTGAACGAAGTGGTCGGGGGCGCCGAGGGTGGTAAGGAGGTCGCTGAGGGTGTCGGCGGCGAAGCCTTTCGCGAGGGAGGAAAAATCCGCGGAGAGTTCGGCGGCGGATTTGCGCAGGGCGGGTGGAGCGAGGCGGGCGGAGAGACGGCGGTAGTCGACGCGGCCGCGGGCGGCGGCGATCGCGGTGTCGGGCGGGAGGGTGTGGCGCCGGCCGGCCGGGCCGAAGCCCCAGAGGCGGATGAGCGGATCAAGCGTGACGTCGAAGGCGCCCGCGGTGAGTTCGCTGATGCGGCGGGCTTCGAGCGCGACGCGGGCAAGTTCAGGGGAAACGGGATACCAGTCCGTGGACGACGACGCGTTGAAGCGGGAGAGTGCGGAGTCGGGGCGATAGGTGGAGAAGAGCGTTTCGAGATGCTCGAGCGCGGCGGCGAGACGAGTTGTGACGAGCGCGGGGTCGAGGGCGGGCGCGGGCGGAGGCGCCGGGAGAAATTTGGCGGACCAGGTGGTGCCCATGGCGCGGCCCGCGAGCGCTACGGGTTCGGCGGCGCGGCCGAGGCCGAGGGTGGCGACGAGGGCGAGGAGGAGGCGAGCCATCAGGTGGTGCCTTTGAGCCAGAGGATGACCGTGAGGTATTTCCAATTGAGCAAGGCCGCGAGGCCGACGAGGAGGAGCGCGGCGGTGTCGCGGCGGGAGAAGCGGTCGGTGGGGCCGCGGGCGCGAACGAAGTTGAGGAGGGCGCCGGTGGGGCAGCCGAAACGGCAGTAGGCCTGGGGGACGAAGCAGGCGGCGAGGAGGCCGACGGCGGCGACGACCAGGGTGGCGAGGCCGGCCGAGTGAACGATATAGGCAGCGAAGGGTTCGAGGCCGGCGAGGTCGAGCGGGATGGCGGTGAGGGCGACGATCAGGGTGAGGAGGAGGAGGGCGAAGGGGAGATTTTCGAGACCGCGGATGACCGGGGCGGAGAGCGTGATTTGCCAGCGCGTGGGCCGGACGTGGCTGAGGAGTTCTTGCGCCGCGCCGTGCGGACAAATCTGGTGGCAGTAGAGCGGTTTTCCTGTGGTGAACGGCACGAGGAGCGCGGCGGCGGCGAGGAGCACGAGACCGGGTGCGGTGGTCCACGGGATGCCGGAGCGCGACCAGCCGACGAAGAGTTTTTGCGCGAGGAGATCGCCGGCGATGAGCCCAACGTAGAGGATGAGCGCGGCTTGGTAGGGGCGTTTCCAGCGGTGGCGAAAGGCGGGCGGACCGAAAGCCATGAGGGCGGCGGCGGCGAGGACGGCAACCATCGCGTAGTCGCGCCAAGCGAAGCGGAGCGGGGCGGCGGAGGCGAGCTCGTCGCGGCTGAGCTGGAGGCGGGCTTTGACGCTTTGCGCGATGGCCATGCTGGTCATGGTCGCGCCGGACACGCCTTCGATGCCCGCGGCTTTGAGGTCCAGGGCGGCGGCGGCGTCCCAAGTGAGACCGTTCCATTTTTTCAGGAATTTGCGGTCGAGGGCGAGATCGCGGACGTAGGTGTCGGTGTCTTCGGAGGCGTGGATTTTGAGGCCGAGAATTTTCCAGTCGCGGTCGAGGACGACGAGGGCGTCGGTGGTGCCGGCGTAGCCGAGGATGTCGCGGCAGGCGGGCTGGGTGCGGACGACGTAGCCGAGTTCGCGACCGGCGCGATCGAGGACGAAGAGGCCGTCGCGCGCGGAATCGTCGGGGCGGAGGCTGGCGGCAGCGGGGAGCAGCGAGATGACTTCGGCGGCGGTGACGGGGGAATCGCCCTGGATGCGCTGGCGCACGGCGACGTCGCGGATGAGCCAGGCGACGGTGGCGACGACGGCGAAGCGGTAGAGTTGGAGGGCGAGGCGATTCAACGCGGAGCAGAGGGCAGGCGGCAGGAGGCGGGGCGGACGGACGTTCGCCCGGCTCTCACGCGAGAATTTCGGAGACGATGCGGGCGGGCTCCACGCCGGTGAGGCGTTGGTCGAGGCCTTGCGATTTGAAACTGAACTTCGCGTGGTCGATGCCCAGGCAATGGAGCAGGGTCGCGTTGAGATCGAACAGGCTCACGGGGTCGCGGACGATGTTGTAGGAGAATTCGTCGGTTTCGCCGTGGCTGACGCCGCCCTTCACGCCGCCGCCGGCCAGCCAGACGGTGAAACAGCGCGGGTGATGATCGCGGCCGTAGTTGGTGCGGGTGAGGGTGCCCTGTGAATAGACTGTGCGGCCAAACTCGCCGGCCCAGACGACGAGGGTGTCTTTGAGCATGTCGCGCTGTTTCAGGTCGGCGATGAGCGCGTAGCAGCCCTGGTCGGTATCGCGACACTGGATGCGCAGATGCTCGGGGAGCGTGCCGTGTTGGTCCCAGCCGCGGTGGTTGATTTGCACGACGCGCACGCCGCGCTCGACGAGGCGGCGGGCGAGCAGGCAGCTCGCGGCGAAAGAGCCGGGTTCTTTCACGGCCGGACCGTAGAGGTCGAGGGTGGCGGGCGTCTCGGCCCCGAGGTCGGTGAGCTCGGGCACGCTGGTCTGCATGCGAAACGCCATTTCATACTGGGCGATCCGGGTGAGGGTCTCGGGATCGCCGTGGCGGGCCTGCGCCTGGGCGTTGAAGCGGGAGAGCGCGTCGAGCATCGTGCGGCGCGTGGCGGAGTCGACGCCGTGGGGATTTTCGAGAAAGAGTACTGGATCGCCCTGGGCGCGGAGGGCGACGCCGTTGTGCGTCGAAGGGAGAAAGCCGCTGCTCCACATGCGCGTGAAGAGCGCCTGGGCGGCGACCTTCGGCGAAAATTTCGGCGTGAGGACCACGAAGGCGGGCAGGTCGTTGCTCTCGCTGCCGAGGCCGTAGGAAAGCCAGGAACCGAGGCTGGCCTTGCCCGGAATTTCGCTGCCGGTCATGAGGAACGTGCACGCCGGGTCGTGGTTGATGGCGTTGGTGTGCACGGAGCGGACGAGGGCGATGTCGTCGACGATCTTGGCGGTCCACGGGAGGAGTTCGCTCACCCACGCGCCGCTTTGGCCGTGCTGGGCAAACTTAAAGACCGAGGGGGCCACGGGAAAATTGGCCTGGCCGCTGGTCATGGTGGTGATGCGCTGGCCCAGCCGGATCGATTCGGGCAGTTCCTCCTGGAAACGCGGCTGCAGCGCGGGCTTGTAGTCGAACGTGTCGAGCTGTGACGGCCCGCCGTTCATGTGGAGATAGATGATCCGCTTGGCCGTCGGCGCGAAATGGGGAAAGCCGCCGAGCGGGGGGAACAGGCGGGGGGGTGGCGCGGGAGCGGCGCGGAGGCGCGGGGCGAGGAGGTTGAGGGCGACGCCGCCCATGGCGAGGCCGGCGCCGGAGAAGAACTGGCGGCGCGTGAGTTGGTTCAGGTAGGCGTGGGCGGGATTCATGGCGCGGCGCTCAGTTGCGGGTGATGGCTTCGTCGAGGTTGAGGAGGAGGTTGCCGACCAGGGTCCAGGCGGCGATCTCGGGGGCGGGGGCGACGGCGGCGGATTTCGATTCGCCGTTGGTGAGGATTTTTTCGGCGGCGGCCGGGTCGGCAGCGAAATGGGCGCGATGACTGGCGAGCGTCGCGGCGAGGAGCTTGCTTTCGGAGGAATTTGGTTCGCGGGCGGTGACGCTGCGGAAGGCGAGGGCGAGGCGCCGCGGGTCGGTGGATTGTTCGGCGAGGAGTTTTTCGGCGAAGGCGCGGGCGGCCTCGAAGTGTTGCACGTCGTTCATGAGGGCGAGGGCCTGGAGGGGGGTGTTGGAGCGGCCGCGCCCGGTGCAGAACATTTCGCGCGACGGGGCGTCGAAGGTCGACATCGCCGGCGCCGGGGCGGTGCGTTTCCAGAACGAATAGAGGCTCCGGCGGTAGAGGGCGGCGCCGTGGTCCTGCACGTAGGTCTTGGTGTTGCTGCCGCCGAAGGCGACGGGTTCCCAGATGTTGATGGGCTGGTAGGGGCGAACGGGGGCGCCGCCGAGGGTGGGGACGAGGAGGCCACCGACGGCGAGGGCCTGGTCGCGGAGGACTTCGCCGTCGAGGCGGAGGCGCGGCCCGCGGGCGAGCAGCCGGTTAGCGGGATCGAGTTCGAGGAGGGCGGGGGTGACGTCGGAGCTTTGGCGATACGTGCGGGAGGTCACGATGAGGCGGACGAGGTGTTGGACGTCCCAGCCGGAGCGGACGAATTCCGCGGCAAGCCAGTCGAGCAGGGCGGGATGCGTGGGCGGATCGCCCTGGGCGCCGAAATCGCCGGGCGTGCGCACGAGGCCGGCGCCGAAGAGCTGTTGCCAAAAGCGGTTGACGGTGACGCGGGCGGTGAGGGGGTTTTGGGCGTCGACGAGCCAGCGGGCGAGATCGAGGCGATTGGGCGCTGCAGCGGCGCCCGTTGAAGTGGAAGCGGACGATGCAGGGCGGGCGAGCGGCGGGAGGAAGGCGGGGGTCGCGGGGGTGACGAGGTCGCCGGGGCGGTCGTATTGGCCGCGGACGAGGATATGGGCGGGCCGCGGCGCGGGACGTTCGCGGGAGATGGGGGTGACGGGGTAGGTGAGCTCGTAGTGGATCTGCTCGGCGAGGAGGCGGCGGGCGGCGTGGGCCTCGGGCTCGAGGGCGGCGCGGAGCGGGGCGTAAATGAATTCGCGGTGGTAGCGATCTAGGCGCTGTTTTTCCTCGTCATTCTGCTGCGTGGGCGAAAGGCCGATGAGGAATTTGATATCGTGGCGGATGGGGACGCCTTCGACGAAGCGGGCGTTGGCGCGGAGGGCGCTGGCCCACGCACTACTCGAGAGCAGCGGGTCAGCCGCGGCGTCGGGTGAGGTCAAGGTGGCGCCGGCGCGGTCCCACCAAGCGGCGCCGTCGCTCTGGGTGATGCGGAGACCGGTGAAGGTGTGGCGTTCGCCGAGGCCCGAATCGCAAGCGGTGATTTCGAGCCGCGTGTAAGTGCCCGGGGCTGGCAGGTCGCCGCGGCGGCGGGCGGTTTGCGCCACGTCCGGGCCGAAGGCGGCGAGGTCGCCCCAGACGAAGCGGACGGTTTTTTCCTCGCTGAGCAGTTCGAGACTGAGGGCGCGCGGCGGGTGCGCAGCATCGGGTTGGACATGGACGAACGCGATCGCTTCCGAGCGGACGAGGAGGTTGATGTCGCCGGCCGTGAAGGCGAAGGGGTGGGCGGCGGCGCCGTCGAGGCGCAGGGCGCGGGTGCCGCCGACGACGGGGACGGCGGGGCCCGAGACCCATTGGCCGGCGGGGGGCGGAGCGGCAAATCCGGCGGCGGTGGCGAGGTCGGAGTCTTCGGCCCAGACGACTTCGTAGGTGATGGGTTTCTTGGTGTATTTCGGGAGCGGTTTTTCGAGGAGAAGCTGGGTGGCGCGGGCGGTGAGGGCGGTTTCGAGGGGGACGACGGCGGCGGTGACGGTGTCGATACGTTGCTGGGTGGGGGCGTCGGGGGCGATCACGGCGATCGGCCCCGCGACGCGGACGTTGCCGTCCCAGGGGCGGTCGGCGAGGCCTTTGAAGAAGGCGCCCAAGGAATAGTATTCGCGCTGGGACAGCGGGTCGAATTTGTGGTCGTGACAGGAGGCGCAGTTGGCGGTGAGCCCGAGAAAGACGGCGGCGGTGGTATCGGTGCGGTCGCCGGTGTTGCGGGCTTCGGCTTCGGCCTCGATGGCGCCGCCTTCGGACGTGGTCAGGTGGAGGCGATTGTAGCCGGAGGCGACGAGTTGATCGATCCGTGGCTGCGGGAGGAGGTCGCCGGCGAGTTGCTCGACGGTGAATTGGTCGAAGGGCAGGTTGGCGTTGAAGGCGCGGACGACCCAGTCGCGGTAGGGCCAGATGGTGCGGACATTGTCGAGGTGGAGGCCGTGGGTGTCGGCGTAGCGGACGGTGTCGAGCCAGTGGCGGCCGAAGTGTTCGCCGTAACGCGGGGAGGCGAGGAGGCGGGTGACGGCGCGGTCGAGCGCCGCTTCGCGGCGAGTTGAGGTTGAAGCGGTGGGCGTTGAAGCAGAGGCGGGACCGTAATCGGCGAGGAAGGCGTCGAGTTCGGCCGGCGTGGGCGGGAGACCGGTGAGATCGAGCGTGAGGCGGCGGAGGAGGATTTCGGGCGGGGCCGCGGGGGCGAGCGTGCGTTGGTGAGGGGCGAGCTTGGCGGCGATGAACCGGTCGATCGCGCCGTCTTTTTCCTTCGCGCCAGCGACGGGCGAGGGGACGGCGGGGCGGGCGACGGGTTCGTACGCCCAATGATTTTGGTAGACGGCGCCCTGCTCGATCCAGCGCTTGACGAGGGTGCGCTGCGCGGGCGTGAGCGGCTTTTTGTGCGAGTTGGGCGGCGGCATGACCTCGTCGGGATCTTGGCTGAGGATGCGCTGCCAGGCCTCGGAGTTGGCGAGATCGCCGGGGACGAGGGCGCGCACGCCGCGGCGGTCGGCAGTGGCCGCGGAGGCCTGGTCGAGGCGGAGTTTTCCCTGGCGATTAGCGGCGTCGCTGCCGTGGCAGGCGAAGCAGTTGTCGGCGAGGATGGGCCGGATGTGTTCGTTAAACGTGACCTTTTCCTCGGCGGCCGCGCAGGCGGACGAAGTGAAGGCCAAGAGGCAGAGAAACCGGCGGTGGATGGGGATCACGGCGACGAAGGGGAACGGGAGGCTTGAGGATTTGCGGCAATGGCCGGAGCGTTAAGCTTAAACTTGCAGGAAATGCGGTTTTGTTTGGGGCTGGAAGGGACGGGGCGATCGCCGGGGAATTTCCGTGACGCCCGCGGGCAGAGGCATTCCGATGAGCGGATCGAGCACGCTCGCGGCCGGTATGGCCGAGACCGGCCGAGTGCACGTCGTTTCCCCCGACACCCCTCATGATGAACCAAGTCTCCTTCGTTTTTGTGTTCGCGGCGATCGCGCTGGCGCGACTGACCGCGCAGGGTGCGACCGGCGGAGTGGAGTGCCGGTGGGCGGCGACGCCGCCGGTGATCGACGGCCGGTTGAACGACGCGGCGTGGGGCGAGGCGCAGGTCGTGGAAAATTTCGAGGCGGCGTGGCGGCCCGAAGGGCAGCGCACGCCGCCGACGGCCACGAAGGCGCGGCTGCTGTGGGATCGCGATTTTCTCTATTTTGCGGCGGAGATGACCGATGCGGATCTGTTTGCGCCGGTGGCGGAGAACGACGGGGCGTTGTGGACTGGCGACGTCTTTGAGCTGTTCTTGAAACCGGCGACGGATCGCCCGGGCTACTACGAGTTCGAGTTCAATCCGACGAATGCGAAGCTCGATATGTTTTTGCCGGCGCGGGATTCGGGCGGTTACGGACGCCACGCCCGGGACCGGGAGTTTCACGTCGAGACGGCGGTGCGGTTGCGCGGGACGTTGAACCAGCGGGGCGATACAGACCGGGGCTGGACGGTCGAGGGGCGGATTCCGTGGAGCGATTTTCAGCCGACGGGCGGGCGACCCGCGGCCGGCGAGGAGTGGCGCCACGCGCTGGGTCGCTACGATTACTCCGTGGGACAAAAAGAACCGGCGCTGTCCTCCAACGCGCCGCTGAC
>CANHJG010000053.1 GCA_947461205.1 Opitutia bacterium
CAAACCCAAGATGGTCGCCCTCGTCGCCGTCATGCGCAAAATGCTCCACGTCCTCAATCGGCTCCTCGCCGATCCCAACTTTGTCCTTGTTCGTTAACACCGCTGCTCTGTGAAATGCATTTGGTCAGGTTGGGTGTGAAACATACGGGTTAGGCCGCGCGCTTATGCGCGCTCCGAAAACGCGCCCGCCAGCGGGCGGCCGACGAAGTCACCGCCCGGTTTTTGCATCCTCGAGGACCCTGGCATCGGGCTGCAGGGACGCGGCTTGGAAATCCCTTAAAATAAAGTGTCACGTATTACGTGAGCTACGCTTTTCCGCTGGGTTCGCAAACACGTGGTCGGGTTTCAGTTGCATGCAGACGACTAGTGCCGTCGAGTGAACGATCAAGCGTGTAATTGAAGTCTATTGTCATACTGCCGTCATGCAGGGAATTGCCCCTTTGGAAGGGCTTGGTCGAGAGCGCTGAGGACGTTTCGAATACCTTGGATATTGGGACACCTCAGATTTGGGCCCGGCCTCGCGACCTGCTGAAGAGGAAACATGAACTCAGCGGCAATTCAGCCTGCGCCGCCGACTCATCCTATCCAGCCAAGAGTCAATACCTGACGTCTTTGCCCTAGCCCGGAGGTTTCCTGCCGCCGTGATTGTATTGCCAGGTCCGCGGCCGTGATGGCGACTAAGCGGGGCACGGTCCTCGCCCAGTCGCTATCGCATGAATCATGCGCCCAAATTAGAACCGGACTGTCGCGCTGAGGCTTGTGACCATCGGATCAGTGTAGCGGTAAATGTAGTTCGGTTTTCCGGTCGTGGCGTTGAGGCTGTTCGCCCCGGTCTTATAGTAAGGGCTGGACCCCTGCACAAGGTCGTACACGCGATTGGCGCCGAGACGGAAGGAGACGAAGCGCCCGAAGATCCTCCGCTCGTGCAGCGCGTAGAGCCCGATCGGGCAGGAGGCCCCGCCCTTGTAGATCGTGCCATTCAGGATCGCGAAGTTGTAGGCGGGGGTCCAGACCGCCGTCAGGCCCAGGCGAAGCGGAAACGGCCGGCTGAACTGATAGTCCAGGGCGGCGCTCGCCGTGTACGGGGCGCTGCGGCGACCGGTGACCACGGTGATGTTGGTGTTGGCGGCGACAATATCCTTGGCGCTCGTGATGTAGGCCGGGTTTTCCGCCAGCGTGCGGTCGCCGCCGGGCGCGTTCGCCGCGTCGGTGCGCGCAATCGCGGCAGCAAGCAGCGACTGGAAATCAGTGAAATCCCGCGCCGCCGCGACCTGGGTCCGCGAGAAGGTCAGGCGCGTCTGCAGCCCCGCCGTCCGCTGGCCGATGAGGGTCAGCTCGAAGCCCCGCGACTGTTCCTGCGAGTTCACGGTGCGGCGCTCGTTGACCAGGCCGGTCGCGACGTGGAAGTAGCGCGGGTCGGCGGGCAGGATGTTGTTCGGATTGAACAAGTCCTCGAGCTGGGCCTGATTGAGGGTGTCGGGCGTCCAGACGTAGCCGGCATTCTGGCGTTCGATGCGATAAACCGAGGCGGTGTAGAAAAGTTTCCCTCCGAAGAGGTCACCCTTGAGGCCGGCTTCCCGCGTCGTGCCGGTGACCGCACCGAGCTCCTGGCCGGTGAACATGACCCCGCCCTGCCAGTTGAAGGACTGCGAGTACACAGTGTAGAGGTTGGCGTTCGCCCGCTCGCCCCGGATCAGCGCGTAAGTCAGGCCGCCGATCATGCTGTTGGCCCCGAGGGAGAAACGGGGATCGTAGGTGAAATAGGCGGGGTCCGTTTCGGGGGTGCCGTAAAAAGTCACGCGCCCGCGCGCATCCGTCGCGTAGGCGGCGGCGATCGGGATTTTCCGTGAGATCCGGTTTCGGCTCACGCCGAACAGGGAAGTGAGCCGGCGGTTGAAATACTCACCCGAGAGCGAGGCGGTGTAGTTTCGCGTGTAGCGGACGTCGATGAACGGTCCAGTGTTGAGGTAGCTTTCAACGAGCTCGGGCTGAAACGTGTCGGAGCGCGGGAGGTTCGGGAACAGGAACTTGCTCCATCCGCCTGCCTCCAGCGCGGCCGGATCGTCGAGGTAGGCGCGCAGTTGCAGGGCGTTGTTGGCGGCCAGCCCCGGCGCCGCCACGTTGGCCCAGCCAAACCGACGGCCGAAGGCGTAGTCCCGACTGCTCGTCAGCGTGGCCACCAGGTTCTGCTTCATCCAGCGTCCGAACTCGAACGGGTACGCCGCCGAAAGCCGGCCCGCCTTGAAGACGTTTCCGAACACCTTCCACTGGGTGAGATTGCCCACCAAGTCGAGGTAGGGCCGGCCGCGGCCATCGACGCTCATGACCGGCGGCGAAGCACTGCCTCCGAAGGAGTTGTCGTTGCGATCCTGATGCTGGAACTGCTGGTTGTACGAGGCCTGGAGCGAAAGCCGGCCGATCTTCTGCTCGATCATCGCGGTCACCACGTTGAAGGGACGGTCGAAGTAGTCGCCGATGCCGAGGATGTTGAAGGAGCGGCTGAAGCCCTTGAACAGCTTCGTGCTGCCGTCCGGCAAACGCACCGCGGCCGTCTGCCCCTCCAGCAGCGAGACGGCCGAGCCGCTGCCGCCCGTGGTGTCGATCGTCGGCACCGCCGCGCTTGGCCGCTGGATGACCTCGCCGTCCGAAGTCACGTACCACCGATTGTTGGTGCTGAAGCCCCGGCCCGCCGCAGCGACGGGCAGGATCGCCGCCGTGTTGTCGGCGCGCCGGCGGATGTACTGCCCGCGCTCCGCCTCCACCGAGATCAGGGTGTGGGCGAACGGCCGGTAGGCGAACGCGATGTCGCCGGCGCGGAAGGTTTGGAAGCTCCCGCGCACATAGGAGTTGTCGGTGCGGTTGACGACGTTGAGCCGGACCGCGAGGTTGGAGGTGATCTTGCGGTTGAGGTCCAGTTGCGCGCGGTACGAGTCGCGGCTGTCGCGGAAAAGCAGCACTTCGCCGGAGTTGGCGAAACGCGCCCGTTTGGTTGTCGTGGTCACCTGTCCGCCCGGCGTCGAATCGCCAAACATCATCGAGTTCGAACCCTTGCCGAAATCGAAGCGCTCGACGTTGTAGGTGTCGGAGGGCACCGACCACTTGAAGAAATTGCGCGAGGTGTCGGCACTTCCGGTCAGACCGCGAAATGTCATCCGTCCGTCGTCGTTGCGGGCCTCCATTCTCGGAACCACCGTGACGCCGGAAACGAAGGCCGCGGCGTCGTCCATGTTGAACACCCCGACGTCGTTGAGGAAATCCTTGGTCAGGACGTCGACGGTGACAGGGACCTTGACCAGATCCTGGTTGATGCGATTGCCGAGCAGGGTGGAGGACGCATTCCAGCCTTCCTCGGACGAATCCTTGACGGTGAACGGCGATAGTTCGAGCACGTCATCGCCTGGGGAGACGATTTGTTTATCTTTGGCTGACGTGGCGGCGGCCGACTGGGCTGATGGGAGTGTTTGCGCGTCGGCAGTGGAACCGAGCGCGAACAAACTGGCGAACGCGGCGAGCAGGATGCGGGGGGATTTCATGGTTGAGGGCGCGTCGGAGGTCATGGCTGATTGGGGGGAAGAAACAAGGGGATCACCTTGCGGGCGTTCATGTGAGTGCAGCGGTTGAGCGCAATGCGCGGGGTGTGTTGGGTCGGATCTGCGGTCTCACCGGGAGACGATGAAAGTGCGCGGATCAGCTCTTATCCCACCAGTCGTGCGGTGCCTCACATGCCTGTCACGACCTCTTTCGGGGTGATCCGATCCACACTTTCGTGGGGTTGCAGGCCCCGGCAGTTTGGTCCATCGTCTTGATGGTTCCGAGCCCCCTGGCACCGTCACCGCCAGCGCGTCGTTCATTCCGTCTCCGCCATGCTGCCCCCCGCCTCTCCATCCTTGCGCCCGTGCACTCTGCTGCAGTCGGGGTGGTGCGGCATCTGGTGGCCGGTGGCGTTGGCCTTCCTGGTGTCGGTGCGCGCGGCGGAGGAGGCACCGACTGTCGCTCCGCTTACCACGGCCGCCGCGATCCGTGAACTGCCGACTTCCGAAGCGGCCCGTCACCTTCCCGTAAGACTTCGCGGCGTTGTGACGTTGGTTGCCCAGAACAACAATATCGTGCTGCATGATGGATCTGACGCCATTTGGGTGCCGGGCGCGGAACTTTCGCGCGGTGAGCTCGCCCTCGGCGATTTCGTCACCGTAACCGGGCGCACGGACCCGGGCGGCTTTGCGCCGAAAGTGCGGGATGCCAGCATCACGAAACTCGGCCCCGGCATTTTGCCCCCGCCTGCGGCCGTAAGCTATGACGATCTCGCTACCACGAAATTCGACTGCCATCGCGTCACCGTCAGCGGCGTCGTGCGCACCGTTCGTCCGGTCACCCGGGGGGTCGGCACCCCGGGAATCGCACTGACGCTCATGCCAAGCGGCGGCCAGCGCATTTTCTTTGTTATCCCAAACACCGTGGGTCTCGGAGTCGACGACTGGATTGATGCCGAGGTAAGGGCCACCGGCGTCTGCTTCTACACGTCCAGCGAGCGTCGGCAGGCGTTTGCGGTCCGAGTCGTGATGACGCAGGCCAGCGATTTGGTGGTCACGCGTCCCCCGACTTTGCCGGCAGAGGTTCCACCGGCCACGAGCCAGAGTCTTCTCCAATACTCGCCGCGCCGCCTGGGAGGACATCGGGTGCGGCTCACGGGCATCGTGACGCATCAGGTCGATGGGCAGACTCTGTTTCTCTCCGATGCGGCCGGCGGCATCGTGGTCCGCCTGGCGTCTGCGCAGAATCGCCCGGTCGGAGCCAAGGTCCAGGCGGTCGGCTTTGTGGCCCGCGGCGATTACAGTGCAGTGCTGGAAGACGCCGTGCTCCTTGGGCCGGAGGAGGGGGAGAATCTCGCGCCGCCTGCGCCGCGCCAGGTGAGTGTCGCGGAGGCTTTTGCGCACGACGCAGAACTGATTGCCGTGCGCGCGGTGCTCGCCGCCCGGATCGTCGGGCCAAAGGCGACCACCATGACCTTGCAGGCGGACGGGCAGATGTTCAGCGCGCAGTTGGAGGGAAAAGCAGCCGCCGCGGCGCTGCCGTCGGATGGCAGCGAAGTGCTCGTGGCGGGCATCAACCGAGTTTTTGGGGACAACCCGAACGTCTATCAGCGTGAGTGGCTGCCGTGCGGCTTCGAACTGCTCGTGCGCACACCGGCTGATGTCACGCTGCTCAAGGAGCCGTCGCGTTCCGCCGCCGAACGCCTGGCCTGGACGGTCGCCGCGGCGGCGCTGGCCTTGCTGCTGCCGACGACAGTTTTTGCCGCGCGCGCCGCCCGTCGGGTGCGCCGCCAGCGGCTGGCCCGCCTCCAGGCCGAGGCGGAGTTCAAGGCCGTGCTCGCGGAGCGTAACCGGCTGGCCCGGGAAATCCACGATACCCTTGCACAGGGTTTCACGGCGGTTTTTGCTCAGTTGGAGCTGATCCGCCGGAAACTCAGCCTCGGGTCGCTGGCAGCGATGCCCCATGTCGAAACCGCGCGCGATCTGGTCCGCCAAAGCCTCGCCGAGGCGCGACAATCGATATTCAACCTGCGGCCGCGCGTGCTCGAGGACGACGATCTCATTGGTGCGCTGTCCCGGGTGGGGCGGCAGCTTACCGCGGACGGTGTCCGTTTTGACTGCCGCGCCTCGGGGGAGACGCGCCGACTGGCGCCGGAGATCGAGGGCGACTTGCTCCGCATTGGCCAGGAGGCGATCGCCAACGCGGTGCGCCACGGCCACGCTTCGCGGATCGACGTGACGGTGAAGTTCGAGGCCAAGTCGGTCTCCATGGAGATTGCCGACGATGGTTCAGGTTTCGATCCGCAGCGAACGAAGCCCAGGTCGGCCGACGGAGGCATGGGTCTGGAAAATCTGCGGGAGAGAGCGCGCCACCGCGAGGGAGAGCTGACCATCCAGAGCGCACCCGGTTCCGGTACGCGCATTACGGCCACCTTTCCGGTGCCAATCGCGGATGGCGCGGTCGCCGTCGCCTAGCGCCTTTTTCCGCCCATGCTACGCCCATCCCGCATTCGCTTGCTCGTGGTCGACGATCACCCGGCTTTTCGCGCCGGGCTCGTGGCTATCCTCGAGGCGGAACCCGACATGTCGGTGGTTGCGCAAGCCGGCGACGGCGAGCAGGCGATCACCGCCTGTAGAGAACACTGCCCCGACGTGGTCCTGATGGATCTGCGTCTCCCGCGATTGGGCGGAGTCGAGGCGACCATGCGGATCACCCAGGAAATGCCAGGCCTTCACGTTGTCGCTCTGACCACCTACGACGGCGACGAGGACATCCATCGTGCCCTGCGCGCCGGCGCGCGATCCTATATGTTAAAGGACGCCGGCGCGGATGAACTCGTGGCGATGATCCGGGCGGTGCAGGCGGGCGAGGCGCCGCTGCCCGGCACGATTGCCGCACGCTTGGTGCAGCGGCTGCAGCGACCCGAACTTTCGGCCCGCGAACGCGACGTCGTCCAACTCCTCGCTCGTGGCCACAGCAACAAGGAAATCGGTTCGGCGCTCGCGATCTCCGAAGACACGGTGAAGGGCCACCTCAAGAGCGTGTTCACCAAGTTCGGCGTGAACGATCGCACCCAGGCGGTGCTCGCCGCCCTTCAGCACGGCATTGTCCATCTGGATTGATTCGAGGTGCACTGCTCGCCGGGCTTGGCGGAGCACGCCGACCGGGGCACGACTTGCCGTGCCGGGCCGATGGGATCAATCAGCGTCACGATATCCGGTGGCTCGGCGGCGGTTTTCCAGAGGAAAACAACCCCAACAGATGTGCCTTGTTGACGGCCGCGGGGGGCGCTGCGTGAGAACTTCTGGGGAGCAGATCACGATAAACATGCCGAAGCTACGGCCAAGGTCGTGCTATACCCAAATACTGGGGCAAAGCGCGGGCGCTCTGCGCCAACTTGGCGCGTTTCTTTGAGCACCGTTACTGAGACAGCGCGGCGGCCCACAGCGATACGACCTAGGGTCTTACTCCCGAGCGATGGGGGGATTTTGAAACAATGAAATTCGCCGTAGTTTCTGGCGGAATCGGCATCACGGACCATCCCATGTGAACTCGTGTGCTCCGCGGTTTGACTCCGTCTGGGGGATGCGAGGGCCGAGTATTGTGCCCATCAACGCGACCGCACCGCGGCTGGTCTGGCTGTATCCGAAGAGTCGGCGGCGTAGCCGGGCACCCTGAGCAGCAAGCATAGCACCAGACGGGCCGTGCCGTGCCGCCCGACTATGCCCACCAGTCTACTGCGCCGCCGCTTCGGCCCTCCCGGAGGGCCGCCGCATCCGATCGGAGATCCCGCGGCGTTCGCGGCCTCTGCCGCAGGCCCTCCGCCGGAGACTGCTTCTGGCCGCACCTCGTTGCACAGGAATCCTCCCACCAACCCAGGCGAATTTCAGGCCGAAACCTCCAGCCGCTTGATCCGGACTTCAGTGACGTAGGCGGGGGGCTCCCGTTCTGCCGAGTACCGGTCGTCTGTACTGCTCGGTCTGATGGCAGTGCAACTGGCCTCGCGCACGCTCTCGTAGATCTCCTCCAGCCGGCCTCCTTTCACCAACACCTCGTAGTGAGAGAAAACCAGTTGCAGCAGGCAGGCGTCGGAGGCCATCTCCACCTCGAGCAGCAGGGTGTACGGCATCGCTCAGGCCACCGCCGTCAAGTCGGCCGCTGAGCCGTCAGGCGGACTTCTTCGCGATCACGTTTTCCGGCTTTGTGATCTTGGGCAGGACTACGGCGAACCACCGGGCTGCGTCCTCCGGTGTGACCAGTTCCCGGTAGTGCTGGAAGATGACCTGCGGTGAATTTCCCGCTTCCAGCGCCACCCGCGCCGTATCGTGAATCGCGGCGAGACGATAGCTGATGTAGCTGTGACGAAAGCCGTTCGCCTTGAGTTCCATCCCTGCCCGGGAAGCGATGCACTTGAGCGCGGCCTGCGGATTGAAGTAGACGTTGATCGGGCCGAGGTCGCGCCGATAGGGCTGCAACCGGGATTTCAGCGCCTCATGCAGCGGCACGAGCCGACGGGCCTTGGTGCGCACTTTGCTCGATTCGATTTCCACAAAATTGCGCTCGAAGTTGATGTGCTCCCACGCGAGATGGTCGATTTCGGAAACCCGCGCCCCGGTGTAAGCCGCACAGGCGAGCCACGGCAACAGCTCCGGCCGGCGCGCCTCGACCGCTGCAAACAGGGTCCCGAGTTCGGCCGGGGTGTAAATCTCAACCTTGGTCGGCGGCTCCTTGTAGCTCATGAGCCCGTCGAACTCGGTCGGGCGGTTGGCGGGGAGGTGGCGATTGGCCTTTGCCCAGTTGCCAAACGTGATCAGGATGTTTCGGACGTTGTTCTTGGTGACCGGGTGCCAGGCCTGACTGCCGAGCCAGCGATCGATCTCTGCGGTCCGCAATTGCGTGAGGCTGCGGCCGGGATTGGCGGCGGCAAGGCGGCCGAGTTGGCGGCGGATGTTGGTGACGTAGGCATCCCGGACCCCCATCGCCTGCCGGCGTTCGGCAAAGTCGTTGATCACGTCAATCAGCGGTTTGGCCAAAACATCGTTGGGATGGTAGTCCATGAAGAACTCGACGGCATCGAGCAAGGGGCGGCCGCCGAGTTTTGTCTGCGCCTGGGCGAACAGCTCAGCGCACACGTGCAGCGGAAGCCCGGTGGATGCGATGTGCTTGCGCGCGATCACGTAGCTCTCCATGTCGGCGGTGGAGAGTTCCTCGGCCTCGTGCGTGTTTACGGCGAGCCGGCCGAGAACGACCTTGGCCTCGCGGCGCGCGTCGGACAGCTTGCCGTAAGTTTGGCGTCGTCGATGACCGCCCTCGTAATACGAGAGCTGGAAAACCGCGCGACCGCGATTTTGGACCGTGTAGATTTTGATTTCGTGTTGTCCGTTGGTGAGAACGATGGGTTGGCTCATGACTTCGGTTGGGTTGTCAACCGCGTGTCATGCAGACCCTGCTGAGCTGCGCATCTCGTTGATTTGACGAGGATCTAGCGTCACGTATTACGTGACACTACCGCGGGGAAAAGTGGGTTTTTTGGCACGAAACTTAACGCCGTAAGAATGTTCCGCCACCGGCGCACGCACCGGGCGAGACGCTCCGTCCACGGGAGCCTCTCACTTTCCTGCCAGCGCCATCCGCGGTGGGCCGGCCGCTCCGCGGGCGGCGGAGCGCAGGTCGTGGCAAGACTCGTTGAGCCGCGCGCGGAGCGCACGGCCCACCCCGGGGAAACTGAGCCCGGCAAAAACCGCGACGCCTCGTCCCCCTCGCACCCTCCCGCCACTTGCTCGTCCGAAAACGTTGTCCGGCTTTTCGATCATGCACCCGCGGTGGCTGCGTTCAGTCTTCGCCGGCGGCGCCGTGATCGCCGCGGATGCGGAACCAGCGCGCAACGCCACCGCGCCCGCGACCGACCCCTTCGACGCGCCACGCGAGACGATGGTCCGCACCCAAATCGAGGCGCGAGGCAGCCAGAACGCCGCCGTGATCGCTACGATGCGGCGCGTGCCGCGTCACGAACTCGGGCCGGCGGCCCGCCGCCCGTTCGCCCACGATGACCGCCCGCTGCCGACCGCGGGAGGGCAAACAATTTTGCAACCGCTCATCGTCGCGAGAATGACGGAGCGGTTCCAAGTGAAGCCCGGTCAGCGCGGGCTCGAGATGGGCTCTGGTTCGGGCGACCAGGCCGCCGTCCTCGCCGGGCTGCAGCTCGACGGTTACTCCCTCGAAATCGTCGAAGAACCGGCGAAGCTCTCGCGCGCCACGCTCGCGCGGCTCGGTTACGAAAACGGGTACGGGCGCGGCGGCGATGGCGACCTCGGCCGGCCTGCGGCCGCGCCGGTCGACGCCCTCATCGTCGCCGCCGCGGCGGGGTGCAGCCCCGCCGCCCTCCAGCTCAGAAATCCAGCGTCGTCGTCAGGCGCCAGCTGCGCGGCTCGTTCAGATACACCCGGCGGACGCCCGTGTAGTTGTCGTTGTAGCGGCCCACGTTCGCGAGGTAGTGGTTGCCGACGTTCTTCACATTGAGCTGCACGGTCGCGGGGACCTTGACCCACGGGAGACGGAAACGATAGCCGGCAAAAGCGTCGGCGAGCACGGATTCGTTGCCCCAGTAGATCTGGCCGGTCGCCTTGTCCCAACTCATGAAATTTTTTCCGTTGTAGCGCACGGAGCCGCCGACAAACGCCCCGCGTAGGGTGCCTTCGCGGAAAGCGTAGCGCGCCGTGCCGTTGAGTTTGTGCGGCCGCGACCCGAACGGTGAGTTCTGCCGGTCCACCTGGAAATCCAGCTCGCTGTAGAGTTCGCGCACCGCGGTTTCAAACGCCGCGAGTTCCACCGGGTTGTCCTTCAACAGCGCGCGCCACTGCGGCACGCGGGTGCCGAAGAAGTCGAAAACTTCCGTGAAGAAATTTTCCCGGCGTCGCTCCGAGTGCGAGTAACTGGCGCGGAGCGTGAGGCTCTTCGTGGGATTGGCCACGACCTCGACTTCGAGACCCTTGGTGAAAATGTCGATGGAGGCGGAGGTCCACGTCACGGCCTGGCGGTCGTAGTCGGCCTGCGAAATTTTCCGCGCGTTGAGCAGCTGCGTCAGCATCGTCTGGAGATTGTCGACGCCGAGCGCGTTGCTGCCGGGCAGAATCGGCGAATCGTTGAGCTGTTGCGTCTCGAACCACGTGGTGCGGATGAAGAGGCGGTCGTCGCCGAGCACGTCGAGCATAACGCCGAAGTCGCGGCCGCGGCCCTCGGTGGGCTCCGGCACTTCGCCGTTCGGGAGCACGGTGCGGTCAAAGCGCGGCTGGCCGTTGTTGCGCGACAGATTGTAGAAGAGCGAGAGGCGTTTGGTGGCGTGCGCCACCGCGCCGGCCGTGAACGTCGTCGGCGTGTAGCGGTGGCGCACGTGGGCGCCGTCGAAATACCACTCGCCGGCGGCGATGAGCTTGGAGACCACGCGCGGATCGTTGGGATCGGTGACGCGCTCCTCCTGCGCGTTCTTGAACTTGATGTCGTCGCGCCGGGCACCGACGGTCGTCACCAGGCGGTCCTTCAGCCAAAAACTCTGCGCGGCGAACATCGTGCTCGTGATGTCCTTCACCGTTTGCGTGTTCGCGCGGGCGCGGGAGGCATAGGTGCTCGTGTAGGTGCGGCCGTTGTAGGTGAACGGTGCGACCGGCAGCGTAGGATCGGCGCCATAGTAGGTGGTGTAATCGCCCGCGGTGAGGTAGTTGCGCCGCGTGAGTTGGTTCTGGGCGTTCTCCGCCGTCGTAGCGTTGACGATCGGGATATTGCGATCATCCACGAGGATTTCGTCGCGCCAGCGGCGGAGGCGATCCTGCGTGGAGCGCTCGGCGAGCGCCGCGACGCGGTGGCGGCCAAACCAGCGGTTGGACTTCCCGAAATCGCCCGCGACGCTGAGGCGGTAAATTTCGTTGGTGGTCTTGATGCGGTCCTTGAACCACACGGACTCGAAATAGAGGCGGCCGACGTAGGGATTTGGAATCGTCCCGGCGGCACCGTCGGGGCGCGGCAGCGTGGGATTGGGATCGGCGCGGAGGTTGGCCCCGGCGATCGCCATACCGTGGGCCTCGATGTCGGCGGCGTTGCGGAAATACGCGAGCTCGGCGACGAGGCCCAGCGGCAGGCGCTGCTGCACGGTAATCTGCCGGGTATCGAACGTCTGATGGCGCGTGCCGCCCGGTCCGGTAAGATCGTAGCCGTAGGGCGAGACCGACGGCGGCAACAGCGTCTCGACGCCGTAGCGGTTAACCGTCTGGAACTCGCCGCGATAGTTGTAGATCGTGCGGTTTTGGTCAACGAAAGTGAAGCGCTGGTTGGTCGCGCTGAAGCGGTTGAGACCCGGGAGCGCCACGGTCCCGTCGGTGAGCGGTTGGCCCGCGTCTTGCCACGCGGTGATTTGGTCCTGGCCGTTCCAGCCGAGGGTGAGGTTGTTGTCCATGAGCCCCTTTTCAAACGAGACGTGGACGGTGGTGGTCTTGAAGGGCTGATACGCGGCAGCGACCGTCCAGCGCGCCTGATCGCTGAAATCCCAGTGCCGCCAGCCCTGGTTGTTTTGATAGAGGCCGAGCAGGCGCACCGAGAGTTTTTTCGGGATGAGCACGCGGTTGTAGTCCGCCTCGTAACGCTCCTGATGCCAGCTGCCGAACATCGACTTGAGCGTGGTGCGATTGCGCGAGAGGTTGGCCTTCTTGCCGCTCAGCGAAACGAGCCCGCCGGCCTGGCCGAGACCGAAGAGAATGGAATTGGGCCCGCTCGCCACCTCGGCGCGCTCGACGTTGTAGAGATCGACCGGGACGCTCGACTCGACGAAGTCGCGCGACGCCCCGGCGGGGGAGCCACGCATGCGGAAATTGAAATCGCCGCCGTCGGCGCCGCGGCCGGAGGGGTTGTTGAAACCAGCGTTGGAATCCTCGACATCGATTTCGACGTTGGTCGCGTGCGCGAGCATCTCCTCGAGGTTGGTCGCGGCAATGTCGGCCAGAAACTCGGGCGTAAACGCGGAGACGGCGGCGGGCGTGTCCTTGAGGCGGGAGTTGAGGCGCGATCCACTCGTGGTGTTGGCGGCCTGATACCCGGCGTCGTCCTCGGCGCGGACTTCGAAGGGCGAGAGCTCGACGGTCGCGGTGGCCTGCGTGGGCGCGGCCGTGGTGGGAGCCACCCGCGAGGCGGGCGCCGGCCCAGGCGCCGTTTGAGCGGAGGCTAACGACGCGGTGAGGCAAAGCAGGGCGAGACGAAATGAGGCGTTTGGCAGGGTAGGCATGGGGAGGGCGTGGGTTCGGACCGCGCCAACCCAACAGATCCGTGCACCGTTGGAAAGACCTCTCCCTGCACCAACCGGTGACGAATTCACACCTGCGGCGCCGGTCTGGCAGAGGGGGCGGCCACCACGGCCGCCACGGCGGCGGCCTTCGTTTCCAAATCGCCCAGGCACTCCGGCGAACCACGTCCGAGGTCCCGGCAAATCTCCGGCCGATTTTCGTAGATCGTGCAAAAAAATTCCGGGCGGCCCGCCGCATCGTGCCGCACCTCCAGCGCCGCGCAGTGACCGTCCTTCATCCGCATAAACGCGCGGTTCCGAACAAAGTGGGCAAGCCGATCCGCCTCCGCACCGAGCCGTGACCAATCGTCGCCCCGCACCCACACATATTCCGCTGAGTCGGAGAAACAACACACGCCGCAGCGGCGGCAATCGGCGGGGACAGGCTCGTTCATTGGCGCCGGCAGCAGACCCCGCTCCGCCGCGCGGTGCAAGATCTCAGGAGCCCGTCACTGCCCCACGTGCGGCTCGATCAACGTCCCGTCCAACTACGCGGCGCGCCGCGCCAAATTCATGGCGACGATAAACGCCCCCATCGAGCCGATCAGACCGAGGATCGCCACCCAGAAGATCACTACGAGCGCCCCCGATCTGCAACGGCCAGAACGCCGCGATCAACAGCCCCAAAATCAGCACCCCCACCCACGGCACCGTCACCGCCGCGAGCGTGATCGAGCGCCGCAAAATCCGCGCGC
This sequence comes from Opitutia bacterium, assembly GCA_947461205.1. GTDB lineage: Bacteria > Verrucomicrobiota > Verrucomicrobiia > Opitutales > Opitutaceae > GAS368. Next base: position 13,552 of record CANHJG010000053.1, read on the forward strand.
GCCGAGGGAGGATTTCCACCTGCGCCGGCCGATGGCCGATCACCGCCGGCGCCTGACCGCCCTTTGAGGACTTCGTGGATGATGGCCCGCGAGCGGTCGAGCCTGCGCCCGAACCGGTTCGTCAGCGTGAGCCGCAGCCGGCCCACGCCGGAAATGAGCATCACGGAGCCGATCGCGAGTTGGAGGATCGGCCCGGGTTGGGTGAGGGAGAACTGGTTCATCGCCTGCGAAAAAACCCGAGCGCCGCGCCCCACGCGGCTCCCCTTTGCACGGGCGCCGACACGCGGCTTGCCGCCTCGCACGCAACCGTTTCCACTCGGCGCCCGCATGGACGCCCACGCCCGAGCCCGCCAACTGATCGACGACGCCCACTCCGCCGACCCCGTACGGGCGGGCGATGGCCGCGCCGCCGAACTGGTTTACGCCGACCGCGTCGAGGCCTGGGTCGCGCGCCTCGTGCCCGCCGCCCCGCCCCTCCTGCGCCTGGCCGCGCGCAGCCAACACCTCGAACGCTGGTCGGTGCCGCGCGCCTCCTTTCCCGAGGGTAAGGCCGCCTATCTCGCGTGGCGCCGCTCGCTCTACACGAAACAGGCCGAACGCGCCCGCACCCTCCTCCTCGCCGCCGGCGTATCCGCCGCCGAGGCGGCCGAGGTCGCGATCTGGGTGTCCAAGACCGGTCTCAAAACCAACGCCGGCACCCAGGCCCTCGAAGACGCCGCCTGCCTGGTGTTTTTGGAAAACGAAATCAGCGCCTTCGCCGCGCAGCACGCCCACTACCCGCGCGAAAAATTCGTCGAAATCCTCCGCAAGACTTGGCGCAAGATGTCCCCCGCCGCCCAGACCTTCGCCCTCGCGCTCGAACTTCCTCCCACCGTCGCCGCCCTCGTGCGCGACGCGCTGGGCACTCCGTAGCCCGCCCCCCTCGTCCGACGTCATCGCCCTTTCCGCCCCATGCTGAAAAAAATTCTCCTCGGCTTCGCGCTCCTGTTCGCCGCGATCCAATTCGTCCGCCCAGAAAAAAACATCTCCACCGCGCCGCCCGGACCGGACGACTTCATCGTGCGGCTCGCCCCGCCGCCCGCAGTCAAGGCGATGCTCCAGACGGCGTGCTACGACTGCCACTCGGACCATACCCGCTACCCGTGGTATGCCGAGATCCAGCCGGCCGCTTGGTGGCTCAAGCAGCACATCGACGAAGGCCAACGCGAGTTCAGCTTCTCCAATTTCGGCGCCTACAGCGCCACAAAGCAGGCGAAAAAACTCTCCGTGCTGATCGACGTGATCGGCGACCGCAGCATGCCGCTGCCCTCCTACACGTGGATCCACCGCGACGCGATTTTCACCGACGCGCAGCTCAAGACACTCATCACCTGGCTCGAAGCGACGCAGGAGAAACTCGCGGACGAGAAATAGCCGCCGCGCCCTTTCGCTCACGTGCTCCCGCCACTGCCTCGCCCACCCCCGTCCTTTGCGACGGCGCGGCTCGTCGCGCGCATCCCGACGGCGGACGATGCCCCGGCGGTATTCGCCGCCTACGCGAATGACCCCGCAGTGACGCGTTACCTCGCCTGGCGTGCCTACGAACGCGTGGAGCCGCTCGCAGCGTTTTTGGGCGAAGCCGCGGCCCATTGGGAAAAACGTGACACCGCGCTCCCGCTCGCGTGGCTCCTCTGCCTGAAAGGCACCCGGACCCCCATCGGCTCTATCGGCGTGACCCTCGAGGGCAACGGCCGCGCCCTGTTTGGCTACGTCCTCGCCCGGAAATTCTGGGGCCACGGCATGGCCGCCGAAGCGCTCGCCTACCTCGTCGATTGGACGCTCGCGCAGCCCTCGCTCTATCGGGCCTACGCCTTTTGCGACGTGGAGAATCCCGCCTCGGTGCGCGTCATGGAAAAAGCCGGGATGGTGCGCGAAGGCGTGCTGCGCCGCTGGCACGTCGCCCCGACCCTCGGCCCCGAACCGCGCGACTGCATCGTCTGCGCGAAAGTGCGGTGAGGCGCCACGACCCGAACCCTAGTTCACCTTCACCGGCCGGCCCGTCTTCAGCGATTTCAAGGCCGCCTCGGCCAACACGATTGCCATCCGGCCGTCTTCGGCGCCCACCGGCATCGGCTTTTGGTTGATCACCGCATCGACAAACGCCGCCAACTCGGCGCGGTAGGCTTCCGCGTAGCGCTCGAGGAAAAAATACATCGGCTTGTCCGCGCTCACGCTCGCGCCGTCGGCGAGTTCGACCGTCGTCGGCGTGCGGTTGCCCGCGAGCAGGCGACCTTTGGCGCCGTGGACTTCCAGCCGCTGGTCGTAACCGTAGGCGGCGCGCCGGCTGTTGTTGATGTGCGCCTGCCGGCCCGACGCGGTCTTCATAAGCACCATCACCGTGTCCGTGTCGCCGGCCTTGCCCACCGCCGGATCGACGAGGCAGCTGCCGTAGGCGAACACCTCGACGGGCTCTTCGCCGAGGAGCCAACGCGCCATGTCGAAATCGTGGATCGTCATGTCGCGAAACTGGCCGCCGGACACCTTGATGTAGCTGAGCGGCGGCAGCCCCGGGTCGCGGCTCGTCACAATCACCTGCTCAACGGGGCCGATGTCGCCGCGGGCGAGGCGCGCGTGGAGCGCGGCGAAACTCGGATCGAAGCGGCGGTTGAACCCGACGAACAGCGGCACCTTCGCCTTTTTCACGGCGGCGAGACACTGGTCGACCCGTTTGAGCGAGAGGTCGATGGGCTTCTCGCAGAAGATGGCCTTGCCCGCGCGCGCGGCCGCGATGATCAGCTCCGCGTGCGTGTCGGTGGACGACGCGATGATCACGGCGTCGATCGCCGGATCGCCGAGGGCCGTGGCGACGTCCGTGACGTGCGCGCCGTGTTTCGCGGCGAGGGCTGCGGCGGCGGCCGGGTTCACATCGACGACGTAACGGAGCTGGGTCGCACCGGTCGACGCGAGATTGGCGGCGTGGATCGTGCCGATGCGACCGGCACCGAATTGAGCGAAGCGAAGCATGGGGCAAGAAAGGTGGGACGAGGAGAGGGAGAGGACGGGAGCAAGCGAGACTGCGACGAGCTTGCTCAGAGTTTGGCGTAAATGAAAAGGCGAAGGTTATTCAGGGCTCAACCGCGGCAGAGGTGCTGCGTGAGGGTCGAAGGCTCGTCGGAGCGGCGGTTTCCCCACCGCCGATGAAACGAGGGCGCTGGGAAAAGCACCCCTCCCACCGGAATCATCGGGGCTCGAGCACGTCCTCCATCGCCCGACCGTCGGCGGTGGGCAACGCCACCCCGAGCAGGCGCGCGATCGTCGGAGCGACGTCGAGGTTGCGCACGCGGTCCAGTTTCACCCCGCGCCGGATCCCCGCGCCTTGCGCGATGAAAATGCCGTCGAGCTCGGGATCGGTCGCCGGGTAACCATGCGTGCCTCCATAGTTGACCGAGGGGCCGTGGACGATGTCGCCGGTGGCGGTGCCGGTGAACGCGTAGCCGGCTTTCGGGTGGAGGATGAGTTCGCCCATCGCCTCGTTTTCCGCCGGCGTCGGCAGCCCGCGCGCGGGCGCCTCGGTGGCGGCGTCAAGGACCTCGGCGATGCCTTCCATGCCGGTGAAAAGCGCTTTGAGCTTCGGCAGCAATTCTCCGCGCCGCGCGGGATCCGTCACGTAGACAAACGCGATGCCGCCCTGCGTGCCGACGTAGGCATCGCACTGCGCGATGGTCGCGCCAGCGGTGCGGAGGAGGCCGGCTTTCTTGAGGGCCACATTCGGGTAGAGGTAGTGGTCGACCTTCTTGAAACCGTGGTCGGTCGTCACGATCACCGTCGTCTTTTCGCGGAGACCGCTCGCGTCGATCGCCCGCAACAGGTCGCCCACGTAACGGTCCGCCAGCCGGAGCGCGGCGAGGCCTTCGGGCGAATTCGGGCCGAAGCGGTGATGCTGGCCGTCCGTGTTGAGCGGGTGAAACATCAGCAGATTCGGCCGATGCCGGGTGAACACAAAACTCGCCGCGCGCGTCCACAATTCGTCGCGCTCCGCCGCATTCAGGCGCTTCGGCGGTTCGATATTCGTGCCGACCACCGGCTTTTTTGCGGCGACCGCCAGAATTTCTTTCTCGGTCGCGACACCGGCGGCGACCATTTCGCGCGGGAGCACGGCGGTGGGATCGACGATCTCGGCGAAACTCCAGGTGATCGTGCCGGGCCGCGTGATCGCGACCCAATCGACCTCGGCCGTGGTGAGGCCGGCGTGGAACGCGGCGTCGTAAACCGTCGGCACGCGCACGAGAATTTTTTTGTCGGCCCACTGCTCGTTCTTGATCGGTTTGCCGGGGCCCTGGCGCGTGACGTAGCCGTTGTAGAGCACCCCGTGTTTTTGCGGCGTCACGCCCGTGACCAGCGAGGTGTGGTTGGGCCACGTAATCGCAGGATTCACAATCGTCATCGCCTGGGCCACGACGCCCCCGGCGGCGAGCTGGCGCAGATGGGGCAACGCGAGCGTCTCATCGCGCCAGAGGTAGGCCGGAAATCCGTCGAGGCTGATGAGGACAACATGGGCGTCGGCGTGGGCGGCGCGGGCCGGCAGGAATGCGATGAGCGCAGCGCCCAGCGCGGCGGCGCGGCGGAGAAAACGGCAGGGAATCATAAAATCGTGGTGTCACCCCGGCCCGGGATTTCCACCGTGATGTGCGTGCCCCGCGCCCGACGTCCCCGTCGGAGGGAATCAGACAGGCACCGGGCGACAGGGCAGAAGCTGCGTTTCATGCGAGGGCGGGGGCCCCAGTACGTTGGGCACTGACACCGCCGAAAACCAGACTGAACCGCCGCCCTCGCCAAATCGTCCCTTCGGGTTACGCTCTGATCATGACGACGATCTCCGCCTCCGCCAATCTCGATCATATTTTCATGCTGCGCGCGTTGCTCGACAGCTGCGGGATCGCGGCCCAAGTGCCCGACGAATTCAGCGCGCAAACCCAACCTTACCTCTTTGCGAACGCCACCCCCGTCCGCCTGCAGGTCGAAGACGAGGACGCCGAGACCGCCCGGGCGATCCTCCGACAGAACGGCCACGACCCGGTAGCGTGAGTTTTGGCGCGGCCCCCCGCGCGGCAACCGCCCCGGACTTCTGTCACGGAATCCGTGACAAACCTTGGCGGCCGATTTTTTGCGGAAAATTAGGCGGAACCGAATCGTCACCTCCGAGGAACACCACCGCCGGGTGCGGCCCGGGCTCGCTCGCCACCGGCGTTTCGAGCGCGATGCGATCGTCCGGGCCGGTCTGCGGCGCAGGCAGGGAAAAGGCGGGGTCAGCGCCGGCGTGGCGGCGAAGGCGCCCCGCGCCGCGGGCGACGACCACGCCAATCCGCTTGCCGTGGGCCCAATCTTTGCGGCTAGTTTTCGCGCCCCGCCGCCGCATCCCGCGACGCGCGCGGTCCAGCCTGCCCCACCCCTTTTCCCCATGATGCGTCCGCGCCTGTTTCGCCCCGGCGGTGTTTTCGCCGCCCTCTTCGTCGTCGTCGCCAGCCTCGTTTCCGCCCAACCCGCTGCGCCCCGACCCCTCACCCACGAAGATTTCGACGCGTGGCGCAGCTTCTTCACCCCAACGCTCTCGCGCGACGGCCGCTGGCTCGCCTACTCCGCCATGCCGCAGGACGGCGACGGCGACCTCGTCATCCGCGAAATCGCCACCGGCACCGAGCGCCGCGTGCCCGTCGGTATGCTGCTGCCGCCGGCTCCGTCCACCGGAGAAGAATCAACCAATCCAGAAGCGCCGCCTGTCGCGAAAAATATCCGACTGGTTTTCACCAGCGACAGCCGGTTCGTCGTCGCCTCGACGCATCCGACCAAGGCCGAGATCGCCCAAGCCCGGAAGGACAAGAAAAAGCCCGAGGACAGCCCGAAGAACGGCCTCGTCATCGTCAACCTCGCCGCCGCCGAAACGATCCGGGTGCCGGCGGTGAAAAGTTTTCAGGTTCCCCCGCGCGGCGGGGCCTGGCTCGCCTACCTGAAAGAACCGAAACCAGAGCCCGCCAAAACCGATGAGCCGAAATCCACCGAGACCCCCCCGGAGGAAACCAGGGAAGACGACGACCGCGACGACGCTCAGGCCACGACCCAGCGCCGTCCCTCCGGTCCGGCCCCCGCCGCCGGCGCGCCGAAAAAAGAATTCGGCACCGAACTGGTCCTGCGCGATCTCGCCGCGGGCAGCCAACGCTCCTTCGAAAACGCCCTCGACTGTTCGTTCGCGCGCGACGGCCAGACCCTCCTTTACACCGTTTCCTCGAAGGCCGAGACCGACAACGGCCTCTACGCCGTCACCCCCGGCACCGCCGCCGCCCCCGCCTCACTCCTCACCGGCAAGGGCAAATACACGAAGCTCACCTGGGACCGCACGCAGGCCCAGGCGGTGATCGTCAGCGACCGCGACGATGCCGCCGCGAAACAACCCAAGAGCAAACCCTACCTCTGGACCCGCGGCACCGCCGCCGCCGTGGAAATCGGGCGCGCCACCACCGCGGGCCCGGCCGAAGGCCTCGTCTTCAGCGACAAGGGCCCGCTCGCCTTTTCCCGCGACGGCCAAAAACTCTTCCTCCCCGCTGCCCCGCCGCCGAAGCCGCCGCGCAGCGCCGCCAGTGCGCCGCCGGACGAGGAAAAAGTCACCGCCGACCTCTGGCGCTGGAACGACGACTACGTGCAGCCGATCCAGAAAGTCCGCGCCGCCCGCGAGCGCACCCGCACCTACGCCGGCATCCTCGATCTCGCCACGCGCCACTACACCCAGCTCGCCGACTCCGCCCTCGCCACCGTCACCCTCAGCGACGACGGCCGGCGCGCCCTCGGCAGCGACGACCGCGCGTATCGGAAACTCACCGACTTCGACGGCCGCTATGCCGATTTTGCGCTCGTCGATCCCGCCACCGGCACCCGCCGGACCGTGCTCAAACAACAACGCTCCGAAGGCGCACCGCCGCAGTGGTCGCCCGACGGCCAGTGGGCCGCCTACTACCAGGACAAGCACTGGCACGTGCTGAACACGGCCGACGGCACCACGCGCCGTCTCACGGCCGCGCTGCGTGTCAGCCTGCACAACGAGGACCACGATCTCCCGGCGCCGCCCGCCGCCTACGGCAGCGCCGGTTGGACCAAAGATAGCGCGTCGCTCCTCGTCTACGACCGTTACGACGTGTGGCAGGTTTTCCCCAACGGCCGCGCCGCGCTAAACCTCACCGCCGGCCACGGCCGCGCCACCCAAGTCGCGCTCCGCGTACAGCGCACCGAACCCGTCGAAGAGGATGACGACGAGCGCGGGATCGATCCCGCGAAGCCGCTCGTGCTCCGCGGCGAGAGCGAGGAGACGCGCGCGACGGGTTTCTTCCGCACCGACTTCGCCGCCGCCGCGAAAAAAACCGCGCCGCAACGCCTGCTCTGGGACGACAAGAATTTCCGTTACATCGGCCGCGCGCAGGACGCCGACGTGCTCCTCGTGACCGCCGGGCGCTTCGACACCTTTCCCGACGTGCACACGACGGACGCCTCGTTCGGAAAACTCGCCCGCGTGACCGACGGCGCCGCGCAGCAGAAGCCGTTTCTCTGGGGCCGCAGCGAGCTCGTGAAATTCAAGGGTCTCGGCGGCCAACCGCTCCAGGCCGCCCTCTACCAACCGGCGAATTTCGATCCCAAGAAAAAATATCCGATGATCGTCTACATCTACGAACGCCTCGCGCAAAACGTGCACGAGTTCGTCACCCCGCGCCCGTCGCAGAACGTCAATTTCTCGCTCTACACCAGCCACGGGTACCTGGTGCTCGCGCCCGACATCGTCTACCAAACCGGCCAGCCCGGCCAAAGCGCGCTGCAATGCGTGTTGCCCGCGGTCGACGCCGTGGTGCAGCGGGGCTGCGTCGACGAAAACGCCATCGGCATCCAGGGCCACTCGTGGGGCGGCTACCAGATCGCCTATCTGGTTACGCAGACGAACCGCTTCCGCGCCGCCGAAGCCGGGGCGCCGGTCGGCAACATGACGAGCGCCTACTCGGGCATCCGCTGGGGCACGGGCCTGCCGCGCCAATTCCAATACGAGCAGACGCAGAGCCGGATCGGGCAATCGCTGCAGGCTGCGCCGCAACTCTACCTCGCCAACTCCCCGGTGTTCCGGATCGAGAATGTACGCACGCCGCTCCTGCTTTTGCACAACGACGGCGACGACGCGGTGCCGTGGCAGCAGGGCATCGAGCTTTTCCTCGCGCTGCGCCGCCACGACAAACCGGCCTGGCTTTTCAACTACAACGGCCAGCCCCACGGCCTGCGCCGCCGCGCGGACCAAAAGGATTTCGGCCAACGCATGCACCAGTTTTTCGACCACTTTCTCAAAGGCTCCCCGGCCCCGGAGTGGATGGATAAAGGCATCCCGTATCTTGAGCGCGACGAAGAGAAGGTGAAATTTAACGCGCGGAACTGAGCGCCCCGAGCACCCCGCCCAGGAACTGGTCCAGCGCGGCGTCATGCTTGATCCACCGCACGACCACCACGAGGTCGTGCTCCCAATCGATGAAGACGATGTTCTGGCCGTTGCCGACGAACCGCACGCTCGTCGCAGGCACGGACGGCAGCGGTTTGCGATCGGTATTCAAATACCAGTTCGCGAAACCGTAGGTCGCGTTCGCCGGCCCGGGCGTACGCGCGAGCGCAATCCATTTTTCGGAGACGAGCTCCCGGCCCGCCCATTTTCCTCCGCGCAGAAACAGATATCCGAACCGCGCGAGATCCCACGCACTGATGAACATCCCGCCGCCGAAATGTCCGCCCCCGCTCACCGACTGCACGCGCCGGCCGTCGAGCTCGATCCACGAATTCTCGTAGCCGTGCCAGCGCCACGTGCCCGAGGCCCCGATCGGGTCCATGATTTCCTCGCGCAAGACTTCCGGTAGCGGCTGGCGCCACACGTGCAGCGCACACAACGCGAGGAGATTCACCCGGACGTCGTTGTATTTGAAAAACGTGCCGGGCTCATGCTGCGGGCGGTTCGGCCAGTCCGCCGGCGTCGCCCCCACCGGGCGGTCGGCCCAGTCGGGAATCCCCCAGAGTGTGCCCGACCAGTCACTCGTCTGCCGCAGCAGATGGTCCCACGTGATGCCCGCGTTGTGCGTAGAACCGAAGAGCGGCTCGCGTTCGGCCGTCGGCAACGCGTCGCCCGGGTGGTCGGTCAGGTCGCGGATGAGTCCGCGCTGCCACGCGAGCCCGACGACCGTGGTGAGAAAGGTCTTCGTCACGCTGTTCGCCATGTCGGTGCGGGTCGTGTCGCCCCACTCGGCCGCGACATAGCCGCGATGGATGACGAGACCGCTCAGCGCGGCGCGCGGTTGCGTCGGCCCGCGGAGTTTGAAGTCGGGTTCGCGTTGGCCGAAGGTCTGGTGGAGATCCGTCGCGAGGTCCTTCGTCGCCGGGTTTTCGTGCGCGACCGAAAAATCGACCGCCTGCTGCAGCCGCGCGGCGTCGAACCCCAGCTGCTCCGGAGACCGGCGGGCCCAACCGCCGCGGGGCGGAAAATATTCGGCGGCGGCCACCGGCGCGAGCAGGCCGACGACCAGACAAACGCCGCGCAGTGCCGCCGGAAAGTTTCCTGAACTCATGAGGGGGCTCATGAGGTGACGGTGACCGGGAAACCGTGTTTTTTCAACGCGCGGTGCAGCGTCGCGACGTGCGCGTGGTCGCGCGTCTCCACGGTGCACACCGCGTGTACCGAAAATACGTCCGCTCCGCTGAACGCCCGCTCGTGCACGATTTCCTGGATGCTCGCCCCGCCATCGGCAATCACCCGCGTCAGGTCGGCGAGCCCGCCCGGGCGGTCCGGAACCGTGGCCGTGAAACGCGTGAGCCGGCCGTCGTGCACTAGCCCCTGAGCGATCACGCGCCCGAGCACCGAGGGGTCGATGTTGCCGCCGCTCAGGATGAGTCCGACGCGCCGGCCGCGCAGGGCGGGTAGCAAACCGGCCATCAGCGCGGCGAGCGACACCGCCGCGGACCCTTCGACGACCGTTTTCTCCAGCTCGAGCAGGCGCAGAATCGCGAGCGCGATCCACCGTTCCCCCACACTCACCACCTGGTCGACGCGGGTCCGCGCCAGCGCGAACGACGTCGACCCCACCGTGAGCGGCGCGAGACCGTCAGCGAGCGTGGCGCGGCGTTTGACCGTGACCGGTCGGCCGGCGCGGAGCGCGGCGGCGAAATTGCCGGTCTGCGTGCTTTCGATGCCGATGACCTGAATTTTCGGCTTCAGCGCTTTCACTGCCACGGCGACGCCCGCGATGAGTCCGCCGCCGCCGATGGGACACAGAATCGCGTCGAGATCGGGCACCTGTTTCATCATCTCCAGCGCGACCGTGCCCTGGCCGGCGATGATATCGGGCGCATCGAAGCCGTGGATATAGGTGAGCCCTTCGCGGGCGAGGAGGGCGTCGGCCTCGGCGCGCGCCTCCGTAAAATCACGGCCGCGCACCAGCACGCGCGCCCCGAGTTTCTGGCAGGTGGTGATCTTGATCAGCGGCGCGTAGTCGGGCATCACGACGGTGACGGGAATGCCGAGGAGCTTGCCGTGGTAGGCGAGCCCGAGCGCGTGGTTGCCGGCGCTGGCGGCAATGACGCCGCACTTTTGCTGGCCGGGCGGGAGGCGCAGCAGGGCGTTGCGCGCGCCACGTTCCTTGAACGAGCCCGTGCGCTGGAGGTTGTCCAGTTTGCAGACGATCCGGCAGCCCGTGATTTCGCCCAGCGGGATCGATTCGGGGCACGGCGACACATAAATGCCGCCGGCGATGCGGCGTTGGGCCGCGCGGATATCGGACAGGGTGACGGCCATGGCGCGAGCGTGCCCGGGGGCGGCGGCGGAGGAAAACAAAAAGGGCGGCGGCGCGCCGGCGGAGCCAGGCTCGTCTCTCCGCGACGACCGCGGAAGTCCCGGAGAGGCGGCCTGCCTGGAGGGCCGGCCGCCGCCGAGAAAAAGCGTTGCCGCGCCGGGCCGGGAGCAGAGACTGGCGGGCCTGATGGGTCATTCGATAAATTTTTCGCGGGTGGGACCGGCGGCGGGCCAAGCGCGCTCCGCGCAGGGCAGCCACGCGGGCCGCTGATCGCCGCCATGTATCAAGTCACCTTTTCCGCCCAGGCGATGCACGAGCTCAACCGGCTCGACCAGCTGGCGCAGTTGGCCGTGCTCGAACCCATGACGAGCCTGCGGCCCGACGAGCTCGCCCACCCGCGCGAACCGCTGGGGCGGTTTCATCGCGGCCCGAAGGAGTTTTACCGCCTCCGCGCCGGCGATTTCCGATTCTATTTCGAGGCGCACGGCGAAGCCCTTCACGTGAACTACATCCTCCCCAAGAACTCCCTCGAAGATTTCCTGCTGCGCAACAAACTGCCCGTCTCGGAGCAGCAGCTTGTCGAGCAACACTCTAAGTTCTGGAAATACCTCGAGAGCCTGACGAAACAATGAACTTCCGCCGCCGCACGCCCGCCGAACGCGCCCAGCGCGCGGCCGAGGAACTCGCCCGCCGCGAGGACCCCTACAACGTCACCCAGGCGAGCCGCATCTATTTCCTCCCCAACCTGATGACGGCCGGAAACCTCTTTTGCGGTTTCATGGCCATTGTGAACTGCATCCAGGCCCGCCTCGCGGAGACGGCCCTGACCGGCGAATATCTCGGCCACACCCCGGCCGACCACTACCGCTATGCCGTGTGGTTGATTTTCGGCGCGGCTGCGTTCGACGCCCTCGACGGCAGGCTGGCGCGCATGGGCGGCCGCGAATCACTGTTCGGGGCCGAGTTCGACTCGATTGCCGACATCGTCTCCTTTGGCGTCGCGCCGACTCTGATGATGTTTTACCTCATCCTCGCGCCCACGACGGGCAGCTATGAGTGGTTCCGCAACATTGGTTGGGCGATCGGCTTCGTTTATCTGCTCTGTGCGGCCATGCGTCTGGCCCGGTTCAACGTCATTACGAATCCGCTCCTGCGGTCGGGCAAAAAGGAGTTCCACCACGACTTCGTCGGCCTGCCCGTCCCCGCCGCGGCGGGCACGGTGGCTGCCCTCGTGCTCTTTTTGCTCAAACTTGCCGAGTCCGACAAGTCGCTCAAGGCGTGGGCCCTCACCCTGCCTTGCCTCATGTTGCTCATCGGCCTCCTGATGATGAGCACGGTGCGCTACCCGAGCGGCAAGGGCATCGATCTCCAAACCAAGATGAAGCTCCGCAGCTTTGCCGGCGCCCTAGCCCTCGGGGGGCTGATTTACTTCTTCAAGGAATACGCTCTGCTCGGCATCTGCCTGACCTACATTTTTTTCGGCCTCATCCGGCACTGGCGCCGCCCCGCCGCACCGCTCCCACGGCACGTTCCGCACCGACCGACCGGCAACGTGTGAGCAACGTGCGCACCGTGCACCAGCAACTCCGGCGTTGCGCATAACCGGCCACTTGTGCGCAATCAATGCGACGTTTCTCACCGCGTTTTACGCCGCGCTCCGGGAGGGAAAAGCGCCGGTTGCTAGGGTTATTCGCAGCCCATAATAATACGGATATAATTCCTAATTGAACTCCTATCCTTTTAGCTTTTGTTAGCTTCTCAAACGCGCGTCCCTCCGCCCCCTTCATGAAATTCAAAATCAATCGCGATCACTTCGCCAACGGCTTGGCCCAGGTGCTCAATGTGGTCGGCTCCAAAGCCACGATGCCCATTCTGAGCAACGTGCTGATCGAAGCGGAGAAAGATCAGATTTCGCTGACCACCACCAATCTCGACCTGGGCATTCGCTGCAAAATCAAGGCCGAGGTGAAGGAAACGGGCTCCGTGACCCTCCCGGTCAAACGATTGGCCGGAATCGTGCGGGAACTGCCCAATGTGGACGTCACGTTCGATGGGTCGCCCAATCACCAGGTCAAACTCACCTCCGGCGGCTCCACGTTCCGCATCATGGGCATCGGGAAGGAAGAATTTCCCCCACTGCCCGAATTCGGCGACGAGAAGGCCTACGCCCTCGAACAGGCCGAGCTCGTCATGATGCTCAAGAGCGTCGCCTACGCCCAGTCCAGCGACGAGACGCGCTACATCCTCAACGGCGTCTACTTCAACTTCAAGGACGGCAAACTCTCGCTCGTCGCCACCGACGGCCGTCGCCTTGCCCTCATCGCGAAGGAAATGGACGTGCCTGCCGCCAGCGCCGGCGCGATCATTTTGCCCGCCAAGACCGTCGGCGAACTCACCCGCCTCCTCGACAAGGGCGAAAAGGTGAAGATCAACTTCAACGAGCGCCGCGCCGCGTTCCAGATCGCGACCGACAAGGACACCAGCGGCCTCATCGACCACGTTTACCTCTACTCGAAGGTCGTCGAGGGCAACTACCCGAATTACCATCAGGTCATCCCCAAGGAGACCCACCAGCGCATTAAACTCGAGCGCGAGCTGTTCCTCCAATGCGTGCACCGCGCCGCCCTCGTGTGCTCGGAGAAATCCAACTCGGTCAAAGTCAAACTCACCAGCAATCTCCTCGAAATCACGGCCCAGAGTCCCGATTTCGGCGAGGCGCACGAGTCGATGGCCATCGGCTACAGCGGCCCTGATCTGCAGGTCGCGTTCAACCCGGCCTTCATCATGGACCCGCTCCGCGCCCTCACCAAGGACGAGGTATTTTTCGAGGTGAAAGACGAAGTCAGCCCGGGCGTATTCAAGACGCTCGAAAACTTCGTGTGCGTGATCATGCCCGTGCGGCTGAGTTGATTTTCGGTCGCTCCATCTTTTCATCGCGGCAGGATTGGGCGGGCGGTCTCTCCATCCGGCCGTCCGGTGTCGCCCACGCTTCTTTCTCCCTGTGGAGCCCACTTATCTGATTCTCGCCGCTATTCTCGCCTCGCTCGTGCTGATGCAAATCAACCAGCGCGTGGCGTCCCCGCTGCTCTCCATCGCCGACCGCTGGTTGCGCTGGTTTGTCTTCGCGTTTGGCGCCGCGCAGATGAGCCGCGATTTCGAGCTGATCGACCGGCCGTTTGGGGTGTTGGTCGCCGTGTTTTTCATCGTGTGGTTCGTCGGCGAGACGCTCTACAACTGGGTCGCCATCTCCGCCCTGAGCGTCAGTCCGCTGCCGCTGTTTCCGCGTTACGCGGTCAACGCCAGCGGCGAAGAGTGGCCCGTCCAACCGCGCCTGCTGAAAATCCGCGAATGGCTCCGCACCCAGGGCTTCCGCCAGACGCAGGCGCTCAAGGCCGAGGTCGGCGGTGGCGTTTACTTGCGCGTTTCGGTTTACCAGGACGCCGAGGCGACCGTCCGGGTCCAGGTGACGTTCATTCCGCAGGTCAACGGCGCGATTTCTGTCTGTTTCGCGGTCACCTCGGTCACGGCCGACGGCCGGCGGTACCTCACCGACAATCTCTACATCCCCTTCGCCGGATTTTATCCGGAGCATTGGTTCGTCGAGCGCGCCCCGTGGAGCCGTTCGCTCCCGCGCCTCCTCGCGCGCCACCGCGCTCGGCTGCTGGCCGGCCGCGCGACGCCCGTGCCCTTTGCGGTCGAACCGTTGGCCGACCTCAACACGGCCCAGCACGAACTCGATCAGGTAAACACCGAGCTCGGTTTTCTCCACCCGCACCACGACCGCGAAGACCTCGGCAAGATCACGCATGAGGGCCGCTACCGCGTCTGGAAGGAAATCTGGATGCTCAACTACCTCGGCCGCGCCGCGCGGTATGAGGAATAAAAGCGACCTATCTGCTGGGGGCCGGGTCGGCCGCAGATCGCCAGGTTGAGATCCAGCGCCCAAACGATGCAGACTTTGATTTACCGGGTAGGCGCGAGCGCCAGCGAGGGGTAATCCGGCCACTCGCTGGCGCTCGCGGCGACCGAAAAGTCCAACGTTCAAAGGATGTTGGGATGAGATGATCGAGCGGGGAGCCCTCGAGATCGCCCCGCTTCTCCCGCACGATTCGCCGAAGATCCGGGCCTGCATGCAGCGCGAGGCCGGTCGCGCCCAACTCGCGCATGCCTAGGTCGTCCGGCTCAGCGAGCTGCACCCGCTGGCCCGGGTGCTCACGAGCGATGGAGCCGAATTCCGCGTTTATCGCCGGAACCGCCGCGATCGTGTCCCGATAATCGCTCGGTGAGAGGACGAAGCGGCGCCGCTCACCCCCCAATATAACTCATCTCGATCTTCGCCCGCGCCTCGCCGGTCGCGAGCAGCTCCGCGCGCTCGTCGCTGTAGCGATCGAGGCGCCCGCTCCACACCCGCGAAAGATAGCTCTCCAGGCCCGCCGCCTCCGCGCCCGCCCGCAGCGCCCCGAGCACGTCCCACCCGAGCGACGCGAACAAACACGTGAACAGTTTTCCGTCCGCCGAGAGCCGCGCGCGGTGGCAGTCGCGGCAAAATGGCTCCGTGACCGAGCTGATCAGCCCGATCTCGCCGCGCCCGTCGACATAGCGGTAGCGCGAGGCCACCTCGCCGCGATAGGCCGGACCCACCGCCTCCAGCGGCCATTTTTCCCCGATGCGCGCGACGATTTCCTTCGCCGGGACCACCCGCTCGGCCGACCAGTGGTTCGTGTTGCCCACGTCCATAAACTCGATGAACCGCACCGCGTGCCCGCGCGCGCGGAAATAGTCGCACAACGCCAGCAGTTCCCCGTCGTTCACCCCGCGCTGGACCACCGTGTTGATCTTGATCGGAAAGCCCAGCGCCGCCGCCGCGTCGATCCCGCGCAACACGCGCGTCACGCTGAAACCCAGCCCGTTCAGCTTGCCTGCCGTCGTGTCGTCGAGCGAATCCACCGACACGTTCAGCCGGTCGAGGCCCGCCGTACGCAGGACGGGCGCGAGTTTTTCGAGCAGCCAGCCGTTGGTCGTGAGCGCGACATCCTTCACCCCCACGTCCTGTTTCAGGATCCGCACCAGTTCCGGCACATCGGCGCGCAGCAAGGGCTCGCCCCCCGTGAGGCGCACTTTGTCCACCCCGAGCGCGCGGAACGCCCGCACGATCCGCGTGAGCTCCCCGAGCGTCATCAGCTGCGGATCACGCAGAAATTGATAGCCCGCCCCGAACACCTCCTTCGGCATGCAGTAGGGACAGCGAAAATTGCAGCGGTCCGTCACCGAAATGCGCAGATCGCGCAACGGGCGGTTGAATTGGTCGGTCGGATGTCCCATGGAGAAGTCTGCCAGTAGCCGGTGAACGGTGTCAGTTACCCCGGGCACCGCTCACCTGCAAGCCGGCTCCTCCAAAAACATGCTCACTCCCGCCGCCGCGGAAAAACTCATTTTCTCCCATCTCGCGCCGTTTCACCGCGAAGATTGCCCGCTCGCCCAAGCCCACGGCCGCAGCCTGCGGGCCGACCTCTGCGCCGACCGCGACCTGCCGCCGTTCGACCGCGTGACGATGGACGGTTATGCGCTGCGGGCCGCCTCGCTCGCCGCCGGCCTCACCGAGTTCGGGATCCAGGGCGTGCAGGCGGCCGGCATGCGCCCCTTCCAACTGGGTCCCGCCCCCGGGGCCTGCCTCGAAATCATGACCGGCGCCGTGCTTCCCGCCGGCGCCGACTGCATCGTGCCCTACGAGGAAACCACCCGCGCCGCCACCGGCGCCACGATCACCGTGGCGGCCACCGCCGCACACTTCTCTGCCGGCCACGCCGTCCACCGCCGCGGCAGCGACCACCGCGCGGGTGACGTCATTGTGCGCGAAGGCACCCGCCTCACCGGTCGGGAAATCGCCGTCGCCGCCGCCTGCGGCTATGCCAGCGTCACCGTCAGCCAGTCCCCGAAAATCGCCGTCATCGCTACCGGCGACGAACTCGTCGACGTGGCCGCCCGCGTCGCCCCGCACCAGATCCGCCGCAGCAACGACCAGGCGCTCAGCGCCGCGCTCGCCGCCGCCGGTTATCCCTTGACCTCCCGGTTTCACTTCCGCGACGTCCGCCACGAAATTGAACACCTCCTCTGGCACATCCTCGCCGAATTCGACGTCGTGCTCATCACCGGCGGGGTCTCGAAAGGGAAATTTGATTTCCTCCCGGCCGAACTCGACCGTCAGGGCGTGAAAAAAATTTTCCAGGGTGTCGCCCAACGTCCCGGCAAACCGTTTTGGTTCGGGCAAAGCGCGCGTCACACGCCCGTCTTCGCGCTCCCCGGCAATCCGGTGTCCGCCTACACCTGCCTGCACCGCTACGTCCTCCCCGCGCTGGCGCACGCCGGCGGCCTCGCCCCCGTCGTGCCCCGCCCCGTCGCACTCGCCGCACCCGTTGCCTGGAAACCGAAGCTCGCGTATTTGCTGCCGGTCAAACTCGCGAGCGGCCCCCGCGCCGAACTCCTCGCCACGCCCGACCCGTTCAACACCTCGGGCGACTTCGCCGGCCTCGTCGGCACCGACGGCTTCGTGGAACTCCCGCCCGGCCCCGCCGATTTTCCGGCCGGCACCCTCGCCCCGTTCTTCCCGTGGGTGTAACGGAGCGGCGGTTGCCCCACCGCCGATGGCCTTCACCTTTCGGCGTTAAACGTTGAGCGTTCAGTGTTCGCGCGCGACAGTGCGCTCATGTTCTCCCACCTCGACGCACAAAACCGTCCCGCGATGGTCAACGTCGGCGACAAGGCCGTGACCAGGCGTACCGCCCACGCTGTCGCGACCGTTTCGCTCCCGCCCGCACTTGCCGCGCTCCTCCACGCCGGTGAGATCGCGACCAAGAAAGGCCCGATCTTCCAGACTGCCATTCTCGCCGGCGTGATGGGCGCGAAAAAAACGAGCGACCTCATCCCGCTCTGCCACCCGCTCTCGCTCGACGATTGCCAGATCCAAATCGAATCGCGCCTCCTGCCCGACGGCACGGGCGAAGTCACGATTCACTGCCACGCGCAAACCCACGCCAAAACCGGCGTCGAGATGGAAGCCCTTACCGGCGCGACGATCGCCGCCCTCACCCTCTACGATATGGCCAAAGCTGTGTCCCACGACATCGTGATCCGCGACATCCGCCTCCGCGAAAAAACCGGCGGAAAATCCGACTACCGCTCCGCGTAAGGCGCGGTTTCCGCCCCGCCCCCGCCTCTGCGCCCTCCTCTCGTCCACGGATCCCCCCGATGCTCACCCTCACTGTCCAATATTTCGCGATCCTCCGCGAACAGCGCGGCCTCACCCGGGAGACGCTCACGACCGCCGCCGCCACCCCCACCGCCCTCTACGCCGAACTCCGCGCCCGCCACGCCTTCACGCTCCCCGCCGACCGCGTCCGCGCCGCCGTGAACGACGAGTTCGTTCCTGCTACGCACCCCCTCCGCGACGGCGACCGTCTCGTCTTCATCCCGCCGGTCGCGGGCGGTTAGTCCCTCGGTTGCCGGTTCCTCCTCTCCGATGTCCTTCAGCCTCTCCCCCGATCCCCTCGATCCCGCCGCCCTCGCCCGCGCCCTCGCCGACCCGCGCGCCGGCGCCTGCGTCACCTTCGAGGGCTGGGTGCGCAACCGCAACGAGGGCCAGCCCGTCCTCTCCCTCGACTACGAGGCCTATGCCCTCCTCGCCGCCAAGGAGGGCGCGCGCATCGTCGCCGAGGCCCGCGAAAAATTTCCACTCCTCGCCGTGCACTGCGTCCACCGCGTCGGCCACCTGCAGCTCGGCGAACTCGCCGTCTGGGTCGGCGTCACGGCCGAACATCGCGGCGCCGCCTTCGACGCGTGCCGTTATCTCATCGACGAGGCCAAGGCCCGCGTGCCCATTTGGAAAAAAGAGCATTACGCCAGCGGCGCCACCGCGTGGATCAACTGTGCCACGCGCGGGGACTTCGCGGACGCGCAGCCCTGATGCCACCGCCCTCCGACTCTCGTCCGCCGTCTCGCCCGGCGCCGCAATCCCACCCGCCGGGCCGGGCAACCGACGCGCAGCGTTGCGCAAAAAAAGCGCGCGTTCGGAATTGAGGTTTCGGACCCCACCGTCAGCGTAGCCGTGGTCGAAGGTTCCGCCATGAATGCCCACCCCTACGCATTTCTCGCTCTGTTTGGCGCCGTCGCGGTCGCATTTCCCTTGATCCTTCTGGCGGTGGCCCGTCTCTGGTTCCGGTTTTTCCAACCGCCCAAACCCAGCCTCGACAAGGGTGCCGTTTACGAATGCGGCATCGCCCCCTCCGGCGACTCGTGGATCCAGTTCAAAGCCCACTACTATCTCTACGCGATTTTGTTTCTGATTTTCGACGTCGAGGTGCTGTTCCTCCTGCCTTTCGCCGTCGCGTTCACCACGCTGCCCGGCGGCGCGCTCGTGGCCATGCTCGTCTTCCTGCTGCTGCTCGCCGAAGGCCTCGTGTGGGCTTGGCACCGCGGCCACCTTGAATGGAAATGAGCCCCATGCGCGATCCCACCCCCGCTGCTCCGGCGCCCCGGCCGACCGTGACCGAAGCCGAGCGCGACGAACTCCGCCGCCAGGGCATCCTCCTCACCAGCCTGCAGGAACTCTACACCTGGGGCAACAGCCACTCCGTCTGGCCCCTCAATTTCGGCCTCGCCTGCTGTGCGATCGAGATGATCGCCGCCTCGATGGCCAAATTCGACATCGCTCGCTTCGGCTCCGAAGTCTTCCGCCCGTCGCCGCGCCA